>JAHLWX010000045.1 GCA_019057675.1 Candidatus Jordarchaeum sp. LHC_1308
CATTCGACAACCCCCCTAAACTCCAAGCGCAACCCCCCGACTAAGGAAACCTTAAGGAGAAAACCTGTAACTTACATAATTTCCATATTCATCTTTCTTTTTTTTATCTTTCGCTTATTTACACCACTTTTCATGAGAACTAAGGGAAGGAATAACCGTGGAAGATTTCTTGGATAAAAACGTGCTACCCTATGTTCATAGCGGCGAATTCAAGTCAAAATAAAAAATAATGATGAAATGTGTGAAGCTGTGCTAGCTCTCCTCTCCTTTAGTGCCCTCTTCGTCCTTTCCTTCTACCTCAACCCCGCCGCCACCTTCTCCAGGTTTGATGGCTTGCTCTTCCTCTGCTTCTCCCGCTTTCTTCTTTGCTCTTCTTCTCGGTTTCTTACGCTCTTCGCCTCGTTCCTCTTCTTTTTCCAGCTCTCGCAGTATGGCCGCTGACAGGTCTGGCGGCACGCCTATGGATTCCAGCAACTTCTCCCTCTCAGCCGGTGACGTCGACCTCAGCTCGGCGAGTATGACCTGAGCCTCGCTCTCGCTCTTGCCGGCCTCGACGAGCAGCGGAACCAGCTTATCGGCAACTTCGGGCGGCACGAAGGCTACAGGCATCGGCTCAACACCGACAACGGACAACTCATCTCTGAGTATGCCGAGTATCACGTCGCCCCTCGCCTTGGGTTTGCCAACCTCTACAGGAAGCCCCCTACTAATCCTCTCGATTAAGTAGTCGATCCTCCTTACGAGCGGCGGGATCCTAGCCCTCTGCAGGTAAACGTATGAGGCGAATGCTGATGAAGGCACAAGCACGCCTGCAAGCAGCGCTAGGAAGACCTTGTATGGCAGCCCCACCAGCGGCACAGTCCACTCCTTCACGTTGACCAGCGTGACGGCGGACGCCGGCTGATAGTTTTCCTTCTGAGCCTGAATGGTTAACGGTAATGTCGCGTCAGGCAAACCGTAAACTGGAATTAGTGTAAAGTAGAGGCCGGGCGAGACTTCCCACACGGGCAGGCCGAGCAGTGTAACGTTCGCGCCGGTCACAGGGTTTCCCAAGTCGTCCTTGACTGTGAAAAGCAACGGGACAAACGGGACGTTGTTTTCCACCAAGCTGTACTGTCCCACGAGGAACTTGCTCGACAGCGGAAACACCTGTAACGTCAACGTGGAGGGTATAGGTGAGACCGAGAGGGGCACCACAACACTCTGAACCTGGTGGTTCGGTTTCAACGCGATAATGCTCATAACGTATGTTCCCGGAGGCAGGGATAGCTCGCTGAGGTCTAAGGTAGCCTTGTAAACTCCTCCCTGCGTCTCGGTCATAGCACCCGAGTAATCAGTTCCACTAATTGACCACGTGACGATAGCATTAGTGATGGGGCTACCGCCGCCATCCTTGAACTCGACTGAAAGCGTCAAAGTTCTGTTGTATATAACCGTCAGCTGGCCCCCCTGAAGCGACTCAGAGGACAGCTTCATATTGGTGGGGATTGAATTTATCACCAGCGCAATTCTAATAAGCTGAGCAGTATAGTTCTGAGCCAACGGCACGACCTCAATAATGTAAGAGCCGCTAGCCAGTTCCTTTAGAACGTCACTCGGGATAGCATACGTTCCGTTTCCAAGGTTAGCCATGTTTCCGCTGTAGGGCGTATTGAGGAACGAGTAGCTTACCGTTGCGCCTGTAACTGGCAGGTTGCGGGTAGTGTCATTCAGGTAGACGCTGACGCTGAATGAGGGAGGCGAGCTCCAAGTCGTATTTATGAACGGCTCATAAATCACGGTGAGAGGAAGCTCCTTAACTTGCAAGTACACGGTCAATGGCGTAGGGTAAGCGTAAAGGCTGGGGTTGCTCGGCTTCCCGTAGAATGTGAGTAGGTAGGTGTAGCCGCCAATCATCCCAGCATCACTCGTGTTAAGCTCGTAATACCAGTGTCCAACAGTAGAACCGTTCTTGTTCATCGTGACAGGCCCGTAAACCAGTGTCCCATTTATGTGGGATATGCTAAAATTGACCCAATCAGCGTCTACGCCCACGTTAGGAGGCGTCCAATTAAGCCACACCGAGAGGAAAGCTTTATCGCTCCAGTTAACTGAGATAAAGCCACCGTTGATGCAAACAAGCACTGTTTGCCTCATGTCAAGTGAACGCTCAAGCTCCACCCGGATGCTCGCTGGACCACTTATGCTGAGAGGCTGACTTATCTCTTGCCCGTCACTCATGTTGAAGAGGCGGATGGACTCGTCGGGGTTTGCCGTCGTCGACACGTTCACGAAGAACTGTGCACCTGCCTTGACATACAAGCTTATGTTGGCATAGTACTGGTCGACGCTCTGATCCGTAATGTTACCGGGTCCGCCTGCAGTATAACGTATTGATACGTTAGCGTTCTGGACGCGGGCCCCTAACTTATCGTAGACCTCGAGGTAGAGGCGCGTACAGTTAAGGATTATGGTGACCTCTGACGGGCTACTGCCAGGAACCCACTCTCCTGTCTGGTTTATGTACCTGTCTCCGGCGGGAAGGTAGCCGAGTTCAAGCTCAGCCTGCAAGTAATATTTATCTCTGTAGTAGAGGAGGAACGTGCACTTCCCGTTCTCATCTGTGAGCTTGGAAGCGTTAAGCTCACTGTAACTCTCGTCGTTGTAGACGCTGACGTTTGCGTTCGGTATCGGGTGCCCCGTCGGGTCCGTAACCGTCACTTCCAGCCTGTAGAAGACGTCTTCTGGCTGCCCGACGCTCACGCTTAGCTGCGCCTTCATCCCTTCAGCAAAACTCTGGAACGGAGAATATCCATTTCTTCCGTCCCAGATGTATACTGCGAACTTCTCGTATATCCACCCGCCAGCGTTAAAGTCAACTACCCCCCAGTACCTGTCCCAGAACTCGTAGTACGAGGTTCCACGCCAGAAGACGCGGTAATACCAGTATCCCTGACGCACAATTGCACCGTTCACTATTGGGGCGGCGAGGTCGAATGTGCCGGCTGCCTCACCGTCGATCTGATCCCACAGGCAGAACCATAAGAGAGGATTATACGTGTAGTTTTGCAGGTTAACTTGTTGGTTGCCTTCGCCAAAAGTTATTGTTGTTACTCCGCTTTGGTACTTGTAGGTGAGGTTGCGCATTATTGCCGGGTTAAAAACCCATTCGTTGTTCCTGTAGTCTTTACCGCTTGCTGGACTGTTGAAGGTGGAGTTTGTTTCGCACATCCAGCCCCACTTGAAGAACCTGTATGTTATGTTGCAGTAGGCGTCGTAGTCTCCGAGCTTAGCCCTCGTGGTGTAAATTATGAAGAGGGGGCCTGACTCGACCACTTGGTAGGCTTGAGGCGGGTACTTTGACGTGGTTCCGGTGCTGTAGTCGTAGTCCGGGTTCCAGTGGAAGCCCCAGTTTCCAAGGGGGTCGTTTATTGTTCTGCTAGTCCAGTATGTTCCGGATATCTTGTTGTAGCAATCCTCTATCTTGCCGCCTCTAGCGGCGATCGAGCAGTTAGCCCTGTAGGTGCTGCTCTCGAAGGTGTAATGTGTCCCATTGAAGCTCCACCATACATCGTTGGTGTAGGCTTCAACACCGCTGTCCGCGTCGTTGTAGTAAACGTAGTATGTTCGTGTAGAGTTGGCGCCGACGTTGAAGTAGAATGTTAGGGTGAGAGACTTGTAGTAGCTTGTCCCCTCCCAGTACGTCTCATTCCATACTTGGCATGGCACCATCTGCCACGTCCCATCGTAGTACCTTACTCGTAAGCTGTTATTGTAGCATGTTCCATTGTCGAAGGTGAGATAAACATCCACTGGTTGGTCAACATGCTCCACGCCCGACACGTCTGTAAGGTTGACTTGTATCCTGTATCTGAAGGCGTAGTTCCACCATGGAGGATTGAACTCTTTGACTGTTGCTGGTGGTTGGGCGTTGGCTGTCGGCGGGAGGAATAGTGATTGAGCGGGGAAAGAGGTGAAGGTTAGGGCTAGTGGCATGATTATCGATGCCATCAGCAGAGCTGCGAGAAGTAGTCTGAAGTGCGCCCTATGTTCCTCCATCGTCCACCTCTCCTTTACTAAACTTTATTTTTTATAATTTATAACTTTGCTTTTATGAATATTAAGTTTCTCGTAAAAATATGGGAAATGTTAAGAGTAAGCGAGGTGAGGAGTTGCAATTTTGACAGGGAGTCGGTCTACAGGTTCATGACGCGCCGAGTTGACGCTCTCCACGACTGAAGTCGTGGTTCTTGCTTCTGGGTTTTTCATTGGTTGGTTGTTCATCGCCCTTCTGGGCTCCACCTCACCCCATTCCACCCCTAGAAGCAACGTGCCACTATTTAACAATGTCTCCTGGAGGCAGCCTATGTCTAGGACGCTCACAGATCCTATTCGTCTCCAAACCACAATTCAAGCACTTGAAAATCTTCCTCCTTCTTTTTCCCGCTTTTTCAGAGCAACGGAATGGACGCGTGTCCGATGTTCTGTGCTCGCTCATCTACAACATCCACTACGCAGTCCCTCAGCTTTTCCTAATTAATTGAAGCCCCAGAAGTTGTCCGCCATCGTTACTTTACCGTTGGTGTTTATAGTCAATTCTGCAGCAGTCACGTTCAATAATTGTGATCTTTCTGCCGTTTTTCTTCCAGCTGGGCATTGAAAATCTAATTATGTGGTTAGAAGCCTTCCTTCAGCTCAAGCCTCTTCAGCGCTAGGAAGCTCCTTCAGGCCTCGTCATTCTCGTTTACGACTTGTCGCTGGGCCAATCAGTGAGGGCATATTTAGCGTAGAGGTGTTTAGGATACCATGAAAACTTCTTGGAGCATATGTATGCCAGTCTCCTCTCAAAGTTCACCTCGTTGTACGGCTTTGCGCATTTGTCTGCAAGTCATGCAGGGCTGGTGGCCTTCGATTATAAACTAAATGTGTTCGCCCTTTTACATGCTTCATCATCTCTTAATGATGTCGTCCTAGGTTTCTCTTGGATGAGCCTTCAGCTTTTTCTACTTATGCTTTCTTTATCCTTATGGGCATAGAATACCACATCACCTAGTAGTCATAGTTTAAACTCATCAGAAATCGTCCCAGAACCAAAGCTCTGGGCTTTCTTGCCGAGATTTCTGTAAAGGTTGCTCAACCATTGGAGGGAGGAGAAGTTGGTGCATGTTAGGTTGCTTGAAGCGGTTGCTGATGCGGGCGGCTTCAGCCATTGATGGAGAGAAGTTAGTGAAGGGTTCAGAGTGATTTTAAGTTGCAGGCCTACGTTTCGCGTCTTCAGCGCCTTTCCGCCAATTGGTTTCTTGAGGAACAGCTACATAACTAGACATGGTTAAGAAAAGAAGTTGCCTCCGTTAACTATGACATTGGTGTGCTGGGAGACTCAGTCCTGTGCCTAGGTGTTGGATGCCGCCGGAGTAGGGGGGAAGGGAATGGAAACGTGTTTAAGCTGGAAGAGGGCTGAAATCGTGTACGTGGGAAGTTTGACTGTAGAGTAGATGGATAGGAGGGCTTTGCCCGTTCATCCCGAAAACATTTCCATGAGAGGGGGAGGAAACGTTAGAAGCGTTGGCATTAGGGATTCATTATCGTGGTTGCTTGTTTTGTTTCTATACTTACACGCATTTTTTGACGAATCTCTTGTGGTTCCCATTGTTGTGGTTTGAGGACGTGTATCTCGAAGATGTCGCCTATGTTTCTTCTTACGTCGACCTTGAATTTTAGCTCTTCTTTCTCTTTCGAAGTTTTCTGTTATAACTACTATGTCTATGTCTGAAAGGGTGAGGTGGTAGTTTCCCTCGATGGCTGAGCCGAAGACGTACACTTCTGCCTGACCGAAGTATTTTAGAGCCGTCTCCCTTTTCCTAGCGTATTCTAGGCAGTTTTCGAAGTACCTTTTTCCTTCCTCTTTCTCTTTAAGTAGAAGCTTTTACGATATCCATTCCTTAAACGTCTCCTTGAATTTCTCTAGGGCATCGGTCACTGCTTCGACTTCTCTTTTCAAGTATCCCTTGGTAGTATCTTGAAAGAATGTAGGCGTCTTCTATGTCTTTGAGGATTATCTCGTTGCCCTCGAAGATGCTTGAAATTCGCCGTTTTTTATTTTCGCCAGTTCAGAGAAGAGCTTGGAATGTCTGTGTGTTCTCGGGAAAAACGAGTTCTTTTGCTAGAATGTACTTCAGGTAGAGCTGAAGGGGTTGCTCAACGTGGAATGCTGATAGATCGTAAATGCCCTTGTTGAAAAAGCCCCACAGCATCTTAAACTTTCTTGTTCTCGAGAAAAACTAGGACTTCTTCTTTCGTGGAGAACACCTTTTCTCCAGAATGGGAGATTGATTGTTCTCTCCTGTTTTGGAGTAGTGAAGTTATATCCCCTACTCTTTCTTTTCATCCCGGGAGACGGCGCAAAGATGCTTTTCAGCGAGGTGAGGGAGTTAAGGCGTTTTTTTGACGGAGACTTGACGCAAAGCAGCAAATATTGATGGATGTGAGATTGGGGACTCTGGGCTTTATTGCTTATTTTTCCGGTTTCCCCCTGAATATTATTATGTCGCTTATTATTGGAACCTTTCTAGCTATGAAGTCCAAGAAATTTAGGAGGAAATCGGATATTTTTTTGGGGAGTTTGTCGAGGAGATCTCCCCAGTGTGGGAGGCTCCAGAAGAGGGATAGCCCTTCGATGTGGCTGGGTTTTAGTAGGTTTTGAGTGTAGGCTTTGAGGGTTTTGTAGTCGACTTTTATTGTGTGGTCTTCCGGCATGTCCCATGGCCTCTTTTCATTCTCCTTTAGGCCTGAGAGCCCGAGGGCGTCTATGAGTCTTGCAAGCTTGAAGCCCAGGCTCTCCATGTTCGCAGCGGATATTACGGCTTTTCCGTCGTGCTTGAGTATTCTGGCGAATTCGCGGATTGAGCGGCGAGGGTAATGGAAGTGGTCTAGGGCTCCTTTGCATATGAGGGCGTCAACCGAGCTGTCCCTGAATGGCAGGCACTCGCTGGCTCCTTGGACTATGTCTGCCTCGACTCCGCAACCCGCCACGTATTTTTTAGCCTTCGCCACCATTATCTTTGAGACGTCAACACCTACTACTCGTAAGCCCTGCCTCGCCATGCTGACTACTTCTATTCCCATCCCGCAGGCGACGTCTAAAATGATTTCGCTCGTTGATGGAGATAGGGCTTTTATGGTTCTCGGCCCCATCATTCTGAAGACGAAGTCTGAGTCGGCGTTGTATTCCGGGGGGATCGCGCCCTCATCACACCACTCGACGACGCGTTTCCTTTCAAATACCTGCCTCAAGCGTGAAACCGCCCTGTGAAGTTTTACGGGGCGTTAAGGGGGAGACAGGCATATACCTTTTTCGTAGCCATACCTGCTTAGGGCTTCCTGAACACAGCGGTTATGTTCATCCCTAAGTATGAAGAAATAGGGGACTCCTCTACTTTGGCCCAGTTTTTCTCGGAGAGTCTCAGTAAGCCTTCAGGCACATGAAGCCAACCCCTGTCGCGGAGCTTTCTGAGACTGGACGCGGAGATGGGCCACGAGCCCCACCCGGTCGCCCTAACAAGTGTTAGGTTGTAGTGTTTGGCGATCGTTTTCATGTCAGAGAGGCTGTAGCTCCGCTCCCACCCCATGGGCCAACAGCCGATGGCAATTAGAAAAGACTTGTAAAGGTGGTAGAGGGAGTATCTTTGGGGAACATCAATGATTATGAATCCTCCGCGCTTGGTGACGCGAACCTTCTCGCTTATCAGCTTGTTCGGATTCTTGAAGTGCTCTATGAGGCCCTGAGAAAAAACCAAGTCGAAGGACTCGTCTCTGAATGGAAGCCTTTCTCCGTCTGCCTGCTGGACGTCGACTTCACTCCACTTGGACGCTATAAGGCTGGAGGTGGCATAGTCCACGGCGCACACGTGGACGCCGAGCCTTGCCAGGAAGCTGCTGTCAACCCCGCTTCCCGCTCCAACCTCAAGCATCCTTAACCCTTTCAGCTCTCGGCCAAAAAGATTGATTACCTGCCTTAAAATGTGAGCGTGAGGCTTTTCGTTCCCCTTAACCAGTAGGAAGAAGAAAGCCCAGTAGTCCCTGAGTCGACGCCTATAACTCAGCTGCGCTAATTTTTCAGTGCCTTCACCTGTGGAGCGTACTTCCTTCTTAGTTCCTCGTTGGACGCCCAGCTCCAGACTGCCACCCCGTCCTCCAACCTGTATTCTAGCAATCCCTTCTCCATGTAGTTCTTTATAAACATGTGGACGAGCTCCAATGGAAACTTTCCCTCCAAACGGGCAACCTCAAAGACCCTCTCTGCAAGCCGAAGCGCTGGGTCTGCCCCATCATAGGACAACCTGCCATGCTGCTCTATCAGATCCCATTTGAGTAGGTGCCACGCGAGCCTCTGCCTGCGCCTAATGTTGAGCGACTCCACTTCCTCCGGAGGCAAAAGTCCTTGGTCAGCCATCTTGAACCTTCTTCTAAGCTCACGCGTTATCGCCCTGTTGAAGTCCCTGACAACCTTGTTAAGGTAATCTGCACTCACAGCGTGAGTGTGTGCCACAGCCCTGTTCGCGTCATACTTTGACCAGTCATCGGTCAGTATGAATATTCCGAGCTCGCTCGCCCTCTCTCTCACCTCAGACCCAGGGAATGGTGCTAGGAGGTGGAAACCGTAGAAGGGGCCAAGCTCCTCGGCGAACTTCATTGTCTGCTTTATGGTATCCTTCGTCTCTCCGGGAAGCCCCAGTATGAATGAGGATAGGACTCCTATTCCCAGCTCCTTCGTCATCTTTACTGCTTCCTTTATTTCTTCGAGCGTTATCCTCTTCTTGCACGTGTCGAGGATTTCTTGGTTTCCACTCTCGGTTCCGAACATTATAAAGTGGCATCCTGCCTCCTTCATTTTTTCTAGAAGCTCCCTCGTCACCGTGTCGACCCTAGCGTTGGCACACCACTTGAACTTAAGCCCCCTGCTGATTATCTCGTCGCATATAGCGAAGGCGTGCTTGTGGTTTAGAGTGAAAGTGTCGTCCTCAAAGATCACCTCGTCGAACCCGTACCCTAGAACTTCCTCGACCTCGTCCACGACGAGCTTCGGGTTCCTCAGCCTAACCCTCCTACCCATCATCTTTGAGCCCACGCAGAATATGCACCTGTGAGGGCATCCTCTACCAGTTATGAGGCTGCAGCCTGAGTGGTATGCTATGTACTTCGAGAGGGGGAGGAGGTGGCGTGCCGGGAAGGGGAGCTCGTCGAGGTTCTCTATCAGCTTCCTGTCCCTGTTCCTGACAATCTCTCCATCCTCCCTGAAGGTTATCCCGTCGATATCCTTGAGGTCTCTCCCCTTGACTATGTCTAGGAACGTGTATTCGCCTTCCCCCCTCACCACCACGTCTATCCACGGGGCCTCCTCAAGCGTCCGGACGTCGCTAAAGGTCACGTGCGGGCCGCCGGCCACGGTTAGAATGTCCTCATCCACCTTCTTAACAAATCTGAAAATCCTGGAGGCTGCGGGGAAGCTCATCGTGACAGAGTTGGCGCCCACAACGTCAGGCTTGTACTCCTCAACCTTCCTCATAACTTTCTCGTCGGAATACTTTGAGACGAGAAGATCGAGAACTTCGACTTCGAATCCGTTCTTCTCCACGACCGCTGCGATGTAAGTTAAGCCTAAGGGGATTGTGGGACACTCGGAGAACAAGTAAGGCGTGTTTACGAGGAGCACCCTCATCAACTCACCTTCCTTCAGAAGTTGAAGAAATCTATGCTTTCCTTCGTTTAAAACATTTACCGTCTACATCTTTCTTCAAGTAGAAGACTATGCTCTTCGGGAAAACGTGGTTGAAGAACTCCTCGATCGCCCTTATGAGCTTAACTCTCGGAGAGTATATGAGGAGGAGTCTCCAGAGGGCGGGTATGACCGCCTTGTCGTTGTCGAGCCCCACTAGGCACTTGAGGAGCCAGTAGATGGTGTGTAGGGCGTGCTCATAGCAAACCCTGACAGTGTGCAGTCCACTCTCTTCTAGCTTCTTCACCAGATTTTCCGCCTTGTATATTTTAATGTGTCCTCCGGGGGTTCTGAAGTACTTGTCTGAGAGCCTACCGTAAAGCCTTTCCGAAGCCCTCGTGGGAACGCTTACAGCGACGCACCCCTTACCGTCCAAGACGCGCGCCAGCTCCCCTATAGCTTCCCTGTCCTCTCTTATGTGCTCCAGCACCTCCGTGCATATGACCTTTGAGAAGGACTGCTCCCTGAATGGCAGCCTGCGCACGTCCCCTCTAACAACTTCTGCGCACGCCTTCAGTTCCCCTTCACGCTTCATGAGCCTTATTACGAAGAGTACCTTTAGAAGATCGATCCGAGAAGTGTCTAGTGCGACTAGGCGGCACGGAGTTTTAGCTATCGTTAGAGCGTGCCTTCCATCGCCGCAGCCAGCGTCGAGAATCACATCCCTTTCCCGCACTCTAAATATGTCAAGGTTTATGGTTAACATCTGCAACCTCCATGTATACTTTCTCGAGTTCCCTAGCTGCCTTCTCCCATGTGAAGAGGCACTCAACCCTCCTTCTCCCATTTGCGCCCATCTGTTTTCTTAGCTTCTCGTCTTCTAGGAGCATTGCTGCGGCGTGGGCAAGTTCTTTCCAGTTGCCAGGCTCCACGAGTATGCCCGTGACGCCGTTCTCAACAACCTCCGAGAGAGCGCCGACCCTGAAGCCTACGACGGGCTTACCGCAGGCCATGGCTTCAGCCGCAACAAGGCTGAACCCCTCAAACATCGACGACAACATGACGAGGTCTGAGCTGGCGTACTGCTGGGCTAGCTCCTCCATCGTGAGGAAACCTGTGAATGAGACGTCATCTTGCAGCGCGTACTCCTTTATGAATGGCTGAGCTATCCCTTCCTCCTTGAACCTGTCAACTATGGTGAGCTTCACGTTGAGTCCCAGCTCGTCCTTCATGTACCTGACAGCCCTGAGAAGCAGACCTATGCCTTTCACCCTGTTATCAGTGTTTCCCACGAAGAGAAGCCTGTAATAGTCTCCATCTCCGCTGCCCCCATCCATCGGCCTGAAAACGTCCGCGTCAACGCCGTTATATATGACGCTTATCTTTTTCCTCGGAACCTTAAAGTGCTTCATTATGCTTCTGGCGGATGTCTGGGAGACAGTAACCACCCTGTCCATGAAGTTGGCGACTATCTTTTGCATGAACATGGGGTAGAATATGATCTGCTTGAACCTCTCCTTGCTGGTTCTTGCGAGCCTCATGGCCATTATCCTGTCGATGGGCAGTGGGTGGTGGATCGTCGCTATGACTGGGACGCCTAAAGCTTTAATTAGAAGCAGGCCGTAGCCTAGGCA
This sequence comes from Candidatus Jordarchaeum sp. LHC_1308, assembly GCA_019057675.1. Taxonomy (GTDB): domain Archaea; phylum Asgardarchaeota; class Jordiarchaeia; order Jordiarchaeales; family Freyrarchaeaceae; genus DTBI01. The sequence goes on from JAHLWX010000045.1 coordinate 11,329, forward strand.
TTGGTTGTCGTGGATCACGTCGAAATTTTCCTTTCTCATTAGCTCCTTAACCTTGAAGAAAGCTCTTATGCTGAAGCTGAACATTTCAGGGAAGACGCCTATGTTGGCCAGCGTGTACTCGTATGCCGAGAGAAGTGAAAGGTTCTCTGCGGTCAGCCTCTCCCCTGTGAACTCGCTGAACTGGGGAGTCTTAATCTTGTGGACTGTTGCCCAGTCCATTTCGAACGGGTATGGAGGGCCGACTATTACATGGACATCGTGTCCAAGCTTTGCCAGCTCGCGAGAAACATGATAGAGGTATATGCCTTGCCCGCCGCAGCACATGTTACCCCTGTAGCTGAGAAGGCATATCTTCATCTTCGTCTCTCCATAACTTCTTTGAAAACGCTTAGGTACTTCTTCACGGCGATTTTAGCGTTAAATTTTTCTTCGACGATTCTCCTAGCAGCGATACCCATACGCCTTCTGAGCGTCTTGTTGGAGAGAAGCCGAATTATCCTGTCCGCGAACGCCTCAATGTCCCCTAGGGGGACGAGGAAACCGTTAACGCCGTCCTTGACTTGGACGCCGACGCCGCCCACGTTGTAGGCTACTACCGGTTTCCCCGACGCCATCGCCTCGGTTATAGCTAAGCCGAACCCCTCCATCTTCGACGGGAGAACGACCACGTCAGCCATCTTGTAGGCTTTAGGCAGGGAGTCGGGTGGTAGGTAGCCGGTAAAGATGACGTCTTCTTTTAAGCCGAGCTCGTCCACAAGGTTGAACAGCTTCTCCTTTCTCTCATCCCTGATGCCCAGAACGTTCTCGCTCAAGGAGCCGTTCCCGACGCAGACCAAGCTAGCCCATCTACGCGTCTCCTTAACGATGGAGAACGCCTTTAAGAGGTCGTCGTGGCTTTTAACTGGATCTATGCGTGCGACGCAAAGCACGACTTCGCCGTCGGCGGGTATTCCCAACTCCTCCTTGAAGCGTTCCCCCTCAGAGTTGGGAATATTAAAGCGGTCGACGTCGACGAACGGGTGAACACACCTCATTTTTTGTCTCGGAACACCGAGACGTTCAGCGTGCCTAGCATACATCTGCGTTGAGAAGATCACGGCATCGCACTTGTTCAGACGCTTAGCCACTATTCCCCCCAACCTTTCACCCATTCTCTCGGTGAAAGGCACATGCCACGTGTAGACTAGGGGGGCAGATGCCCGCAAAAAGTCGGGCACAAAAAATACCTGCCAGTCGTGAATGTTAACTACGTCGAAGGGGTCCGACTCGTGAAGCTCATCTATCTTCGAGGCGACGAGCTTGGAGAAACACTGGAAGGCGTCGAACCCCTCCCAGCTCCACCCCCCTTCAGCCTTCAAGCCGTGAATCTGCTCGTAAAGGTTCTCCTTAAAAAGGGAATATTTCCCCCACTCAGCGGTGCCGTTAAAGCCTACCCTGTGAACCTTAACCCCCTCAACCACCTCAAAGCTTGGAATAGGAGGTTTCCCCAAGTGCACCGCAGTCACGTCGACGCCGCACCCGATGAGCTCACGGGTAAGGTAGTATAGATAGTAGGAAACGCCGCCCGCAAACGGATAAAAAGATTGGCTCCCAATGCAGACTCTAAGTGTTCCGTCAAGCATAAGGCTCCATCCTCAAAGTGGAAAAACATAATTACGAGATGCAGACCAAAATTTAAGAATTACCATCCTCCACCACGAAATTGACGCGAAAAAAGAAGAAGCAGGAAAACGAAACGCAACAATGGGAAGTCCAGGCTTACATGCCACCGAACGCCCACCTCGTGAATAAAGCAAAGATCATGCACATGACACCGCCACCTGACCCGGAAAAAAATAAACTGAAGGGCAGAAAAATAACATAAGACACGCGGGGAATTTTCTAAGAAAAAGCGTTTCGTCGCAGAAGACGCTTTTTGAAGCAGGTGATCAAATGAATCTGGACGAGGCGAGAGAAGCCCTAAGGATTCTTAAAGGAATTTATAGTTATAGTGGCTTCGAGGAGTGGTGGAGAGGGCTCTCACCCTTCGAAATACTGATTGCGACCATCATATCACAGAACACCAACAGCAAGAACACTGACACCGCCTTCAGAAGGTTGAGGGAGCATTTCACTGTGAGGCCGGAAGTGCTGGCTAGCGCCTCTCTTAAAGAGCTCGAGGAGTGCCTTAAGCCCGCGGGACTCTACAATGTGAAGGCGAGAAGAATAAGAGAGATATCGGCGCTCCTCTCGGACAAGGAGGGCGGGCTTGAGGCTATTCTAGAGAAGCCACTGGACGATGCCCGAAGAGAGCTCATGAGCCTTCCAGGGGTCGGATGGAAAACCGCGGATGTGGTGCTAAGCTTTGCGGCGGGCAAAGCAACCTTTCCCGTGGACACGCACATAGCAAGGATAGCGAAAAGATGGGGGATAACTCATGATAAGGCAGGCTACGAGGAGGTAAGCGGCGCCTTCAAGAGGATCGTGGATGAGGGAGAAAGGAGAAGGATCCACCTCATGCTGATAATGTTTGGAAGAGAGTACTGCACCGCCAGGAACCCAAAGTGTAACCAGTGCCCCGTCAGACCCCCATGTAATGGTATAATGCCGAGGGATGCGGGAAAGAAGGCATAGCGTCCTACAATAGAAACGATTCCAGACAAGTGAAGTCTCATCGAAGAATTTACTATTTTATCGTATGAAAATTGCGAATATAGTTGTTTTTGATGTAATTTTTCCAAAAAGTATAAAAACAACATGTAGCAAGTGAAGTGCAGAATCGCGAGGTGGTTTAATGACCCAGATAAACCCGCTGTATAACGCGATATGTTTCGGCACAATTCTAAGCGCCTTAGACAAAATAGGGATCTCTCCCCCGATAATTGTAAGGCAAACTTCGGAGCTACTAACCCCGATGCTCAAAGACATTCTCAAACTAGTTGGAGTAGAAGAAGAGCTACCGAAAAGCATGGATGAAGCTTTAAGATTTATCAAAGGGTTTTTGATGCGCGACAAAGTGATGGAAAAACTTGATTGGGATGTTTCAGAGGACACTATTAACTTAAGGGCTACTGGTTGCATGTTCCTTGACTTGGCTAACTTTGGTAAGACACTAGGTTACAAAGCATGCCCCATCTGTATTGGTGTATTGATGATGTGCGTATTCACTAGTATCTTGAAGCTGGGTTCTATGTCTAAAGCAGAATTTGAAAACAATGGAAACGAGTGCAGCATCAAGATAGAAATGCTTAATGGATTTTAGTTTGGTTAAAGGAGGTGATAGTCTTTGTCTAAGAAGTGGCGTGAGGAGCTTGAAAGGATTCTTAAGGACATGGAGTCTGGTGACCCTGACGTTGAGTCGTCCGCCATTGTCAGGACCGATGGGCTGGTAATGGCTTCTGCTTTGCCTAAGAGCGCTGATGAGGGCTTGATTGCTGCTATGAGCGCCGCCATACTTAACATCGGCTCCAGGGC
>JAHLWX010000046.1 GCA_019057675.1 Candidatus Jordarchaeum sp. LHC_1308
TTGTCATTCCTCCTTCTGCCAGGAACGGTAACGTTGTTCGTTGGAGGCGGGCTCCTAAAGCTTTTCAACTGGGCGAGAAAATTAGCCATAGCTTTCTCGGTAGCAGCATTGGTAGCTGGGCTCCTATTGATTTTGATACCCTTCATCGGAACAGTTTTCGGCTTCCTGCTAGCGCTCTTCAGCATACTAGTCTTATGGTACATCTCGAAGCCCGAAGTAGAAGGCCTCTTCACGTAAAATTATAACAAAACCATAGCCCTCTTTTTTCTTCTTTCTTCTTCTTTCCTCCAGCTAAAAACTCGGAAGGAATACAGCAAACTGAGAAAATCAAAGCTTAAAATGGACGCGAAAACCACCATGTAAACAGTTAAACCCCTAAGATTTACCGTAAATAAAAATCTAAAGAGCACTATATACTATAAGCGAAATATTTTTATGCTTTTTAATATTTTTACCCTCTTTTAAAAAGAATAAAGAAGATAGAGAATATATTGTCGAGGCCGCTTGGCGTAACAATACTACTAGGTGCTTTGTTTATCATCGGAGGAGTCGCAACAATAATTTCAGGACTTCTCAGCCTAAACATAGCCTCAGTAGCGGTTGGGATAATCTTTGGTGTTGTCCAATTCATCATAGGGGTGGGGCTTGCTTAGCCTGAAGGGATGGGCAGAATAGTCGCAATGATATTCTCAGCCCTCGCACTAATCGTATGCATATACCCTCGCTGATCATCTTCATAATACTTATACCTACACTTTCAACGATGGCCTTCTCAAGTTTACTACAAGCTTTGTTCTTACAGCAACAAATACAGCAACTAATACCGCCAGATTTGCCACCAGAGTTTCAATCCTACTATTATCAGCTATCTCAGTCTATCATCTTACAAAATATTCTACAGTCCCTGACTTTACCACAACTTCAATCCACCCTAACTTTAATGACGTGCTATCTAATAGTCGAGGTTATACTGAACATTGTGATACTCTGGTACCTCTTCAAGCCAGAGGTAAAAGCCGTGTTTGCTTAAGAGCAACATAGTGGCGCCTTCCACAACAACACTTTTTCTTTTTTATTGTTTAGAGCTTGGTTGCCTGTTTTCTTCATAGTCGCCGTTCCTTACCAAAGGTCTTTTTTCGCCGACCGTTGATCTTTCTTTTCTAGATCACTATTGTTGCTGGCGTGAGCCCATGAACTGCGGCATCTACCAGCGTCGAGCATCCAAGTACTTGCCACCTCAAGCTTGGAGAAGCGCTATTATTTAAAGAGAGCCAACCTATGTTTTTAGCGATTAACTTCGACATTCACCGTAAACCCTGAAAAACTGCATCGAAAGCCTTTTAAATGCTCATTTAGAGGGGTTCTTCCGAACTAAAAACTATAAGGAGATGTTAGAACATGTCTTCTAGGCCAACTGGCGTAACAATACTGGGCGCCTTGTACATCCTCAACGGAATCCTAGCGCTAGTTGAGGGCCTTGCCCTAGCCTTCCTAGTCACAGGGATGCTCGGTATCGGCGGCGGCTTAGGCTTAGTAGCAGGCCTACCAGCCATAATCATAGGCATCATCGACTTCATCATAGCGTGGGGCTTGCTTAGCCTGAAGGGATGGGGCAGAATACTCGCAATAATATTCGCAGTCCTCGGACTGCTCAGCGGGCTGCTCTCATTGCTACCGTTCTCCATTGCCTCAATAATGGGAATCATATTGATTATACTGAACATTGTGATACTCTGGTACCTCTTCAAGCCAGAGGTAAAGAGCGCTTTCCAGAAGTAAAAGAAGAGTTTCCAGTGGCGTCCTCCAAAAATTTTCCTCTTTTTTATTTTGAAGCTTAGCGTCGTTTATTGGTTTTCTTCGTAGCGGTCGTTTCTTATCAGGTCTTCTAGGGTTTCCCTTGTTCTGATCTGTTTAACCTTTCCATTCGAGATCATTACTGCTGCTGGTCTGGGTCGTCCGTTGAACTGTGACATTTGCTCAAGTGTGTATGCTCCAGTGTAGAGTAGTGCTAAGTATTCCCCCACTTTTAGGTCTCGGGGGAGCATTCTGCATTGCCCTCCCGCTAGGAATATGTCTCCGCCGTCGCATAGGGGTCCTCCAACCATGTACGGATAGCTGTGTTCTTCCCCCGCCCTGTTCGCCGATATCATATGGAAGTACCACTTGTAGCTGAACGCGTCGAGAAGCACGTTGAATCCGGCGTCGATCATAACCCATATTTCTCCGCCCTTCTTTTTGACGTTCTGGATCTGCGTAAGGAGGACTGCAGAGTCTCCTACAACATATCTTCCTGGCTCGGCTATCAGGCGGATGCCGCCAATCACCTCATCCAAGACGCGTCTAACTCTCTCCGCAATTTCCCGTGGGTCTATTTTGGCGTAGAAGTACTCTGGCAGCCCGTCTATGGGCTCCCTGGCATACGGCACGGGTATTCCTCCTCCTATGTTGAACTCTGACAGTGTGAGGCCAAGCGTATCCTCGATCGTCTTAACGGTTCTACCGACTTTGAATGCTCCTTCTTCGAAGACTTCAACCCTCGGCACTTGAGATGCTATGTGACAATGGACGCCGATGGGATTAACGCCGTCCTCCCTGAGAGCCGCCCTGTAAGCCTCCACAGCTTCCTCCAACGTCACGCCGAACTTGGAGAGCGAGGCCGCCGTCTCGAAGCTTGTATGCGTCCCTGCCATAACACCTGATGAAACCCTGAACGCCACGTTCACCTCCACTCCACGTTCCCTTGCCACCTGTCTTAGCCTCTCCAACTCGCACACGGAATCCAAGTTGACACAGTGTAGGCCGAGCTCAGCCGCCGCATGTAACTCCCTCAGCGTCTTCGCAACGCCGTTAAAAATTATCTGCTCCGGCTTGAATCCCGCTTTTAGGGCTGCGAAGAGCTCCCCCTCACTGCTCACCTCAACGTTCAGCCCTAGGCTTCTTATCAACTTCAACACCGATATGTTCGAGTTAGCCTTGCTGGCGTAGTAAACGTTTTCTCTGCCGAAGGCGGATGCGACCTCCTTAGCCCTCTTTCTAATAATCTCCTCCGAGAAGACGAATAAGGGGGTTCCGAACTCCTCGGCAAGCGCCACTAGGTCTACTCCGTCAAGGCAGAGGTGGCCTTCGTTCACCGTTAAGTTCTCATTAAAAGGAAAACGCAAAATTAAATCCTCCCAGTTATTTCATTTTTAAGAAATATTTTAGTACATGCGTTTAAACTCTTTCCCATGAGCAGAGCTTCGAGGTTTTCGGGAATGGATCTTAGAAGAATGTTTGAACCTAAAAACATAGCAGTGGTTGGCGTCTCGGAGAATTTCCTGAACCCGGGAACGGTCATCTTCAAAAAGAACCTCCACGAAATGGAAGTTAACACCTTCGGAGTTAACCCTAAGGGCGGGGTTATTGATGGACGCGAAATATACCGAAAGGTGAGCGACATACCAGTGGATCTAGACTTGGTCGTCGTGGCCATTAGGGCAGAGTACGTTAACCCCGTGGTCGAAGAGTGCGGCGAAGTAGGCGTCGGAGGAGTGGTGGTAATCTCAGGCGGGTTTGCCGAGGCTGGAAAAGAAGGAGCTGAAAGGCAGAATGAGCTTACAAGAATAGCCCTCAAGTATGACTTACCAGTCATAGGGCCGAACTGCTTTGGCATATATAGCCCCCCCTACGTCGACACGTTCTTCCTCCCAAGCGAGAGGATGGTCAGGCTTCAACCTGGCAACATTGCGATAATAAGCCAGTCTGGTGGCTTCATGGTGGATCACTTCTTCTCAAGGTTCTACGAGAGGAACCTTGGAATATCGATCGCTGTAGGTGTAGGGAACAAGGCGGTAGTCGACGAGGCTATGATCCTGAAGTACTTGGAAAAGGATCCTAGGACGAAAATCATAACTTTTTACATTGAGGGGTTCAGGGAAGGAGAGGGAGCGAGGTTCCTTGAGGCAGCAAGGTCATGCACCGAGAAGAAAACAGTCATCGTTTTCAGGGCTGGGAAAACGGAAACCGCCAAGCGAGTAGTGGCGTCGCACACGGGACTGATGTCAACGTCACCCAGACTCTTCTCGGCTGCCCTTAAGCAAAACGGAATAATAGAAGCCCGATCCGAAGATGAAATAGTAAGCTTCGCGAAGGTCTTCTCCTTCAATCTCAAACCGATAGAGAGAGGTAACGTCGCCATAGTAACTATATCGGGTGGACATGGCGTGGTCTGCTCAGATCTCTGCGCCGAAGCCGGATTGAGGCTCGTAGAGCTAACGGAAGAAGAACAAAAGGATCTGAGGTCCCGCCTAAAGCCTTCGGCAGCCTACGTCGCCACGCTGAAAAACCCCATAGACCTCACCGGAAGCGCCACCGACGACGACATGGAAACCACTCTAAGCTTTCTACTAGAAAAAGAGGACGTTGACGCCGTAATAATCCTCACGTTCCCCTACCCGCCAGCGTTGAGCCTGACTCTAGGACGCCGCCTCTCAAACACCGCCGTGCTATATGACAAGCCTGTCGTCGCCCACGTGCCATGGCTACCCAAATACAGCATGATAGTGGAAGGCTTCGAGTATAATGGTGTTCCGGTCGCCCACACTATTGCTGAAGTGGTGCAAATGATCAAAGCCTTGTACTTGAGGGGGCAGTTACTGAAGGCGGCAAGGGAAAGAACGCTGGAGGCAGTTGCTAAAACGCCCTCTAATCCAGCGTGAATAATAATCTGTTTTCTCTCTTTCCTTTTTTTGACCGAAAGATTTTATGGGTAGTAGGCGAACTTTATTCTAGTGGTATGATGGAGGGTGTGTTTTGACGCAGGAAGTCCAGGAGATAATGTCCCTTCTGAGAAGAGTTGTCTCGACGCTTAAAGAGATCTCGGCTAAGGTTAACGAGGCGTCTTACACTCTCTCGACTGTTGCAGGCATGCTGGAATCTCTCAAGTTTCCCGAGGAGAGGAAGGAGGTTAGCGTGGCCGTTGAAGAGACTGGTGGAGCCCCTCCTGCTGTCGGCGTTGAGTCTGTTAAAGCCGCTGAGGGTGAAGCTGGCGGTAAGCCGGTTGCCGTTGAGGCTGCAGGGGAGGAGCAGCTTGTTAAGGTTTCCGAGAGGCTGCGCAAGCCCATAGAGGATCGGTTTAAGAGGCTGGAGGCGCTCATCGAAGAAGGGACTAAGCCCGTTGAGATAGCCGAGGAGCTCTTAAGCATTAAATCATGGATCTACGAGGAGTACCCCTCGTTCCTGCCGATAGTTTACCACATAGATATGTGGTCTAGGAAGCTGAAGTCGTATGGTGCTCCAACTCTTTCGCCGAGCGACAAGAGTAGGCTCCTGTTCAGCGCAGCTGAATGGAAAGAGCGGATGACTAAGGCAAGGTAGGGAGGATCGCATCTTGGAGCGGATGCCCGCAGCAATAGGGTTCTACCCCGGCAACCCTAAGGAGTTAAGGCAAACAATAGAGTCCTGTTTCATGAGTAAGCATGGACCCGGAAGCATACCTAAGGTCAACGAGGAAGGAGCTAGAACTATCGTGGGCTGCGTCGCGCCTCACGCTGGCTACTACTACTCGGGCCCAGTTGCAGCCCACCTTTACAGGGCGCTGGCCGAGGATGGCAGACCGGATTGCTTCGTCATGATGGGGCCAAGCCATATGGGATATCCGGGTGCCTCCATAATGACGAAGGGGGCTTGGGTTCTCCCCTTCGGGAAAGCGGTGATCGACTCTGAGCTTGCGGTCGCCGTCATAAAGCACACCGATATACTTTTGGACGAGCCGATGGCGCATGCGAGAGAACACTCACTCGAAGTCCAGCTCCCCTTTCTTCAGTATCTTTACGGCGAGATCCGTTTTGTGCCAATAGCCCTCGGACCAGTAGACTACGAGACATGCAAGGATGTGGGAGAGGGTGTAGCAGAGGCCGCGAAGGATCTTGGCAAGGATGTTGTGGTTTTGGGAAGCACGGATCTAACACATTATGGTTTAATGTACGGGTATGCCCCCGTCGGAGCATCGCCCACTGAGAAGGCTCTAAGGTGGATTTATGAGACTGACGGAAAAATCTTGGAAAAGATCAGGGAAATGGACTCAAGCGGGCTTTACATCCTCGTTCACGAAGAAGGATTAACCATGTGCGGCGTGAACGCTGTCGCGAGCATGATGGTCGCAGCGAAAAAACTCGGAGCCAGAAGGGCTGAAATACTAAAATACGCTACAAGTTACGATATAAGGGGCGGACGTGACGCCATAGTGGGATACCTCTCAGCGATCCTGGCAAAGTAACTTTATCATGCAGGCAACTAGCGCCTCGTTCATGAGCGGAAACTTCGGCTTCCACGCTACAGTTTTGGTCGTTCCCCGTACTTATAGTATATCCTGCATGTTCCCTCCGAGCTTACCATGCATGGACCATAAGGCTTCTGGGGGGTGCAGACTTTGCCGAAGAGCCTGCATTCTGGAGGATATATTTTGCCTATCATCACTAAGTGGCAGTTGCATCCCGGGTTTATATCCACGTGCTTCATGGACGTGAACTCGTATCTTTTCTCGGCGTCAAAATCCTCGAACTCTTTCTTTAGGGTTAAACCTGACTGCGGGATCCTTCCTATGCCCCTCCAGTCCGCGGTAGCTATGTCGTAGACTTCATCTATAAACTGCTGGGCTTTCAGGTTTCCTTCCTCTCTAACCACTCTACTATACTCGTTTTCACACATAGCCTCCCCGTCGCGTAATTGCCTTAGGAGCATGAGGATTGCCAAGAGAACGTCATTAGGTTCGAAGCCCGCTATAGTGGTTGGCATCTTGTAGGCCTCCGCGAAGATCCTGAAAGCCTTGACTCCTATTATGGCTGCAACGTGCCCCGGACATATGAACCCGTCTATGTGTATGTCGCCTATGCCTAGGAGGAGTTCCATGGCTGGAGGAATCAGCCTGTGGTAGCACATTACGCTGAAATTCTCTGGAACCCCCCTCAAGAGCTCGCTTGCAGTGGTCGGAGCCGTGGTTTCAAACCCAACCGAGACGAAAACCACTTCTCTGTCAGGGTTCCTGCGCGCCACTTCAACGGCGTCCGAGACGCTGTAAACCACCCTAACGTCTCCCCCCCTCGCCTTGGCTTCCAGAAGCGACATCCTTGTGGCTGGAACCATCATCAAGTCGCCGAACGCTGTGACGATTACCCCTCTAAGGGCGAGTTCAACCGCCCTGTCAAGCGCCACGGTCGGCGTCACGCAGACAGGGCAACCGGGGCCGGCGATGACTTCAACTTCCTCGGGCAGGAGGCTCCTTAAGCCAAACCGGCTTATGGTCTGCTCATGCCTCGGGGCCAGCGGCTGTCCCGCAAACATGCATAAACTTAACTTTCCGGTCTGGCTTCAGCCTCCTTATCTCTTCAGATATCTCCTTTGCAATTTTAGCGTTCCTAAAACGTTCCACAGCCTCCAAGTCTTCACCAGCCTACTACCTGCCTCTCCTCATTATTTTTTCCTCCGCCAGCCTAAGGTCATCGGGTGTGTTCACGTTAAAAAATGTTTCAAGCTCAGGGTCCAGCTCCATTATGATTAGCGTCGATATGTAGAGCGGGTTAATCCTTTCTATGAGCCCTTTCATGTCTCTGCGCCCCCTCCTTAAAGCTTCCTCGGTGGCGTGTAGCGCTCTGCCCGCATCATAAACGGCGACCAGCGGCTCGATGTAGCTGTTTGGCCACCTTGGCACCACAGCGTCCCATCCGTCAGCTAGGCTCCTCAAGAAGGATAAGACGACAGGTTTCACTAGGGGCACGTCGCAGGGTAAAAGTAGAACGTAACCCTCCTTCCTGTGTGAAAACGCCGTGTAAGCGCCCACAAGTGGAGACTTAAATTCGGCTTCAGCGTCCGGTACGACTTCTACTATGCCAGCGAGCCTCTCAGCGTAAGCTTGCACGTTGTCTGAGCCCGCCACCACGAGCACGTCATCCGTCACAATCCTGCATGCCTCTACGACGTGTAAAATCATGGGTTTTCCCGCTAGGTTCACTAAGCCTTTTTCCATTCCCATTCTAGACGATGCTCCACCAGCTAGAATAGCCACCGAAAGCCGTCTACTTCCATACACCAAGAGCTTCCGCATCCTTCAGGATCTTTTCATGGTCGAAGGCTAACTTTATGTTTGCAAGTTCCTCAATGGCAACTCTTTTTGCATCTTTAGCGTCCGTGGAAGCCTTTAGCTCGCCTCCAACCTCTCTGCATAGATAAGCCACCGTGACCACGTGACCTCTCGGATCCCTATTCGGTTCATCATAGATCCCGATTATCCTTTCAACTTCAACTTCGAGGCCGGCCTCCTCTCTAACCTCTCTTTTTAATGCATCTTCAAGCCTTTCGCCGACCTCGACGAATCCCCCGGGGAGGGCGTAGTAATCCTTGAAGGGAGGATTCAGCCTCCTAATGAGAATAACACTCCTGCCATCCTTACCTATTATCACGGCATCAACAGCTAAAAAAGGAGTTCTTGGCGGAGGCAACAGTATCACCCCGATTAACCCGATAACACGCTATGAGACTTAAAGCTTCCTGATCAGCTTTAGGCTCGGTAACCGTATCCTTCCCTGCTTCTCCTTGACGAGTGACGCGTCACAGAGAGGACAGTACTCTAAGCCCTCAACCATTATCACTGCCCCACATGAAGGACAAGTTCTCTCCCTAATCCTCAGGCTTCTAATGAGCCTGTCGGTGAGCTTTACCATGTTTTTGTCCTTAACTTGCAGGAACCCTCTCCTCGCCTGTTCAGCTACCTCTCTTGCTTCCTCAAACCTTTTCAACTGGTTAAGTGCTAAAGCCAGCTCAAGCCTGTTCATGGCTGCATCCTTCACGTTCCCAAGCTCATCAAAGATCATTATGGCCTTCCTCCTTGCATCCGCCTCTTCGTCCAGCCATCCCATGACCCTCAGCGCCTCCGCCATGTTGGTGAGCGCCATGGTCTCAACATGCTTTTCCCCGTCCATTCTCGCTTTCTCCACAGCTTCGCGGAAAAACCTAAGCGCATCCTCCGGCTTATCGTTCATCAAGTAAGTTATCCCCATATTGCTGAGCACTTTTGCCTCAACCTTGGGGCTCCCGGTCTCCCTAGCAACATTGAGGGCTTTCTCATGGTAACTTAAAGCTTCTTCCAGTGGCTTCCCGAGAGACGAATAAGCTAATCCCAGCCCACTGTAGCTCCTCGCAACTCCAGGCTTGTATCCGATCTGCTCGCATAGCTTTAACGCTTCCATGAACGTCTTTAAGCTCACCTTAACTTTCCCGTTCCTGTAGAAGGCAACCCCGAGGCTTATCATGGCATCCGCTAGCCGATGCTTATCCTTCCTAAGTACTCTAATAGCCCTTTTCAAAGCCCTTTCAGCTTCACGTGTTTTACCTTCCACGAGAAGCCTCTCCCCAAGCTCCAATGGATTTGCATTCTCCCTAGGCAACTTTTCCAGCTCCCTTTGAATACCTCATCTGGGAAAACAAGTGTGGCGAGTTAATTTTTAAGAACAGCTTCTTTAAGCTTCTTTATAAAGATAATTTTTTACGTTTCAACTCCCCTTTTATATTCTAGGGGAGCGTGTTCGGTGTTGCTTATGAGGGTGCCAGCAGTCATGGTCATGCAGACCTCTGACTCAGCTTCCACCTATGTTTCGTTCTCTGAAGAGCCTGAAGAGGCTGTTTCCCTCTTGACTCCCGCCGAGGAGGGAGGGTATGGCTTCGACGAGCTCATGGTGGACTTCAAGGGGAAACAGACTCCCTGCAACCATGTGGTAAGCATAGTGGCTCGCCTTATGGAGGCGGGGATCCTTCAGAGCTCAAAGGTGAAGGTTACTCCTCGGATGCCCGCCGATGAAACGGTGGGCTTGAGGAGGACAGCCATACTTCACTCGATAATCGAAGCGAACTACATCGCTTACCATCACCTCAACGAGAACGTGGTTGAGGAGGTCATTCATCCCGTGGACGGCGACGTGAAAAGCTTAGTGAGGGTTGAGGCAAACTTCAACATAATAAAGAACTACATACTCGAGAGCTCGCTTAAACCAGTAGACGTGAAGGATCTGCGCTTCATACCTTCACTTGAGAACCTTGGCTCACTAATTAACGCTGCGGACATCATATCTAGCTATGTTAATGCCCATTCGATGATGCTCCCCCAAGAAAGCGAGAAAATTAGGGTCTACTTGGCTAGGGAGAATATTTCAGCCAAGTTCGGGATGATCCCCTCAACCCTAGCATTAAGGCTAGCCCTGTCCAGGCTGAAAGGCTCAGCTGAAAGCCTATCTGTGCCCATCTACCCCATCTTGGAGTGTGGTTCTCTTCCGCTGCGAGGAAACCTTAACCACGAGTCCAAGGATTCCTTCCTTAAAACGTATAGCGGGGTGGCAACAGTAGCGGCTCCGTCTAGTTTAGTGTACGACTCAGGGAAAAGGGCCTCAGACCTCGTCAAACTCCTCAAGGACGAGTTGCAGGGTAAATCTCCACCAGAGTTCAGCGAAGAAGATGAAGCTCAAATTCGGGAGCTAATAGCCTTTTTCGCATACGAATATACCCGAACAGTATCGAAGGCGGCGGACGTGTTAATGCGGCTCGCTCCACTTATACCTGAAAGAAGAGAGGCGCCGGTCAACGAGCACCTTAATGTGGACTTTAGAGAACTGGAACCCCTAAAAACCAGAAACACTAACATGGCACTGGAGCCATTCACGATACCCTCGCCAGTGAAGTATGCCGCCCTAATGTACAGTCTAGGAGTACCCCCAGAAATCATAGGGGTTGGCCGCACTCTAAGCTTACTGGAAAAGAAGCGAAAAGAATTGGCTGATCGACTCTTCGACTTCTATCCTTCCTTAGAAGACGACGTCTCGTCGGCTTGGAGGTACATCTGCCTTGAAGCGGCAGGAAAAGTCTTTCCCGAGTCCTTCGTGTCCGACTTGGCGGAGGACGTAAGACTAATAAAGGAAGTTCTCTCTCCTAAAGAAAACTACTCAACCTCACATAGGGTCATGTCCATGATGATCTCAGAGTATGCCGCTCTAAAGTCCATACCAGAGAAGAATTTGAGAGACGCCGAGGTTAAAGAGTTCGTCAGAAACGAGAAGCTTGAGGAGTCCATCAAACAACTAATTTTGCAAGCTGGCAGGATTAGAGGCGCTCTAGGATGACGGCTTGGAGGAGAGAAACACGATAATCGAGGAAACGCTCGAACTGGTCAAGGAGCGCCTCAGCGGGCTAAAGGCAACGACCGGAGAAGTCGCCGCCGGCCTTTTCTATGCAGGCGTCACGGTGCGTTCAATCCACGGCTTACACGGCGGCGTAGCCTACGTCTTTAGAGCTAACCCTTCATGTAGCCCTATTAGAGGCGCTGGCAGCCTCCACGAATTGAGCCCGATACTCCTAGCTGAGCTCTCCCTCTCGCCGAACTTGGCTGAGGCAGCTGTCGGTGTCGCCACTCTCAATGCCTTATCACAAGCCATCATGCATGGAGATCCAAGATACAAACACGTAAGCGTCGACGTCACAGATATAGTAAGGAAAGGAGAGAGCGTCGCCGTGGTTGGCTATATGGAGCCAGTGCTCAGGAAGCTATTGGAGAAGACACGCAGAGTGATAGTATCCGAGATAGCTGAAGTAGCTAACCCACTCGTCCCCGTACTTCCCCCAAGCGAGGCAGAGCCCCATATTAGGACGGCCAACGTTGTAATAATAACTGGAAGCACCCTCGTCAACAAGACAATAGATGAAATATTGAGATTGGAACTAAACGCCAGAGAGGTAGCCGTAGCCGGGCCAACGGCGAGCATGCTCCCAGACGTCCTATTCGAGCACGGCGTAACATCAGTCATGGGCATAGCAATAACGAATCCGGGCAAAATGTTACGCGTGATCGCCCAGGGAGGCGGAACACAGCAACTTTTGTCGACATGCGCCCAGAAGAAAGCGTATTTCAAACCAAACAGCGCCGAATAATGAGAAAACGTTAGGAGAAGTCACTGTAACCCTTCCACATCTTCACCGCCTTCCGCCTCAAGCAACGCCACATGTCCCTTCCCCTCTACAAGCTTAAGCACCCTTCCACTCTCCAACTTTACCACCACACCACTTTCACCTGAGAACTCACGTAGCCTAATAAGGGCATTTAGGAGGACGGCGTTTGACACTCCACTTCTACTCGAGGAAACAACTATGTCGCCTGAATTCTTGTCCACCAATACAACCAACTCTACCACCCACCGAACACTCCCTTCAATCCAAAATAAAAATCATGTGGTGAAGGCAAACAATCTCAGAAACCATTCGCATAGATCCGAGCATCACCCGCCTTTACACGTAGAAAAAGGGTCAACTATGTATGGCAATCGGTTTCTTATATGCTTCAATGGTCGTCTCAACAATAACCGACCTAGGCACGAGTTCCTGAAGCAAGTGACCTGCTGGGAAAATAGGGACATGATGGACACAGCCCATATTGCTCCGCACGTTGCATCCTAAACATCCTTACGTACGGGCGCAACCTTAATCATGGTGGAGGATTACTACAGCTAGTGTAAAACTTGAGCGAAGAAAACGTCTCAGGGGGGCTAAGGATGCCCTCTAAAGCAGAGGAGGCAGTGAAGGTTCTCTAAAAGTTCTCTGAAGATTCTCCATGAAGAATTCCAGAAGTTCATTGCACTTGTATCGACGCAATATGCTTTTTTTGACACAAAAAGCAGAGGAAATAGTCACCACAACCCTAGTTGCAAAAGGTTAATGAAAGCGAGTTCAAATTCATCTAAATGAACTAATTGAAAGCGGATTCGCAACAGAAGAACTAAAACCTTTTACTTCTAGTATACCTCGAAGCGCCAAAGATTCCTACAAGTACTCAGATGGTGTAGGAAGAAGGAAAATTGCAACTTTCCGCTTAAACACATTTTCCTCCCTCCAACGGTGACGACAGATCCCCTCATTTAAAATGCTTTTAACAGTCGCCATACAAACGACAGCTAACCGTTCAAAACATGAAAAAAGTAGAAAAATGCAAGGAAATGGGAAAGTGGCGTTCATCGTTACTTCATTAACAGGAGCTGTGCTCTATTGCACCCTCTGGGCACGCTTCGACACATGAACAACATTTTGCGCAGGCGCTACCAAGTTAAGCGCGTTTTGGGTTGTGACTCCACTCGGCTTGCAGACGCCTATAGTAGCTGCAAACTCCCAAGTGAAACCAACCCAAAATGCCTTAGCTTGACAGCGCCTTCTACGCAATCCTCAACTCTGACGGCCACTGATTTTCCTCCCTTAAGCTCGAAGACCTCTGAGGGACATGCGTCTATGCAGGCGCCGTCGCCATTGCACTTGTCATGGTTTATTTTGATTACTATGTCGCCAGACTTAAAGACCTTGACACCCATCACGCTCACCTCTAAAAAGGGACTTTGAAAGAACTTTTATTATGGTTAATATTAACTTTTCCATGGAGCCAACATTGAAACCACTTTAGTCCTTTGCGTTAAAAAACCGTTAAATCCTCGTTCTTTCACCATTTATCGGCGGTGTGAATTATGGATCTTGAGGACTTGAGGCTTAACTTCGAACTTGTTAAGGATCGCATTGCATCCTTCATTAGAGATGCTGTGGGGAAAGCGGGGGCTAACGGTGTCGTTATTGGGCTGAGCGGAGGGGTAGACTCCTCAACCGTCGCATTTCTCCTCGCCTATGCTCTCGGACCCGAGAATGTTCTTGCTCTCACTTTGCCCTCCTCAACCACTCCAAGCCAAGACACCGAAGACGCCTTCACCGTGGCTGAGCTACTTGGGATCGAGATTGAGCTCGTCGACATACAGCCGGTCGAGGACGCATTCGCCGAAGTTTGCCCGCGTTACAACCCTAAAAACACTTTAGCTTCGGGCAATCTTAAGCCGCGCCTGAGAATGGCAACCCTCTACTATTACGCCAACATAATGAATAAGCTCGTCGTCGGCACGGGGAACAAGAGCGAGATCATGATAGGCTACTTCACGAAGCATGGAGACAGCGGAGTCGACATGCTTCCCATAGGAGACCTCTACAAGACCCAGGTAAGATGGCTCGCCGAGGAACTCGGGGTGCCAAGCAGAATAATCTGGAAGCCCCCGACAGCGGGCTTATGGCCTGGGCAAACGGACGAAGAAGAAATAGGAGTCAAATATGAAACCCTCGACCTGATCCTTTACGGGCTTGTAGAGCTCGGCTACACCCAAGAAAGAATATCAAAGGAGGCAGGCGTATCTATAGAAACAGTGAGAAAAGTGGCCACTATGGTCGCCAGAAGCGAGCATAAAAGGAATCTTCCACCAAAACCTCTCCTTCAGTCACTGAAGCCTAAAACAGGCAGTTAAGCCTCTCTATCATCGGACAACTGGGAGGAAAAGGGCTGAGGAGACACGCCGACATCTTTCTCTCGCGCATTTCTCTAAATGGTCACGTTAAACTTGATCGATTAATTAGTCGGACATATAAAAAAGCAGCCCTTAAGAGTACCATCTCCCCCCGTTGACGTCTATCGTTGCTCCAGTTATATGGTCGTTTTCCAGGAGGAAAATGACCGAGCTTGCAACCTCGTCCGGCCGCGCTATTCTTCCCA
>JAHLWX010000047.1 GCA_019057675.1 Candidatus Jordarchaeum sp. LHC_1308
TTAGAAACTAGCTTTTTGGGGATCATGG
Source organism: Candidatus Jordarchaeum sp. LHC_1308 (assembly GCA_019057675.1). Lineage (GTDB taxonomy): Archaea > Asgardarchaeota > Jordiarchaeia > Jordiarchaeales > Freyrarchaeaceae > DTBI01. The sequence continues at coordinate 29 of JAHLWX010000047.1, forward strand.
TGAGTGCAGGGTCCATCCTCTATGTTCAAGCCGCCTTAATCACTATTTTGATAACGTTTAGCATTGTTGGATTAAAGTTGGGAAGGGAATGTGCAGGTCTTTTCTCCAAGGGAGCGTATTACAAACGCTTCAAGTGGATTCTAGCCTCAACTCTCAAAGTCACGTCTTTGCCTCTTCAAGTTTCCCGAGAGGAAAAAAGAAGTGAAAACGCTCTTTTTTATCCGTTTCAGCATCTTACATCAATTTGGCATGAAGTAGATGAGGTAAGCTACGAGTTAAGGACGGCTGGAAGAGAAGTAGCAGTCTTTTTCCATGTTTTTGGTAAGGGATCCACACTAGTTAAAGCTGCTAAAAAACTAAGGAAAGCTTTACTTTCAGTGAAAGCAAGTTTAGAGACACGATTTCCAGGTCTTGTTCTTTCTATTCCGTCATATGAAGAGCTTAAAGATATCTTTAAGTTGCATCGAGGAAAGCCAATATCTGCGAAAAGAAAGGCAATAACGGTAATGTTGCCAAGCGGAGAGAGAAAGATTTGTGTTTTAAAGGCTTCAGGTGGAGTGGATACTACTTACAGTGGGTTAACTCAAATAGACATGCTCGTAAGAGGACTAGTCCAGCTGGATGCCGACGCCAGTTTTATAGTTTGCTTTAAGCCAGTAAAAAAGAGATTTGGGGTAATCAGAAGAAACGGGCCAGCGCTATCTGAGAAGGCTGCAGGATTGTGGAGTGTATCATGCTATGTGTTACTCGAGTTGGATGAGAAGGACTTAGAGTTAGAGTCTAAAGCATTACAAGTTAAAAACATATTGTCAACCGTTTTTTCTAGCTCATCTGAAAAACTGGAAATCAAAGTGGTGGGAGGGAGGGCCTTACGTAAAAAGTATCACGCTGTTAGTATGAAGAGGTCTTTTGAAAAATCCTTTGAGCTTTCAAGCTTAAAGCTCTCGGCGCTAACGAATTTGCCCATGAAGGGGGTCCCAGGTTTAAACTTGATGGTTAAACCCGAGTTTAATATTCCTCCCGAAAGGATATTTCAAGGAGATGGTGTGAAGGTGGGGTATGTTGTTTTTGAGGACAAAAAGCTTTTTCCATTTAATCTCAAACTGGAACACCTCAGAAAAGGCGTAGCTGTTCTGGGGGCTATTGGTAGCGGTAAAACGCGCATGATTATGAGGGCCGCTCAAAGTATTGCCGCCGATTACAAGATACCGATTCTCATATTCGAGAGTAAGGGTGAATTTGCTTCCCTTATAGAGACACTTTCTCCAGACATGCTTGAAAAAGTCATCATTTTGAGACCGGGCAGTCCATATGCGCCATTAAAGATAAACTTGTTTGACCCAGGAGAAATGATGCCTGATGAGTACGCCCGTCGTCTTTTTGGATTACTTAACGCTGTTTTTCGCTCCATGTTTAGAGAAGATAGTGAATTAACTGTCCAAATGTCAAGGGTGTTGAGTGACGTCCTCCCTGAAGTGTTAAGAACCAAGGAAGCTAGGAGCATTGAGGGATTTTTCCATATTTTGAGGGAATATGGCAGGCGGGAGGGGCAAAATCCAAATATTTTTAGCACTGTTAGTGCTCTAGAGGCAAGAATGAACGTTTTCCTTAGAGGAATACTCGGCGAGGTGTTTAACACTAAGAGTTCTAATGTGAGTATCGATGACTTATTGAAAAAAGTTACTGTCATAGATTTCAGCTATCTCTTTTCAAATGGAGGAAATAAGGAGGATGCACAACTAATAATGAACTTAGTGATGCTTCACGTCTTCCAAGCGGGGTTAAGAAGAGTGAATGTAAACACGCTTTCACACCTAGTAATAGTTGACGATGCCAGGTTTTTAATTCCAGAAGTTTTCGTGAGACGAAGCACAAGCGACACTACAGCGATCGAGGATATGATCACCCTTGAAAGGGGAAAAGGGCAAGGATTGATACTGGTCTGCCAAGACCCTTCGGTGTCGCGTATAGCGCTTGCTAACTGTAACACAAGAATAGTTTTCAGGCTTTCCTTTAAGTCACAATCTGAGGAGGAATTCGTCAGAATGTCACTTAACCTTCCCGAAGGGCAGAAAGAGTTCCTATTGACGCAACAAAACCGCTCAGCCGTAGTGAAGATCCCAGAGTACCCACATCCATTCCCAATAATAACACAGGATTACGACGTAAAAGAAGTCACGCCAACAATGGTAGAGAAACATAACAGAACATATCATCCATACCTATTCAAGGACAGCGAAAAAATTGACGTTAACCAATTTTTAGAATGGGTGGCAAGCATGGGCTCTGTTACTTTAGAACAAGCGGCAAAGCAGATGAAAATGAGGTTAAGCAACATGAAAGAAGTAATAAAAAAACTAGAAAGAGAAGGATATCTATTAATAAAAGATGAAAAAATTTTCATAAAAAGTTGCTGAAAAACGAAAAAAGCGAAAAATTCTTGCCATTAATTATTTCTTCTTTGAAGTTGCACGTAGGTAAGCTTTCTTTAGGGCTTCTATTGCTGGAAGCTTCTCGCCTGCAAGAAGAGACAACATTGCTTTTCCACCAGTACTCACATAGCCTATTCTTGTTGAAAGACCGAATTTTTCTAAAGCTTCGATCGTATGTCCTCCTCCAGCTATAGAAAGACCTTTAGAGTCTGCAGCCGCCTCAAGGAGTTCCTTTGTCCCTTTACTAAACTTGTCATCTTCGTAAATGCCCGCTGGACCGTTTATTACAAGCGTCTTTGCGTTGCGCAGTATCTCCGCAAACTTTGAAATGGTTTGTTCACCTAAATCCTTGATTTGAGAGTCGTTTGGAAGAGAGTTTGCTTCAACTTCTACCCGTTTACCATTTACATCCAGCGCAAAATCCAATGGAAGCTCTATCCTATCGCCAAAGGTACTTAGCAACCTACGTACTTCTTCAATGTATTCCGATGCTCCCTTAGAGATTAACAATTTTCTGTTTACTTCACCTACATCCATCCCCTTCGCCGCCATAAATGCAACGGCCAGTAGTCCTGCTACAAGTACTTTGTCGGCTATGCCCGTTTTTAAGGCATACTCCATGACCTTAAAGCTATCGTCAATCTTTGCTCCTCCAAGGAGGTATATGCAGGGTCTTTTGGGGTTATTCATGACCAGTGAAAGAGCTTTTATTTCAGCCTCCATGACTCTTCCGGCAGCTGATGGTAAAACTTCTGTGAATGCCATAAGCGACGCGTGGCTTCGATGAGATGCTGCAAATGCATCGTTAATGAAAAAATCAGATACAACAGAAAGGTTTCGAACCAGGTTCGTTTTCAATTGCTCTTTGACGTCCTTTACCTTAGTCTCCTCGCTGACAAACCTAACGTTTTCAAGAAAAAGTATCTCAGAAGGCTTTAGGCGCTTAATGGCCGAAATAGCTTTATCACCGCATACGTCATCAACGTATCCGATTTCAACTCCAAGCATTTCACTTGCAATTTCAGCATGTCGCTTCAATGGCACAAAGTCACGATCTCCCTCACGACCTTGATGGGAGATAACGACAACCTTTGCGCCTTTCTCTGCTAGTTCAAGCAAAGTTTCACCATGCCGCTTAATCTTAGTTATCTCCTTAAGAGCCCCAGTTTCCGGGTCTATAGGCGAGTTTATATCAATCCTGACTAAAGCCGTCTTCTCATCAAAGGAAAAATCATCTAAAGTGAAGAACTCCTTGTCCATCGATAGACCTCCTCGACCACTCCGAAAGCTAACCCTAATAAGGTCATTCTCTTCTTAAATTTTTTCAAAATAAGAGCTTCCACGAATGCAAATGGAGGGATGAGCAATATTTCTTGCATCAACTGGGATAGGGAGCCATCCTATAGAGGATATTCAAAAAATAGTTAGAGATATACTGTCATCTGGAATAAGAGTTCCATATATGCCGCAGTCGGTAAATGACAGCATGATATACCAGTTTCATAACATGATCCCTGGATTGGTTTTTCGGGATGGAAATGTGTTTTTGGATCTGTCTACTATAGAAAGAGTAAAAGGCTTTCAAGCTTTTAAGGGAGAGCTAAAACTGAGGAGTATGCATTTGCTAGCATCAGGAATATCGGTGAGGCGAGAATTCATAGAAGGCCTTTATGTTCTTAAACAAGAGCTAGAAGCAGCAAAGCCGAATGTTTGGGGTGTAAAGGGCGAAGTCACAGGACCATTAACGGAAGCTTATAGCATAACGATGCTTCCCAAGCGTGACAAGGCGATACATGAAGATGATGTTTTTGATGTGGTTCTTAAAACGACGTGTGAGGTTGCATCATGGATTTCATCAAAAATAACGGAAATCACCAGAAAGGTAGCAGGTAAAAAAGGACTGCCAATTCTTTTTGTTGACGAGCCACTTCTTCCACTAGTTCTTAGAGAATATGACGCTGAAAGAGTTAAAGAAGTACTGGAACAGGTTTTCAGAAAAGTCAAATGTAGAAAAGGGTTGCACGTGTGTGATGAACCGGTATCTGTAATAGACGTGATGCTCGAACTCGAAGTTGATTATTTTTCGTTCGACTTGATAAGATATCCCAAGACGTTAGAAATTGCCGATAAGGAGCTCCTTAAACTACATGTTGAAGAAGGAAGAGGGGTTGCTTTTGGCGCCACGCCAAACACGCCGGAATCTATAATGGATAATGAAACGCTCTACAGGGCTTACAAGGGGGAAGTAAACGTCGAAGAGCTTCTTCCAACACCTCAAAAAATTGCTAATGCGGTTATCGGCAGTTTAGAGGCGATAAGAGAGAGAATCAACGTTGAAGAGCTTGCTATGAATTCACTGATAACCCCGCAGTGTGGCTTTAGAAGTTTCACTGTACCAAACCCTGAAGAAGGAGAAAAACTTACAAAAATGCTTCTTGAAAGACAGGAAAAAGCGGCAGAAATAATCCGTGAAAAATACGGATTTAGTAAGATAGATGAGCAATGAGCTCATGCCCCGTATTTTTTAGATAAGCCTAAGTAGTCTATGAGTATTGGCATTAAAAAGCGTGCTTGTATTCTGCCAAGTCCACCCTTGGCGCAGTCTCTTTCGCTGAAGCGTTTAACGTCATCGGATCTAACTCCCGGACCAGCTATTACTACAGGTACGGGATCCCCTGTATGATCCTTAACTGAGACTGGAGTGGTATGGTCAGCGGTTAGAACCAAGTACGTACGATCCAGATCAATGGAGTCCAAAAGAAGACTGACAAGCTTGTCGGCTTTTTCTTCTATCATAAAGATCTTTTTTTCCAAGTCACCGTCATGGCTGGCACTATCAGTCCCCTTAATATGAAGGAACACTAGGTCGTATTCGCTTAGAAGTTTCAACGCTGCACGTCCCATCGAATTAGTGTCAGTGTCGAAACTCCCTGTTACCCCTTTGACTTCGATTGCATCCATACCAGCTGCTTTACAAACACCTCTAACCAAAGCGTTCGCCGCAATGCATGCTGCCTTTAAACCATAAAGTTCTCTAAGGGAGGGCATACAAGGTAACCTTCCAGCTCCTCGAAGAAGGAGTATGTTTGCTGGAGGTAAACCCTTTTTCTCTCTTTCAACATTAAGAGGGTGGTCTCGAAGAACATCGTAAGAGTATTGTGTAAACTCATTCACTACGCTTGCAGTCTTTTTTGACTCGGGAGTAGAGTCTAGCGGGGTAGCCTGTATTAGGTTGCCTTCTCTATGCGGATCTGTGTCAGACACCATATGGGAGAGACCGGGCCCCTTTAGAACCACGACGCACCTATGCTCAGTCGTATGCTTAACTATAACTTCGACGTCCGGGAAAAGTTTTGAGCGGTATCCATTGAGAGAATCCGCTAATTTATCGCCCTCTGGAAGGAATCTGCCAGCACGCCGATCTAATATTTTCATATCTTCTCCGACAGACGCAAAATTCGCTCTAAATGCAACATCATCAACGCCAATGTTCATACCCGCTCCTAAGGCTTCTAGTCCTCCTCGCCCCCGATAAACAACGTATGGATCATATCCAAAGAGAGAAAGGTGGGCTACGTCGCTTCCTGGAGGAACGCCTGGAGAGATTATGTCAAGAATGCCACAGATACCTATTTCAGCCAGCTTGTCAATCCCAGGCTTCGATGCCGCCTCTAAAGGAGTTAAACCACCTAAAGAAGAAACGGGTCTATCAGCTAATCCATCGACAACAATAAAGACCACATTTTTCTTTTCAGTCAATTAGGTTCACCTTTCCTTTTTTCTGAATTCAACCATTGCCGCTTTGATTTTAAAAGCACATTGGTTTTCAAAACCTTTCCCCCTAGAGAGCCTCCCATAAAAGCTTTTAAAAAAGCAAATCAATGTAAAGTAGCGATTGACTGGACGTGAATGTTGATGCTACTTGAAAACGAAGAGGGACTTATAGAAAACTACAACAAGATTCCTGAGGTTATCCCGCCAAGCTTACCTGAAAGAGTCTACATATGGGATGAAACATTGAGAGACGGAGAACAAACCCCGGGCGTTTTCCTTACAATGGAAGAAAAAGTAGAAATTGCTAAGCTTCTTGATGAGGTGGGAGTAAGTGTCATCGTCCCAGGTTACCCTGCGGTTTCAAAAACAGAAAAAGATACTGTGAAAAAGATAGCTAATGAAAATTTGAGTAACGCCTTGGTAGCGGCTCCAGCAAGACCCATAAAAGAAGATATAGACTTATGTTTGGAATGCGACGTGGACGAAATACCAATATTTATGCCGACAAGCAGGTTTATGATAAAGTATTCCTTGAATAAATCTCTTCAGGAAGCTTTAGAGATGATTCATGACGCTATTTCTTATGCAGAAAATCACGGTGTAAAAGTAGATTTTGTCGCTGAGGACGCAACACGAGCAAAACTGGAGGATTTGGCATACATATTTAGGATGGTTGCAGAAGCCGGAGTGAGTAAAATAATAATCGCAGACACTGTAGGGATTATGCGTCCCCTTTCGATGAGGTACTTGATAAGTAATTTGCGTGCAACGCTCAGAGAGTACCAAGTGGAGTTTGGTGTCCATTGTCATAACGATTTAGGCTTGGCCACAGCGAACACTTTAGCAGCCGTAGAAGAAGGGATCATCTACCCTCATACATGTGTAAACGGTTATGGTGAGAGGGCTGGTAACGCCGCCTTTGAAGAGGTGGTTGTCACCCTAGAAGCATTGTATGGGGTCAAGACAGGAGTAAAAATGGATAGAATTTACGAGCTGTCTAAGTTTGTGGAGCTTTGCTTCGACATTCCTCTTCCTCTTCACAAGTCATTAGTAGGAGGAAACGCATTCGCCCATGAAAGTGGCATTCACGTTCGTGCACTCCTGCGTCACAAGCTAACCTACCAGCCAATACCACCAGAAACAATAGGTAGAAAAACAGAGTTTCTTTTAGGGAAATTTACTGGCAGTAGTATAATACGTTATATGCTTAAGAGTAAAGGAATAGAAGTCACCGAAAATCAGCTCAAAGAAATAGTTGAACGAGTTAAAAAACTACAAGAAAGCAGAGGTAAAGTAGTCGCAAAGGAGGCATTCTCGAAAATTAAACAGCTTATGAAGGAAGTCAGAAGGAACGTCTCCGAAAGGGAGCTCATAGAGATAGCCAATGAAGTTTTACGAGAAGAAAGAAGTATAAGAGAACAAAATGCAGAATAAAAACTTATGTGTACCCTGCGGTTCTTCTTGTTGTCCTAAGACCCCCAGACAGAGATTCAGCATCCGAGATCGCAGTGCTTTCCTCTATCTATCTTTATACTCTAATCAGTATATGAACGGGCATGGAATAATTTGTGCTTCTTGCATCTCTAGATAGTGTCGATGCACATTTTTATGGCGCTTATTAACATGCAGGTAGCCGGCTTAGTACAATACCTGCCACGCCACACTTAGTTTCATCATTGTAGAGTTTCATTTTATTATAGCAGAATCTAAAGCCTCATTTACATTCAGTCTTTCAGCAAACAAAGCGAATAAATCGGTCAACGTTATATTGACGTCTCCTAGGTGTTTTCATTAACTTAACCAGTTTATCCGTATCCATAGGAAAATTTAACTACTTAATGGTTCTCGTTAATGTAGTCTGCAAGTTATCTTTAACAAGCCTACCTTCGAACTCCATCTAACATCAAAACCAATTACTTGAAGTTTTTCCACGTAAAACGCTTGCAACAATAAGTCCAGCGTACTTTATATCGCTACTAAAATTAAAACATGTTTTCCGCCCAATCTCGATTAATTCTTCCCATTCATTTCTCCTTTTCCCCAGAGAAGGGAAGTTGATTGATTACTGAAACAGAAACAAAACAAATGATTCCTTTTAGGGTAAGTAACAAAAAAGAAAAAGAATAAATAAGCTTGAACTCGAAATCATCTCTCAGATAGTGTGGGGGCGTGGTCTAGGTATCGGCGGCTTGCCCCTGATAGGGGAACCTGGTATGAGCCCGGTAGGTGCTCCCCTACTGGGGTGCAATACCCTCGAAGAGGGCTTAAGTCCTGCCTGGGGCGCAGAGCAGTGTTAAAATTGTTTCTAGCACTGCCTGACGTAAGCGGTCCCGAGTTCAAATCTCGGCGCCCCCACCAAATCTAAAGTTTTCAGCACTTACAAGAGCTTATTTTGAAGGAAAATTTTAAAGAGAACTTGATGGGAGTTTAGTCTAAAACAAGTTGCGTGGTGAGTCACTTTTGGCTCGGACTGCTGTGATCTATCACTCCGAGTATCTCAACCATGGTGTTGATGATCATCCTGAAAATAGGAGACGGTTAGAAGCAGTTATGCAGTTTTTAGAGAGGGAGGAGGTTCTAAGTACCCCCAAGGTGAAGGTATTAGAGCCAGAGAGGGCAAGTGTTGAGGAAGTCACGCTTAATCATGATTTAGAATATGTTGAGTATGTACGTGCGCTTTCCGAGGTCGGAGGAATGCTTGACCCGGATACTGTGGTTACTAGGGGTAGTTTTGAAGTTGCTTTGAGGGCTGTGGGAGGCGGGATACTGGCCGCTAGGGTTGTCGCTGAGGGGAAATTTGATAATGCCTTCGCCCTTATTCGCCCGCCGGGACATCATGCGGAAAGGGGTAGCGGGCATGGGTTCTGCATATTTAATAACGTAGCGATCGCTACCCGTGTACTTCTTAAAGATGGATTTAAGCGGATAATGATTGTAGATATAGATTGCCACCATGGAAATGGAACTCAGAACGCCTTTTACGAGTCCAGTGAGGTTCTTTACTTGAGCCTCCATCAGTGGGGAATTTACCCAGGAACCGGCTGGCTGGAGGAAGTGGGATATGGAGAGGGAGAGGGCTACACAGTCAATGTTCCTCTTCCATCAGGGACAGGAGACCAAGAGTATCTTTATGCTCTCGAGGAGATCATGACGCCTATAGTAGATGAGTATAAGCCTGAGTTCATGATGGTCTCCGCCGGATTTGACACTCATTATTCTGACCCGATAACTGCAATGAAGCTTACAACTATTGGGCACCGTAAAGTGGCTGACATCCTACTTAATGCCGCAAAGAAAAATGGTGGAAAAATCGTCTTCATGCTCGAGGGGGGATACAGCATTTCAGCAATACCAAAAAGCATAGCAAATATATTATGTCTTATTGCAGGGATAGACAAGTCATGGGATGATAAGAAAGTTGAAGGTGTGGGGTTAGAGAAGATAAAAAAGAGGGTTGAAGAAGTAAAGCAGGTTCTTAAGCCCTACTGGAAATTCTAATTGGGGAAGGAGGATAACTTACATGAAGAAGTTTAAGGTAGCGACAGAAGAAGAAATAAAAGCTGGTAAAACAACAGACGTGTATTTTCTGAGAACTATCGAGGTTTTGAAGAAAAATGGGCTTGAAAATGTGAACGTGACAGCTGAGGCGACAACTGGTTCATTACCAAGGGGGTGGCCTTGGGCTGTGCTGGCGGGCGTATCTGAAGTAGCCTACTTAATGGAGGGGAAAAAAGTTGATGTTTACTCGATGCCTGAGGGGACTATTTTTAGGGCGAGTGACCATAGAGGCTATCGAGAGCCTGTCATGTTGGTAGAAGGAGCTTATGGGGAGTTTGCTCCGCTTGAAACGCCTTTGCTTGGATTCATATGTCAAGCATCAGGTATTGCGACTTCAGCTGCAAGACTACGTAAATTAGTTCCGGACAAGGTTATCCTTTCCTTCGGAATCAGGCGTATGCACCCAGCAATTAGCCCCATGATTGATTATTGTTGCTATATCGGCGGGCTGGATGGTGTCTCGGGTGTTCTAGGAGCGGAAGAGCTGGGCATCCCGCCAAGTGGAACAATGCCTCATGCACTCATAATAGTGTTTGGTGACCAAGTTAAGGCGTGGAAGGCCTTCGATGAAGCTTTGCCTGCTAATATCCCAAGAATAGCGTTGTGTGACACTTGGTTTGACGAGAAAGCAGAGACGATAATGGCAGCTGAAGCGCTAGGGGATAGGCTCTGGGGTGTACGGCTAGACACCCCTAGTAGTAGGAGAGGGGACTTCACAGCAATAATAAGGGAAGTTAGATGGGAGCTGGACTTGAGAGGATACAGCAACGTTAAGATTTTTGTTTCAGGCGGTATAGGAGAGGAGGAAATAAAGCAGCTAAGTGAGGCGGGGGCTGACGGATTTGGTGTTGGAACGTGGTGTAGTAATTCCCCAGTAATAGACTTCGCCTTAGATATAGTGGAAATCTCAAGAAAGCCTGTTGCAAAAAGAGGAAAACTTGGAGGGAAAAAACAGGTTTGGAGATGTAAAAAGTGCTTAATTGACACCGTGAAGCCGGCGAAGGATGACGTTCCTCCAGAGTGCCCGAACTGTAAAACAAGAATGGAGGCAATGCTTCAACCACTAGTTAAGGATGGAGAAATAGTAGCTAAGCTTCCATCACCCCAAGAAATTAGAAAATATGTTCTAGACCAGCTATCCAGAATACCGCTATAGGTTCTGACGGAGAAAGCGGGGTTTCATGCCTGAACATCTAGAACTCCGTCAATTTGACTTGATTTAATCCTCCAGCTTTTAATTCCCTCTTTTTTTCTTCACTAGAAACTTGATCCTTTATTTTTCTTGCGGTTTCAAGCCCTATTTTCGGTAGGCTAGCTATTTTTTCGAGGGAGGTATGCTTTAGGTCATTAATGGAGCGTATACCTGCGTTAAATAGTATTCTAGCTCTGACTCTGCCGATGCCTTCCAGCCTCACTATGCCCAATAGCTCTTCTTTGATGCCATACTTTATTCGCTCCTGCATTTTTCTGAGAAAGCGTGTTTCGTCGGTCATGCCAAGTGTCTTTGCTATTTCGCTTGCTGCATATGTTAACCACTCGGCGATTTCGACTAAACGGTAAATATCCCCTGCACCGACATCAAGAAAGTCCACTATTACATCTTCCTCGACTTCGCTTATCCACTCTTTTAGTAGGAAGGCTGTCTTAACCTCTGAAAGGAACCATTCGTATTCTACTGGGTCGGATTCGTAGTCGGGTATTTCCGTCATGAAAATGTCCTTATTATTTTCTACAAACTCGTGGAAAAAGGGATAATCTTTCTTTGTAAGGTAAAGTCGCGGCATATCCGGCGTGGTGCATATCAAGTGTAGGTACCCTATCTCTGAAAGAGGCATAGTTTTCAAGCCGTTAACTATTTTAACGGCGGATAATGGATCCACGTAGACTTCTGCAACTCTTTTTCCCAGCAGGGATGCTGCCAAAGCCTCATTTAAAACTCTTATAAACCCGTGATCTAAAAGAAATTTTAACACATTCTTTATCGCCGGGAGTATTTTCACGTATCCACCCTGCTGATGAGCGTAAAAGCTTCCACTAAAAAAGCTGAGAAGTTCTTCTTCAGTCATTTCATTGCTGGATGCCACTAAGGATAGAACATGGCATCTGAGAGCGTTTTCGGAGGAAAGCTTGGATTCCACTCTTTCAGGTTCCCCTTTTACATAGCGTTTCATAAGGAGCGATTTCTCCTTTCCATTTTTAGCCACTAAGATCGCTTCTCCAACTACGTCATACTTTGGTCTCCCCGCCCTACCAGCCATCTGCTTATACTCAAAAACAGGTATAGGCGTCCTGATTCCGCCCTCGCTTCTCCTGTAGTTTCGGATTATTACGCGTCTCGCTGGGAGGTTAACACCCGCAGCCAAAGTTGGCGTTGCACAAATCACTTTAATCAAGTTTTCTTTGAAACCGTGCTCCACTATCCTCCTCTGAATGGCACTTAAACCTGCATGATGAAATGCTACGCCTCTTTCTATTGTTAATGCCAGCCTTTCCGAAATCTTGTTTTTCTCACCACTAGCAATAAGCTCTGCAACTATTTCTCTGAGGGAACGTCTCTCTTGTCTTGTAAGAAGGTGGGCAATAACGCTGGATGATGCACTAGCTATAGCCATGGATCCTCGCCTAGTCGACTCAAAGATGAGCGCTTGACCACCGTTCTTAACTGTGTCGGCAGCTAAGTCCACTGCGGCATTACCAGCATGTTCCTCGACAATAGAGAATGTTCCGTCATTAAACTCTACTACTCCACCAAAGAAAACGCCTTCTTTGAGCGGGACAGGACGCCAATCACTAAAAATAAGAACACCATTGATCCACCCGCTGATCTCGTCAGCATTCTTTATGGTTGCGCTTAAAGCCAAGATTTGAGGGGGCGGAGCAAGTTTTTTCAGCTTAGTAAGAACCACTTCGAGAGTTGCACCACGGGAAGGCTCATTTAGGAGATGCACTTCATCTGCAACCACCACATTGACCTTGGAGAAAAGGGATGAGCCGTGTCTCATCAGAGCGTCGGCTTTTTCATTAGTACAGATCAATATATCAAATTTCTCCAGCTCATATCCTACAGAGTCATAATCACTTGTTGAAACACCGACCTTAACGCCTAGACCACACCACTTCGAAAATTCCTGAAACTTCTCGTTCGCAATGGCACGTAAGGGAACTAAGTAAAGGGCACGTCCACCTTCTAGGACTTTCTTAATCATACAAAGCTCTGCTACAAGAGTCTTACCAGCAGCAGTCGGCGCAGCCAAAACAGCATTTTTTCCGTTGAGCACGCCATTCCTCACAGCAGCTTCCTGAGGAGGGTATAGTCTCTTAACACCATGTTCTTCTAACGTTTTCAGAACCTGTTCAGGCAAATTCAGCTCATCGATGAGCATCAACACATCTCCGTTTTTAGACAAATTGTAAATTTCGAACAGTCCCTTATCTTCATCGTGAATCTTAAGTCAAGAAACAACCCTTGCCTGTTCTCTTGGGAGAGAACAGGGAAATTAGAAAAGAATATAAGTTTTATCTTGTCAATTGCTCGACAAGTCAAATGACTTTTGCGTGTGGAAAAACAATGAATAGAAAGGTTATTCTGCTGGATTCAACGCTTCGTGAAGGAGAACAAACGCCAGGCGTATCATTCACCATAGAAGAGAAGCTTGAAATTGCGAAAATGCTGGACGACGTTGGCGTTGGCATGATTGAAGCAGGATCGCCCATGGTCTCAGAAGGAGTTAAAGAAGCCGTTAAGAGAATAGCAAACGAATCGTTAAAGGCCGAGGTTATTGCCCATGTCAGAGCGGTTAAAAAAGACGTGGACTTAGCCCTTGATTGCGGAGTCGACCGAGTAGCCATCTTCATGGGGACATCGCCCATACATAGAAGAACGAAGTTCAAGTTAACTGAAGAAGAGATTATCAAGAGGGTGATTGAAGCAGTTGAATACGCCAAAGAACATGGAGTTAAAGTGAGATTTACTCCTGAGGATGCAACTCGAACCGAGAGAGAATATTTAGTCAGAATCGGCTCAGCGGCAGTAGATGCAGGGGCA
>JAHLWX010000048.1 GCA_019057675.1 Candidatus Jordarchaeum sp. LHC_1308
AGCCCATGGATGAAGTTGACCTCAGGAAGAACTCGGTTACCCCCCTGCTCCATACTTCCCCCTCCTTTTGCAAGCTAATTCCCATAAATGTTGTCCGTTCCCCTTTAGACTACACGCATCACGTCGCCGAACTTTTTGACGGGCAGCACCAGTATGGAGTTAGAATATCGAGGGAAGGAAGAAGACGCCTTCACTACCAACTTTTAGTGCGCCGCCCAAGGCCTGCTTTACATAACTAGTCCACAGTAATCATACAAGCCGTGAAACACGATTAACTCGTGAACTGCCTGCCTCACACCATAGCTTCATGAAGCATTAAATTAGGAACTTTAGCAATGAAACGCCCCCCTCAGCTAAGACCTCCTTTTAAGAGAAGAAAACCTCACCTAACCCCCTTTTAGGCGAACCACCCTATAGACCATAGGAGAATCGTAAGGCGCTTCATTTGGGGAACTCCCATATTTTTCCAAGCTGCTCCTGATACTTCGCCTTCAGATCCAGGTATGTGCTCGCCGACACCCTTCCAGACAAGCGATCCTCCTCAAGCTCCTCCGGGGAATCTCCTCCAGTATCGACTTCAAACGCAGAGGGTTAGAAACACGAGATATAACCACCAAACCCCTCTCGCAGCCCGAAACACCTATAACGACGCCGCCATAGTTCAGGGCGCACGCCACCACACCCCGCCTCACACCACAACCCACAATCCACTCATGTCTTATCACGTCAATCGAAGAACGATGTATGGGAATTAAAATTATTCCCGCACGAATATAAAGCCTTTTTATTCTTTTTATGGTGACTCTCATATGTTATAGAATAAGTTGAGAATCTCCTTTAATTCCGAGAAGGACAAGGGAGTAACAAAACATTATGAGAATGAGGATGGGAAGTAAATAAATGGGCGCATTTGCCTGTCTGAAAGAGCTTTCTATTCCGACTTTCTATTCCGAAATACATGAAGAAGTATATGAAGGGAACGTCTTCTGGGGAGGGCTGGATCAGTTGGGTCAGAGGGAGTGAAAAGAATAAAAGAATAAACGCTCTCCTGAAAGAGAGAGCAAAACCACATCTAAAAGGGACAGAAGAGGCTCCATGGTGATTAAAAGCACTATTGAGAGGAGCAGAGGCCAATAAGACTTATAACTTGTTCTTCCTTTTAGAACGAGCCTTTCGCCCTCCAGAGGGATAACGTCTTCAAGAGTGAACTTCTTCACGGCATCATCTAAATAAGTTTATTCTTGTTTTGTCACTAAAATTTTTTTGGTGTGGGTTTTCTGGTGTGGAAGGCTCCGTTGAACGAAAATACGAGTCCAGATGTCACTCTGAGACCCTAAAACTGCTTCTTTAGCGTGGCTTTTATTGGTTGTGATGGGTTTGGGGGGTTTTGATCCTTATGTTGGGTTGAGCCAGAGTGAGTTGTAAAGGGGTGGGGTCAGGCTTCGAGGCTGAGGGGGTTGATGGGCTGGCAACTTGTTTTGCACGTTGGCTGTGTGGCTTCTGATCCTGACTTATCCTTGTTACAGGGGGAGGGAATTGGGGTCTAAGGGATGGTAAACTATTTATTTTGCGTGTTGTTTGCGGTCTTGGAGGTTGTTTAGCTTGGCGGAAGGGTTGGACGAAGCCTTTAACCCTGAAACGCTGGTTGATGTTGGCGCCTCCAGCAAGAGAGGATACTTCTTCCTCCGGTCTTTCCTGAGGTTTAAGGGTAGGGTTTATGCGGTGAACCCTAATAAGAGTGAGATACCTGAGTTGGGGGTGAAGGTTTACCCTCGAGTGACAGATATTCCTGACAAAGTGGACTTTGTCTTCATAGAGACTCCGGCGCGCACTGTTCCGGGGATCGTTGAGGACTGTGTTAAGAAGGGGGCGAAGCTCGTCGTCATATTTACCGCTGGATTCAGCGAGACCGGGCGCAGGGAAGGCATAGAACTGGAGGAGAAAGTGAAGGAGATAATAAAGGGGAGCGGGACGCGTGTTCTCGGGCCTAACTGCTTGGGGCTTTATAATCCGAGGATTGGTCTTGCTTGGAGGATTAACCTTCCTCTCGACCCTGGGGACGTCGCCTTCATAAGTCAGAGCGGTGGGTTAGCTAACCTCGTTATACTCTATGGTTATACTAGAGGGTTAAGGTTCAGTAAGGTTGTGAGCTTTGGCAACGCCTGTGACATAGGGCTGGAGGAACTTCTGCTCTACTTCAAGGACGACCCTGAGACAAAAGTCGTATCGGCTTACCTTGAGGGCGTAAAGAGCGCGGAGGGGCTGGTGGATGCTTTATTGGATGTTTCCCTTAAAAAGCCCATCATAATGTGGAAGGGTGGGCGGAGCGAGGACGGAGCCCGGGCATGTGCTTCGCACACCGGGTCACTTGCGGGAAGTCATAGGATATGGAGCGCCGTGTTCAGGCAGACAGGCGTTGTGGAAGTTAAGACGCTTGAGGAGCTTGTCGACACGGCTCTCACCTTCTCGTTTCTCCCACCGATCCAGGGAAACAGGGTTGGAAGCATATCCATTAGTGGCGGTGCAAGCGTCACTATAAGCGACCTACTCTCTGAGGCTGGCTTCAGTATTCCTCTCCTAGACGAGGAAACAGTCAAAGTGATAGACGAGAACGTCAGGAGAGTCTACCCTGAAGGGATAAGCGTGGTTAACCCCGTTGACGTCTCCGCCGCCTACTATAATCCCGACGTTGTCTCAACGGTGATCGAATCCATGGCAAGAGACCCAAACATAGACCTTATAGTCTTCGACCTTCCAGTAATGTACCTCGCTTACAGCTGGAGGCAAAGCGACGCCTTCAGGGGAGAATTCATAGATGCACTTGTAAAGTCAGGTAAAAAGATCATAAGAGAAGGCAAACCCTTCGCCGTCGTGCTCTCACCAGTAGGGGACGAAGCACTATGGGCTAAGCTTAGAGACACGCTAACCAAAGAGCGAATACCGATATACCCAGACATGAGAAGAATGTGTGACGCGCTGAGAAACGCGAAAAACTATTACGCCTTCCTAAAAAGAAGAAAAGAGAGGGGGGAATGCCGCGTGGCTGAAGCAAAAGTCCCTCTGAAACCACCGCGAAAATAGGCGGCATCCCGGTCAACCGTAAACCCAAGCGTCCTCCATTTCCCCCTCAAGTATTCATCTCAAATCACGCAAGCCGCCCCTTCACCTTCCATTCCCTTTTTTGAGTTAGTTGACATGCACACTTAACTTTCGCTTCATAGGATGAAGCCTGCAACCTCTTCGCTCCCCTAGCTTAGATCGAAAGCCTCATTGGCCAGCATATTTATGTGAACAAAAATATCGTTGAGAAGTTGAAATGACATGGTTCCGAGGACAGGGTAGGGGTCGATGTAGAAGACTGTGGGCGGCGCCGCGGTCCTCAAAAACTCCGCCAGCCACGCCTTCCAGCCAACCTCCGACGCCACAAGGATGCAGGTACATTGGGCCATGCCGCTGCGGCTTCGGTCCAAACGCCTTCTACCAAGACGCGCAGGAAGGATAGCTCACGCGTCACAGGCTCTCTGGAGTGCGCCACCAGCAAATGAGAAGCCGGAAAGGAAACCATGGAGGAAAAATAGAGAGGCTAAGAGAGCAAATCGAGAGACTAGCTGAGGAAGTACTAGCTGAGGAAGTAAGAGAGCCGCCAGAGGACAGGTAGCCATACAAATGGTGGCCTT
Organism: Candidatus Jordarchaeum sp. LHC_1308; assembly: GCA_019057675.1. Classification (GTDB taxonomy): domain Archaea; phylum Asgardarchaeota; class Jordiarchaeia; order Jordiarchaeales; family Freyrarchaeaceae; genus DTBI01. The sequence goes on from JAHLWX010000048.1 coordinate 3,678, forward strand.
TCAAGTAGTAGGAGCTGAGATTTTTAAAGTCTTCAGGAAGACTTCACCCTACATGAAAGTGGGAGTTGAAAAGATGGTTAGAATAGTTGTTCCTGTAGTGGAGTTTGCAGGGGGAAAGCTCGCTGGTCTCCGACCACTTTGGAAGAGCTCTATCCTTCGTTGTGGTCGACGTCTCAGAGAAAGGGGAAATATTATCCATGAGAGAAGAGAGGAATGTAGGTGAGCATTTTGGGGGAATGGGTAAGGTAGCTGAGCTAGTAGCACGGCTATCCCCCGACATCTTGATAGTTAAGGGAATAGAGAAAAAAGAAGTTAATGCGTGCAGGTAGCGACCGGAAGCATCAACTGGCAAGCAAAAGGCGCAGTCTTAGAGGTGTCTTTCGACGAACTCCCTGATCTTGTCATAGTATTTTTCGCCTGCAGCGAACCATAGGTCGTTGTGGTCTGCTTCGGGTATGATGAGGAGCTCCTTGTCCTTCGCACCCGAGCTCTCGTACAGCTCCACCGCTTCGCTTACCGGTATTAGGGTGTCGTTTTTGGCGTGTATTATCAGCGTCGGAACCCTAACATTCCTTATCTTCGCCTTGTTTGATGCGGCTTCGAGCTTCCTCCTCGCCTCGCCGCCGACATCGATGCCGAAGAGGTCTAGGAAAAGGGTGAACGTGTTAGCCACTCCGCTCTCAACTATCAAGCCGTTGATCTCGTTCTGGTAGTGGTATGCCAGCTCGACAGCCGGGATGCTGCCGAGCGAGCGCCCCATAATGAAAAGCCCATTCAGCTCCGCCTCCAACGCCAGATCCTTAAACTTCCTGAAAACCGGGTGGGCGTCGCGCAGCAGGCTCGTTATCGTGGGGCTCCCTCCGCTCAGCCCGTACCCCCTATACTCCGCCACGAAAAGGTTGACCCCCCTGTCCGTGAAGAACCACGAGAACTCGTCGTAGTCTCCCGCTGTCTCACCGTTACCATGAAAGTACAGGATGGCGGGACGCCCCTCACCACACGCGTAAAACTTGCACCCTAAGCGAACCCCCTCGCCGGCGTCGACGAAGCACGTGAAACCACTCCCGGCGGCAAAGTTCCTTCTAGGATAAAAGATGAGCCTCAGAACTTCCGGAACATCAAGAAAGGACAGGTCGTAGTCGTGCAAAGCCAAACACCACTCAACATAAAAAATAACGAAATTTAAGCGTTACCAACCGAGGTGGCGCCCGACCTCACCACAAGCACGGAAAGTGAGCGGCGCTTGAGCCGGAAGGCGTTCTATAGCTTCACCGCGTACTCAAGCGCGTCCTCTATTATGACGCTCCCTCTCCTTCTTTCTTCAAACTCTCTTCTAGTTAGAGGTACTATGTGCACGCCCCCCGCCACTCCTCTCCTTAAGAGCTCGCTCTTCACCAGGGCTATCCTCTTCACGTACTCCACCCCCTCAAATTTGTCCGAGACGACTAAGAAGTCTAGGTCACTGTCCTCCAGCCAGTCTCCCCTCGCAAAGCTCCCGAACAAAAACACCTCGGAATCACAGAACCCGCTCTTTATAACGCTCACAACCCGCTCAATTTTCTCCTTAACGTTTTTGGGAATCGCATCTAAGCCCAATTCTTCCTCCGACCTCCTCTACCACCCTTCCCGCTAACCTCACCATTTCCTCGGCAACCTCTCTAGATATAGACTTCGAAGGCCTCCGCATTCCAGCATTCGGATACCTTGCAACCTCGTAGAAGGACGAGAGGAGGCCAAGCTTCCCCGCATCAATGTTTATTTCTCCAGAAAGCTCGGAGTAGAGCTCTAGGAGGTCGTGGGTCTTCGGAAAACGCCTCCGCCCAACCTCCATGTAAGCAGCCTTCAACGCCTTCTCCGCAGCCTGCTGAGCGGCGAAACACGCCCAGTTATACCTGCCCCCCCTCAAAGCCTCAAACGCCTCCTCCAAGTCCACGCAAGCCTCGTAAAACCAGTCCTCAACTTCCGGCCTCATTCCACTCCCCAAATAAAAATGACGCAGCGCACTTAAAAAATCATTCAGCCCTTCTAACGCGGAAGAAGATAGAAGAGCTAACTAACACCCCCTTAATTTAACCACCCTTCAGCTTAAACTTCTTTTCAGACAGCCCCTCAGAAAGACTTGGAAACAGCCCCCTAGCAACTTTCAATTTTTTTCAGCAAACACTGAAGCCCTTCCTTATTCAAAAACCTGTTGCCCCTGCTTAACCCAGCTAAACCCAACCTCAAACTCCTGCTGAATCCCCCTTTAAGCCAGAAGCGCCCCAGGCCAATTCAGCCACCGCTCCCCATTCCTCCCGGAGGCGTTTGCATTCCTCTTCACCCGTCATTAATGGCGCGTCTTGCCGTTAGCTGATGTTCGACGAGTAGTTGGGGGTTTCATGGCTGATGAAGGGGTTAACTTTAAAAATAGGTTAACCTTAAATACTGCTTCTCCCTTCACTGGAAGACTAACTAAAAAATATTGAAGCGGGCATAGAGCGTGAAGTGGTACAGGGCTTATTTTCCTTTTAGGGTAGCTAGTGCTGCTACAATTCCGTTGATACCCCTCTACGTGGGCAGACTTGGCGGAGGACTTGCAGAAGCAGGGTTAGCTGTCGCCATCTTCAACGCGGCGGCTACCACCGCCTCTCTGGTCTTCGGCCGCTTATCCAGCTTGAAGGTTTTGAGGAGCTACGTTCTCGGGGGCTTCCTCGGCTTCACACTTGCAAGCATGCTTTTCTATTTCGCTTCCAGCGTCGTACACGTTTTCATCGCCAGCGCTATCGCTGGCTTTGCAACGGCAGTCTGCGCGCTGGCGGCGGTTCTGTTCATAGCCGAGACACGTGACGGCTCATCGTGGGGCAAAGAAATAGGGGTGTTTAACAGGATCAGCGACTTCGGCTGGCTCTCAGGTCTCGTAATAGGAGCATTATGGTCCTATCTTTCAGAGGGGAGGGAGCTTTGCATAGTCTCAGCGGCGCTGGCAGGGATAAGCTTCACCTACGCCTTCACAATACTCAAGTGGCAGCCAGCTGGATGCGCCGGCATGAAGCAAAAAGATGCGAGCACGAGGGGAAATGGGCGAAGCAACGGATTAACCGTGCTGTACGTTGCATCCACCTTCCTCATGTTCCTGTCCACGTCCCTCGCCTACTCCCTACTCCCATCATTCATAGTGAGAATGGGGGGCGCGGACATGGAAGTGTTCATCGCCTACGTTTCAAGCACAACCATCTCGGTTTTAACCTACCCACGGGTTGAAAGCATATCTAAAGGCGACCACGTCCACGTGCAGTCCCTAGCCTCAGCGGGAAGAGCGCTCATAACGGTGACCCTCGCCCTCACAGCATTACTACTCAGAGGAATAACCGGAATACTGCTAGTCGCAGCAACAATGCTCTTATCAGGATTCACGTGGGCCATACTAAACGTGGCAGGCCCAGCCGCGGCAATGAAGCTGCACGAAAAGAAAGGGAAAATAATGGGAATATACAACGCGTCAATCTTCCTTTCATCAATAGCTGGATCCGCCCTAAGCGGCATCATAGCCGAAAACCTAGGCTACCCAACACTATTCCTCACCGCAGCCATGCTCACCTCAGCCAGCATCCCCCTACTCGAAAAGGTCAGACAAAAATCAAAGACCATCACGCATGCAGCGACAGACAAAGACCACATCATAACAACCACACTGATAAAGCACAAACACACCTACCACTAAAAAGCATTAAGCAACTCAGAATCAGCGGCAGCGCAAAAATAGCGCGACAAAAGATGCGGCACCGCGCTGCTCATACTGCTTTTAACAGTCTTTCAGTCCGTATTACGCGTTTTTGAAGCCGGCTTCGATTTTCTATATATTTCTGGGAGGAATTTTGGCAGGTTCGCCATCTCCTCTTGACAGTGCCTGTGTAAGTGTTCGGCGAACTCCCCAGATAGAACTGCGGGCATCCTGAAGGTTGACAGCATTCTTACTCCGCCGGGCACCACCTCGTACTGGTGCACCAGCCAAGCCAGCGTGCTACCTTCTTCATCTATTATGCCTGCGGCAACTGCGTGTTTCAAGGTCACTGGTATAGGCACGCCGTCCAGCCTCTCCCAGCGAATGCGCAAAGTAACAGTCTCACCGCCAATGTCCTCCACGGCTGCATGGACAGCGCCGACATGCCCCTCTCTCCCGGGTGAACTTCCCACGTGAACCCCTTGTGATCCCTTGGATGCCACAGCCTGTAGCGCTCCGCATCTATGTTGTCCCACCACCAGTCAATCATCTCGGGAGTCAAACCCTTCAACTCATGCTCAACAACCACGTCAACATGCTCTATCACGCGCTCCCCTCCCAACTCAGAGTGAACCCGTCCCGGCGTAAAAGCCTTTCGCCGCCGAAGCCCGGGCTACTTGCCCCGCTCCAATCTAGAGTTTAATATCTCCAGCATTTCTCTTCCATTTGGAAGCATTCCCGTGTCGTTGTTAAAGAACACGTGGATGGTCTTGGGCTGCTCGGCTAAGATCCTCTCAGCCACCTCCTCGAGCTCACCCCTACTGTAGAAGTGGGAGTACCATGAGGCCCGCCCGTGCATTCTAAGGTAGACCCTTCCGTTGACCGCCATGATTTCCCGTGGCAGTTCTGGGGCATCAACGGAGACCAATGTTATGTCGAGGCTCCGCGCCCACTCAACCCACTCTGGACGGAACCACTCCGGGTTCCTCCACTCCAAGGCGAGCCTCGAGCCCAACCCAGCTTCGCTCGCGAACGCCTCTATCCTGCCCACGCTCTTCTCGGTCGGCTTCATGTTGGGTGGGAGCTGGAAAAGGTAGTAGTCCACCTGTTCGTCCAATGGCTTGAAGAGCTCCCTGAACCTTTGCCACGTGGAAAAGGCCCTCTCTCCAAACTTGGAGACGTGGGTTATGAGGCGTGAAACCTTAACAGCCCACCTGAAACCCTCAGGCGTCTTCCTAGCCCAGCTCATAACTTGGTTTGGGAATGGAAACCTGTAGTAGCTGGCGTTGAGCTCAACGGCGTTGAAGCCGCTCTCCCTAACATACCAGTCGAAGTCCCCCTCAGGGTTCCAGAAGTAAGCCCACCCGCTCGTTCCCACGTAGACCTTAACCAAAATACTCGCCCTCCAGAGCAACAACCTCACTTCTTCCAGAAAAGAATTTCCTTCCCCCCAAGTTAGCGTGCCCGTTTCACATCCTTCAAGCCCACATTTGTATCTCACGTTAAACTTTGGTTTCACCGTCGTTGCCGCCGGGCTGTTGTCAGCGCGGTGACTGTAAACTTTTCTTTAAGTAATATCCACCAATGGGAAAAGTAAGGAGGCGGGCCAAGTGAAAAGCCACCTCACCACGAGGAACCCAGCATACATAGCTATAACCAAAGTGATGATCTACGTGTCTCCCTTTGTAGCCATAATGGGTGTTTCAGCCTTCCCGATGGGCCAAGTCGGTCGTATCAGCCTTCTTCACAGCGGTCGTGCTACCTTGAACGCCATAAAGCTAACAAGAGTCTGCGTCACGAGCTACGCCGCTCTCCTGTAGAACTTGGTCAGACGCCTCTTAAGGCGCCATATCCTACCAAATAGGTTTCATTATGTTGGCAGCAAGATGATATGCCTTATGGAACCCTTAGGCTTTCACAAATTGATAACTCCCCTTCTGTCATGCTGATGACGCTAAAAATTTTTTATACGATTTTTGCAAGTTACCTACTGAGGAATGTTGACTATCTATGTGTGTTAAAAATCTTTACCAATCCATCTTAGATAACATAAATTTTGTCAGAAATAATAAGCTGCTAAATGATGAGAAGCTTGAAAATTACGCTAAACACAACGTTCACAGCATTCTTCAGTACTGTTTAATGAGAAATACAAGTGGTTTAATTACAATACCAGAATTTAAGGTCAAGCTTAAAAAACCGATAGATAAGTTTGCGGTCGATCCTAGATTTGGGAAAAAGAAGGAGCGGTATCGAAAACACATTAAAGTGGATGTTGGGCACTTGGAAAATGCTGAAATCGTTGGGTTTGGTGAGGTATTTACACCAGACGAGATTCACGGAGTGCTAGATTCAAAGGATCTTGAGAAGGAGTGGATAACTCCAAGGCATAAGATAGAGCACTTGATAATGCATAACAGACATAAATTTTTCGTAGTAATAAATCTCATGAACAAGATACCTCCCTGGAAGGGTGCGAAGAAGCGCTCACGAGACGGGTGGAAGCGGCTTTGGAAGGATTTCATTGAAAAAATTTGTAAAGGACAGGGTGGAGGGTCTGCACATAATTATGAAAGGCGCAACGAAAGAGGACATTGAATACTACATCTACCCCCTCTAGCTAAGGGGGGCATGTACGACTGCTAATCCAAAGAGTATGGGTTCATCGATGGTTGCTGCAGACTGGTTTCAAGCTGGAAAGGCTGGAGTTTCAGACTTTTTGTTAGAAAGGATGCTTAGAAACGCTCTTGGTAGATAAGTTTGTAGTGCTGGTGGGTTCTAGCGATGCACAACAAGCATTGCAACAACTTATTTGGGGAAGCTTCAAAGCCTTGGTGAGATCGCTTAGACTGGTATGTTCGGAGATCTCGCTTTAGTAGTTGCTAGGCGCTGTTATGGAGACGTGTTTTTCCCCATTCTTAAAAACGAGGAGTTCGCCCGGCTTCACGTGCACCCATTCCCCGTCTGCCACGTATACTGGGGTGGGGGAGTATTTGAGGGAGAGGGTTACAGCTACGAAGCCATGCAGTTTTTTGTCCTCCTCCCATACCACGACTTCCCTCTGGTCGCCTGTTAGGTGTAACACTGGGAAGCGGGCTTTCACGCTTGTTAAAGCCATCCCGTTGAGCCCTTCGGAGTCATGGTAGAGGAATAGGTGGTCTCCGTCGCTCAACGCGCAGTTAAGGAAAGCGTGCTCGTTGAGCTCAGCTAGCTTTTCTGCGAGCCACTTGAACTCGCCTCGCCCCCAAGAGCCCGCTTCCTCTTCGATGCAGTCGAGAAGGTAACAGAAAACGTACTCCGAGCCGGTGCCACCGGCTGGCTTAAACTTTCCGAGCGGAAACCTCCTTTTGAACTCAGCCCTCTTCACGCCCGGCTTAAGGGAGCCGTTGTGGGCGAAGACGTAGGCTCTACCCCCCAGCTCCCTCCAGAATGGCTGGGTGTTCATGTATGAGGGAGGTGCCAGCCGGAGGCTTGAAGAGCGGCGGATGTGAGCGATGAAAACCTCTGAGCGCGCCTCAACGCTCCTCAGCATGGCAGCGAAAAAACTGCTCTCCGACGCCCTCACAGGCTCCTTAACTACATGAACAGTTCTGCCGTGGTACCAAGCGGCACCCCACCCGTGGGGGTTAAACCTCTCCTTCACCTCAAAATTCCTGAGGAAGAAGGAGGCAGCCACCGGCTTATTGAACGACATGGCTAAGAGGTCGCACATTTAAACCACCCCGCGTCCTTCTCTTCCCAACAGCCGGGTTCCACACGGGTCTAGAGGCAGCGCCCACCTTGGTTCAGTGGCCTTTAATTTTACGTGGGGGGGCAATATGGTGTTGATGATATAAGTGCTTAAAGCTTGTGTTCGTGCTTTTCGGCGGATGACCTGTGGTGTTCGGCTTGCAGGGGCAACGTGCGCCGCCTTAAGGAGATGTTTGGTGGTGCGCTGCAAGTCCAATGCAGCTCACCCGATGCTTGCAGAAGTGGAGCGTTATTTGAAGATTTCTGTCTCTTAACGCAAAACATTGACGGTTCACTGGAGGGCTGGAAGCAGACTTGTCCCCTGAACTTCACGGCAATATGTTGGAAGGGGAGGTGTTGGAAGGGGAGGCGCCCCGAAGGATGGATCAATAGTGAACTTTTCCCGAGACGCCGCCCAAGAACATCCGCCTCTTCACTGCTTTGAATTTCCGATGCGCTTCCACGTGGTGCAGTTCAGAGAACAATTAGACTCCGGACGCGTTAAAAGGTGCTATTGCTAAAAGTAGCCGCCCTTGTTCCTAATCATCGGCACTTCGAGCGGTGGCTTCAGCACCCCATCTCGCCTTATGGTGCCGGAGAGGGAAGCTACGATCATGGAGGTAACTCTAAACTGGCCACTATGACCCAATAATGTACATCGTTCCTTCAGGGGAGGGAGGTTGCGGACTGCCTGAATTCTGGAAGTTATTCACGGGATAAAAGAAAAACTTTTAAGTTTCATGCACCCTCATTGCGCAGGGGTTGGTTGGAGGTGGAGAGGAGCGATGCCTTATGCTAAGGTTAGAGACATAAACATGTACTATGAGGTTCATGGGAAAGGGTTCCCGCTGGTCATGATAATGGGACTTGGAGCTAACGCGTACTGGTGGGATCCTTTTCTGATAGACGAGTTCTCGAAAAAATTCAGGGTAGTGGTTTTTGACAATAGGGGTGCTGGGAGGACTGACAAGCCCAAAGTAGAGTACACTATGAAGATGTTTGCCGACGATACCGTTGGGCTGATGGATCATTTGGGCATCGGTAAAGCGCACATTTTAGGGGTGTCGATGGGTGGCATGATTGCTCAGGAGATCGCATTAAATTACCCTGACAGGGTTGAGAGGCTTATCCTGTGCGTCACTGCCCCTGGAGGACAGGTGACTGTTCCCCCTAAGCCCGAAGCGATGGCTCTACTGACCATTGACAGAAGCAAGTTGACTGATGAGCAAATAGCGAGGGAGACCTTAAAGGTGCTTTATCCTGAAGAGTTCATTAAGGACCACCCGGAGGTCGCCGAGGCCACTGTTGAAAGAATTTCGAAGCACGTAATGTCTGCCGACGCCTTCATGCGGCAACTTAACGCGATAATGAAATTTAACGCATATGACAGGCTTGGAAGCATAAAAATACCTACGCTTGTCGTGTCCGGGGGAAAAGACATACTTGTTCCACCCGAAAACGGAAGGCTGATAGCGGAAAAGATACCAAACGCGAAGCTGGTAATATTTGACAACTCAGGACATGGACTGATAACCCAAGAAAGAGATAGGTTCGCAAAACTAGTAATGGGCTTCCTCCTGAAATAATTCCTCTCTTTATATTAAAGAAAACTTTTACCCTCGTTTTTCTTTCTTTTTCTTGGTGGTTGTAATGGCGATTTTTGTAGTCATGAATGACAAAGACAACGTTGCAACTGCTGTTTCGGAGATATGTTCAGGTTGATCCGTAACTTAATTCTACTCATCAATTATTTTGTGCCTCTTGGCGGCGCCATTCTTCCTAACCCCATTTGGAAAAAGCAAAAGTGGGTATATGGCTTCATACGGCAACGTTAAGTTCTTTTCCTCGTCAATCAAGGCAGACAATTTAAAAGATTAAAGTAAGCTTTTTCTGGATCTTGTTGACCGTTCATGGCGACCTTCTACCACCAGAACAGGAACTTCACTCTTGGCTTTGAAAGATACCAGAGTGCTATTAACCCGAGGAGAGTAGCCATCGCTCCCCCCACGGTGTTGAAGTGGGGAAACTCGTGGGGGAGAATGGTGAAGAGGCTGCTTATCGAAGAAAGCTGATCGGGAGAAATAATTATTCCAGCTATGCCAGTGATTATCATTAAAAGGGAAAACATCACAATGATCTGTCTCCCCCAGTTTCTAAGTTGAAGAAGGCCTACAGCCGCAGCGGTGCACATTAATCCTGCCGCGAGAAACGCTGCAAGTAGAATTGCGTCAAAAAGTTGGAGAAGACTCCAGCTTACCAGATTCCTTAAACCCCAAACGGACATGGTAACTAGGAGAAAACCTAGAGCGAAGAAGGTTAAGCTGAGAAAAGTAATCCCTCTAGTTCGCTTCACGCCAATCACCTCGTGAAATCAATGATTTCCTACCTGCTCTAATGTCTAGGTTACCCTTTGCCTGTTGACACCTTGTTAACACGCTGATAGACGGGACGCAGTTTACCACTTCCGTCACCAAGCTTATGAGGACAGCCTGAAGAATATAAGGATTCTAGGAAAACGGTAAAATCAAACGGAGAAACACACTCGTCCTTTGTGTTTTTTTGCTCTCAAGTACGTTCATTGAGCTGATACTAAGCTATTTCCTCCAGAAAGCTTTCTGTTAAAAGGAAATCTTAAAATGGTTTTTTAGTATCATTAATGAACGGAGGGGTCTGATATGTC
>JAHLWX010000049.1 GCA_019057675.1 Candidatus Jordarchaeum sp. LHC_1308
CAAAAATGGGAACTGCAACCAAAAGGACAAGCGAACCGCAAGTCCCCTCAGAAGGGAAACATTCTAAAGTGCTCTCTAAGGCAACCTTAACATATACAATTAGTGAAGACGACTAAAGAAGGAGTCATCAACGAACTTCCGGAAAATGGCGGAAGGGTATAAGAAGGGTATAAAACTGGTTCCACAAGCATGATAAACGAAGGAGGGCTGATGAAATGCTGAGCGAAAACAGTCAAGAGAACTGAAAGCAACTGGTGATAAAGGCGATACTAACTCACTTTAAGCCTAGCTCGTCCTCTAACCACTAATAGCTCGAACACATCCTGAATAAAGTTAAAGAAGAGTGAAATCCAACCAGATTTTGCATCTCATGCTTACGAGATTTGACGCAATGATCGGAAATCCTGATATCGACGCCGAATTTTTCTTGGAAATAGCTGGGCGACGTAGCCTAGTGGTCATCCTCGCATCAATTCATGAAGAACCAGCAACTCCAAGTTAGCAACCAAAGTGGTGTATCTCCGGCGACTGACTATAGTATCACTTACCAAACAAACGTAACCACAATTTAGTCGACAAGGACTTTGACAGGCAGACGTTAAGAGGCTTAACTTGCACATCCCTTCCAATGAACACAACATAATACAACCCTTACTCCCTTGAAACTTCAGCAAATGCACTCTCGCATCGTTTAAACCTCTTATTTTGCGCGCATCATTAAATGCGTTCCCTTAAACCTACGAAACGCCGACGGTGAAATCTTTCTCTTTTTACTCCAATAGAGTAAGTTAAAATCCAAAAATAAAGAAATGAGAAATACCACATAAGAACCAGAGAAGGGAACTCTGTCGTATCGCATTTGCAGGCTTTAAAAATAATTGTTAAAAGTTTAATTAAGGTGCTGAAGACCCTGAGATGAGAGTAGCCGGTGGCTATTCTTTTTCCTTTATAAACTTGTCCTTCAGTTTCTCAAGAACCTGCGGCAAGGTGGTGTACTCTATTTCTTCAGGTCCAAGTCGGTGGGGCATGAAGGGCCCGTGTCTTCTCATGTAATCCGCTATCTGGTTTGCCAGTCTTCTTGCTTCATCGAACGCCGGGTCGTCGAAGAGGTCTGCTGGCCCTATGAGTTTGCCGTCACTCACTTGGAATCCTAATGCCAGTATCCTAGGTGGACCGTCGAACCTTGTGCACTTCGCGTCCTCTTGCGAGACGGGCATTAAGGGTCCGTGGTGGCTTCCCCTCATCCAGCCAGCCACCAAGAACGGGAAAGCAAAGGGCTCAAGCACTTCTCCCACTGCTGGTAGCCCATGCTGGGCTCTAACAATGGCGCATGGGTCATCTTTCCCCACGTATTTTCCAGCGATGAGGCTTAGCCTCGTCGTGGAAACTACTGCCGCTGGGGTTTTATCCTTCTTGTAAACCTTCCTTACAACGTACCTTCCAGGGGTTCCTATTATCGCCAGCAGGTCGTATAACTCCTCGGGGCATGAAAGCCTCACGTATTGATGATCTATGACGTCGTACACCTCGAAGATGAAGCCGTCATGTATTGCCGGGTCTATTATTAGTCCCGCAGTGTTGAAGGGGTCAGCGAATATCTTATACATTGGGAGATTGAACGCCCCTGGCTCTGTCTTATCTGCCATGAAGCAGACTATGGGATCCGACCTTCTCTCCTCGAACTCGATCTCCGCTACTCCAGGACCCATGCCTTTAACGTTCCCGGAGAAAGTATCCTTGAGCAGATCTTGTCCGGCGGCGTATAGCTTGAACTTGCGTGAAACTTCTGCAGCCTTAAGAAAAGTATCCCACGCCAGCTTGTGGACGTCCGGGTTAGATTCGCCTTTCCTATGGCTCATTATGAGCTCCAAGTCATCCCCGCAGTTAGTTACATAATAGTCCAGAATTATCCCTTCATCAACGCCTTTCTCCATGCTCTCCTCCGCCGCCTCTATGCACTCATCATAGACTATGTGGTGTCCTGCCAACGACCCTATATCGGCCTTTATTATTGATACGGTAATTTTCGCCACTATCTTTCCCCCTTTCGAAAAGCTTGCCTTTAAACATGTGCTTCCATAGTCATATATCTTTTGGTTGAACCCCCCTCAAGGAACACTACGTCCATGAGACCCTCATTGCGGGAAAGAAAGCTTCCCAAAGGATAAGTTAAAGGCGATTAAGGGATCTACGAAGAGCCGGGCGGAAGCCATGTCCCCCTGTTTTCCACGGTTTCATTTACATTTTCCCTAATAAATAAAACTGGAAGACGTTGCCGGCTTGGAGTTCTCTTTAAATAAGGTTTTTAGGGGGAAAGTTTTTGAGGAGAAGGGTGGAAAGCCTACTTCGTAGTTTTTCGGGTGGTGTTTCTCATGGATGGTTTAGGCGTCATTTTCGCGTTGTTGTTCAGCCTGCTGTACCCGTTAGCCATTTCCGTTATGGTTTGGAGGTGGAGGCTCAGCGGTGAGCCGTTTAAACCAGTCCTAGTCGCCTTTTTAGCAGCTGCGGTAATGTTCTACGTTGCATACTTGCGCAAGGTTTACGTGCTCTTCCTATCGGGGATGCTTCTATACACAGTAGACCTTGTGGCAACTGGCTTCATAGAAGAAGCAGCCAAGCTCTCCGTACTTTTAATACCAACAGTTAAAGGTAGGTTGACTCCGGGTAACGGGGTCTTCTATGGACTAATAGCAGGATTCGGCTTCGGAGCAGGCGAAGCCGTCTTAGTCCTAGCGGAGTCCGCCATCGCCATTCCCGACTTAATGATTTCCGCCTTCTCATTATACTTCATTAAATCACTTCTACTAGAGGCCACAGGCGCGTCCGCTTGGTTCATTGACCTCGCCATATTAAACTTGTTACTTTCTCTCGCCTCCATCGTTTCATCTGGCCCATTGATCCTCTCGATACCCCTCTTGGGAATTTACGAGCGGGCTGTCGTCGTGCTTCTGCATGGAACGTTGACTGGAATAGTTGGATGGGGTCTAGCTAGAGGAGAGGTGACAAAATTCTATCTTGCAGCTGTTGGACTGCATGTACTCGTCGACTTCTTCGCCGTCCTGTACGTGCTGGGAGTAGTGGGAGCTTTGACTATTGAGCTCACCATAACGATTATCACTTTGATAGTACTCCTCTGCGTTATCACAAAGGGTGGACGGTGAGCTTCTCCACTCGGAAGCAATAGTGAAGGCCCTCCATTTTTTAACTACCTTAATCCATACTTTTAATTAGCGTCTAGTTCCATTTGAGACGTGTGGTCGCCATGTCGCCGGAGGACTTCTACGAAGAAGCTTTCTTTACAGGTAAGATGATTGCTCAGGCCGTCAGGTGGTGCCAAGAGAGAGAGGGAAACGTCATCGACGTGACCGTCCAAGGTGTTTGGAGAAAGAGCGGTGAGCCATTTAAGGGGTCAGGCCACATACTTGAGGCGCGTTCCAACCTCCTCCGGAAATATATTGTTGTCATCTTGGATTACGCTGTGCGGGGGAAAGAGCGCTTAGGAAAAGGGGTGACTGTTACCGTTGGGAGTACACGCTCCAAATGTGATGTTCAAGCGTTAAATATCGTTTTTAGAAACCGCCTCAGGAGGTCTACATATCAACTTGCGTTCTTCGACAGCGGCGAACTGAACTCCGCCATCAGATGGATTCAGGAAAGCCTCCCGCTGAAAAAGATACATGGCAAGGTAGAGGGAATATGGTTGCGAAGCGGCGCCGAGTTCATTGGAGAAGGCGAGGTGCTCGCAGCTGAAGATGGACCCTTTAAGAAGTCCTTTGCTATGCTTGTGAGTAGGGGTATAATCGGGGAACGCGTAATTAATGAATTAATTGTGTCGGTCGGCAGTCTTCCCCTAAGATATCGCTTAGAGCAACCCGTAAGAATCTTTCTCGCCTCCTTCCTCGACCGTTATGTAAAAAGAATGTTAAAGGATGCTTACTTGCTCTCAAGCCGGTGTGGCTTAGGCATCTTACTTAACAGTGAAGCGGCAGTTATGGTTCGAGGAGCTGTCAGTGACATGATAAGGCGCACCGCCTCCTTCCTCTCTAAGTGGACTGGAAACCCTGCTGGTATTGATGTCGCCGCCAGCAAGGTGCTTTTAGAGCCAAAGCAAGAAGTTGTCCCCCGCGAAGAGTACATTTTAAGGGTTCGCGGACTCACAGTTTCTTATGGTAAGAAGGTCGTTTTGAGAGATGTTTCATTCTCCTTGAGGGAGGGGGAAATCCTGGGAATAGTTGGCGAGTCCGGTAGTGGAAAGACCACGTGTATGAAGGCGTTGATAGGAGAATTAACGCCGGACTCCGGAGAGGTGCTCATATGTGGTTTTCCCCCATCCCGGAAGGATGTTGTTGCCCCTCTTATAGGCTACGTCCCCCAAGACCTCAGCAGGATGTACGAAACCTTCACTCCTATAGAGAACATAGTTTACTTTGGGAGGCAGTATGGACTCCCGGAGGATGAACTAATAAAAAGGGGTAAACGCATCCTCAAGGAGCTGGAAGTCTTCCATAAGGGGAACGAGAAAGTTGAAACGCTGAGCGGCGGTGAGAAAAGAAGGGTCAGCATATCAATAGCGCTCGTCCACCATCCCAAGATACTTTTCCTTGACGAGCCGACCAGTGGGTTAGACCTCATAAGGCGACACGAGCTCTGGAGCTACCTAGAGAAGATCAACAAGGTATATGGCACCACGCTCGTAGTTATAACTCACTATCCCTCTGAAGCTGAATACTGCGACAAAGTTGCGGTCTTCGTGAGGGATAAGGGGTTCGTGGACTTCGGGTCGCCAAGGGAGCTGGTTTCGAAGTTGCCGGGAGGCGGCTACGCCATAGGATTAGTGCTCGAAGAGGATGACCCTGAAGCCGATGATGTGATAAGGAGCACGGAAGGCGTCAGCTACGTTTTCAGAGTGGGACCATACTACAAGGTTCTCGTGGAAGGCGAGGAAAACAGAGCAGTTCTTAAGCATATTTTAAGCCGCCTCTCCTCTAGAGGAATAAAAGTTTACAAGATTGAGCCGAGGGTTGAGCTCACATTTGAAGATTACTTCAGATACATAGCGGGGGCGGAGTATAATGTCCATAAATAGGCTTGAGGGAAGCGTAATTAGGATCGCTGCCCTAATACGGAAAGAGCTTGAGGGAATAATCAAGGACAGAATGGCGCTCATCGTCCTGATACTTCTCCCAACGATCATAACCTTTAGCCTTGGGGCATACCAGTTCAGGGTGCTTACCATTGCCGACTACGCCAAGGTGGCGGTTATAAACCAAGATACAAGTATAGGAGATCCAGACTACAACTTTGCAGACGAGTTTTTCTGGGAGCTGGTGGAAAAAGCCAACGATAGCGTGTGCATAGTCTTCCCCGTTAACGACGAAAACATCGCCAACTTCCTGCTGTGGCGCGGCGACATAGACGCCGTAGTAATCATACCCTTTGGATTCAACAGTCACCTAGCCAGTAATAGGGATCCGGAGGCGCCCATCCCCGTTCCAGCTTACATCAACGTTACCCTTGACGGCACAGACCTTGAAAATCAGGGTAAAGTCATAGACTGTTTGACGAGCGCAATATCCGACTTCAAGATCCGCTTCAACTTCACTAAGGACGAAATTATCCCCGCCATAACAGCAGTCATGGGACCAACGGAGGAACAGGGAATCGACTTAAGAGTCACGGTTCCCCTAATAACGCCGCTCCTCCTCATAGGAGGAATAATGATCCTCACCAGCCAATGCATAGTGGGCGACGTCCCCCTCAGGAGGCTTCTGCTTACACCCGCAAGCAAATCCGAGGCGGTCTTAGCGAAGGTCCTCGCATACCTGATAACGGCCATAATCCAAATGGTGATAATAATAGGAATACTCAGCCTCGTATACCACTATCAGCCGTCAGGCTCATACATTAGCCTAGTCCTCTGCCTCCTTTGCATCTCGCTCTTCGGGATAACGCTGGGCGTCTTTATATCCATCATTAGCAACTCGCGCCTTCAAGCAAACCAGTACTTCATATTCGCTTTCCTGACGCTCGTCGTGATAGAGCTAGCTGTTCCTGTAGCAGACGTTAAAAACGCCAGTCCCCTCCACATGGCTAGGGAAGCGATCATAAACATAGCCTCCAGAGGACTACCGCTCTACTACGCAATGCCACCAATGATCGGCTTGTTGATCTACAGCCTAGCCCTTCTAGCCATCTCACTCGTGATCTTCTCCGTGAAGAGGTCGGTGGTGTAAGCAGTGGATGAGAGGTTTATTGAACTTAATAGGGTTCATGTGACCATTAGCGGAAAGACCATACTGAGCGACGTCAGTTTCTACGCTGAAAGAGGCGAAATACTAGCTGTAATAGGAGGAAGCGGGGCTGGCAAGACCACCTGTCTAAGAGTCATGACTGGACAGATCCGCCCTGTAAGAGGCGAAGTACGCGTCGCGGGCATAGACGTTGTGAGATACAGAGAAAGGCTAGAGCACGTATTAGGATACGTCCCCCAACTAGATGAAACAGGGCTATACTACGAGTTCTCAGCCATCAGGAACGCCTGTCTTTTTGCTAGAATGTACGGTATACCCACGAAGGAGGCTGAGCGCAGAGCGAGGGAAATCCTAGAGTTTCTTGGCTTTAGAAGCGAGGAACTAATGAAGAAGCCCGTCGGCCATCTTTCGGGCGGCGAAAGGAAACGTGTTTCGATATGCATAGGGCTGATACATGAGCCACGAGTACTCCTACTGGATGAGCCCACAACAGGCCTCGACGCACACCTCAGGGTAGACGTGCTGAACTATCTCCGGAACATAAACAGGCAATACGGTGTAACCATGGGGATAGTAAGCCACGACTTGGAGACTGCGGAGTTCTGCGACCGGGTGGCAGTCCTCGAGAAGGGGCACGTCGCTCTATTTGGAAACCCAAGGGAATTCGTCAGAAGCATTCAGGCGAGATATGCCTTCATAGCCTCTTTCGAAAAACTGACGGATAACGATATTTCAAGGATAAAGGAGTTGAGAGTAGTCACCGACGTTCTGCCGGTTGGAAGGAAGACCCTGAAAATTTTCGTCAGGAAAATCGAGGAGCCACTCAACATATTGGTCGACGAGCTGGAAAAAGTTGGCTTGACACCATTATCCGTAACTTCTAGCGACATAACGTTCACGGACTACTTTAGGCTAATAGCCATGGAAAAAGAGGAGGAGTCTTTCTTCCCACGAAACTACTAAAGCAGCTAAGCCACATCGTCCCAGGAAGCATTTTACTCTTGGTTTTGGAGGCTTTTTGCCGCGGTGGCCATGATGACGGCGCCAGCGTACTCATTTGGTGGTGCCGCCCTCGATGTATCTATTATTGGTTTCGGCACGTTTAGGTATACTGCCCCATAAGATTTTCCTAGGCCAAGGTGTATGAGCGTCCTATAAATCAAGTTTCCCGATATGCCATCCGGCGCCACTATTATGTTTCTTTTATCCGCTACGGCGTCCTCTATTAAGATCTGGTAGTGTTCAGCATCATAGCCCTTCTCTTTGAGTCGGGCTACAGCTTCTTCAGCTTCCCTTATACTTTTGTCGACCTTTGGGCTTCTACCCGAATCGCTCAGGCGGCCACCGGAGACGACCGCTATTTTAGGAGTTAAATTGATCTTTCTGAGGAAGTCTGCTGCCCCCGCGGCGAGTGAAACCTTCTCGTCAACCCCTTCCCCTTCATCTATGCCTACTGGGGCAAACATGAACTGGTGGCCGGACTTGTCCTCTAGAAGAGCAACTCTCAGCACTTTTGCAACGTTAAAGATAGCCTTCACATGTTTCAGGAAGGTCGAGGCGCTGAGCCCTCCTCTAACCGCCCCCTCGACTTCCCCTGACACAAGAAGTTCCAACAGTTTCTTTTCAGGCTCCTCGGAGGGATAAAATGGTACGCCCTCAACGTTTTCTTCCAGCCCCGGTCTTCCGACGAGGACTACTTCAGCTTTGTCCAGCACCTGCCTAACGCCCGACACCACTCTACTAAGAGTGCTAGGATCCCCTACGCCTACACCCACCCTCGCCTGCCTCTTGGATGCTACTTTGAGGAGCGATGAGTATATCATGGTCTCCTTTCCGGTGTCAGTTTTTCATGCACCCTTTCGAGCACCATCTTCAGGAGCTTCACAGTGTTTTCAACGTCTTTGAGGTTCAGCACCTCTACTGGTGTGTGTATGTAACGCGTTGGCACCGAGAGAACCGCTGCGGGAACACCCTCCCTCGCTAACGCGATCTCTGTTGCGTCGGTCGTGCCTCCCTCGAAAACGTCCAGCTGGTATGGTATCCCGTTCTTCTCCGCAGTCTCTACGAGGAGGCTTCTGACCAGCGGGTGTGATATGAGTCCTCCACCGAGGCTCTCACGTCTACCGTCGGCTATGGTGATCGCCGGACCCTTCCCCAGTTTAATGGGAGCCTTCCTCTCATCGATTCCCGGGTAGTCTCCTGCTGCGGCAACATCCACTGCAATGCCCATATCCGGGTCTACGGCGAACGTTGAAGTGCGTGCCCCCCTAAGCCCAACTTCCTCCATGACTGACGCCACACCGTAAACCGTGACCTCGGGATCGACGTACCTCATTACTTCTGCAAGCACGAGGCAGCCCACCCTATCGTCGAAAGCCTTTCCGCAGACGAAGCCGTTCTTTAACTCAACGAGGTCGCCGACCCACGTTATCGGGCACCCCGTCCTAACGCCCCACGACTCAGCCTCCTCCCTGCTCGTAGCACCTATGTCAATGAACATTTCCTCTCTCTCGACAGGCTTCTTGCGTTTTTCCTCCGGGAGCAGGTGGGGTGGCGTCGACCCTATAACTCCAGGCATGACCTCCTTCTCCGTGTGGACGAGAACCCGCTGGTTCAGAACGGTCTGGTCTAGGAACCCGCCAAGATAGGAAAACCTTATGAATCCCTCCTTCTCTATGTACTTGACTAGCATGCCTATTTCGTCCATATGTGCCGCCACCATGACTTTTCCGCTTCCTTTACCTCCCTTCTTAACGCAGATCAAGTTGCCTAGTTTATCTTCCCTTATCTCGTCCACGTGATCCTTGAGCTCGTCCCTCATGATCCTCCTCACGTTCTCCTCATATCCTGAGGGGGCGCAGGCCTCAACAAGCCTCTTTAAGAGCTCCTTCATCGCCATCACCTTACGGGTTTACTATCAAACTGAGAGAGGCGCTTCTTTTAAATTGTTATTCTTTAAAGGGAACTTCTATGGAATGGCGGCGAAAGCGAGGTTTCCAAGGAAGAAAGAGATTATGAGGCTCAACGTTATAAGCGGCATTAAGGGCGGAGAGAACTTCCTCCAAGAAAAAACGGTGGCATCCTTGTCCTCTGTACGCTTTTCTTCATTCTTAAGTCCTACTTTCACCTTTTTCCTGAGCAAGTGAGCGGCGGCTACGGCTAAGGTCAAGGTTCCCAGCATGATGAACATATTCGTCATCAACGCCAAGGGGAGAAAGTGGAGGGGTGGACGGCCGCGCCCTACTGGGGTAAGAAGACATGCTGCGATAATCGCCTTGCAGTCGGCTCCCCCCAGAATTTTCATCTTGTGTAAAAGGTATGCGAGGAGCAAGGCTGAAGCCAAGCTCACAGCGACCTCATCAACTTGGAGTAACCCTTGCTCCACCATCAATGGTGTTGTGGTGGCGCCTATCAGCATGGGGAAAATCCACAATTTATTGGGCACCCTTTTTGTTTTCACGTCAAAGTATGATGCACATGAAAGGGCTAAGAGGGCTATGGTGAGGGTAAAAAGCTGAACTGGAGCAAAGTTCAATGAAAGCAGCCCCTCACGTCAGTCGTGTGAAAAAAACAGCAGGATTTCTGGCTTCACCGAGTCCACTCTGCAGAATCCATACCTCTCAAACTGGACGAGCATGTCCCTAGTAAGTTTGCGGCAGTCCGGCTCACCTAGCCCCTCAACGACATCCCCATCCGGCTTGACAACTTTAACTTTTAGGCACCCCTCGCGGGGAACCCAGTGTATTATCGGGGCTCTGCGCGCTCTGACCTCATCCACGCTCAGGCTGTGGAACTCCCCGACTACGCCTCCTTCGCTTTTCCCCTTAACCTCGAAGTTTAACAGATCCTTAAGCCTGAAGATGTCACCCTCGCTCATCCTCATCACGTCTCTCTCTTCCACGTAAACTTCTGCATGCTCGTTTTTGACGTTGACCTCGATTGTTCTCGTACCTCTCTCCGGGAAGTCCGGGTGGAGTGGTGGACGTGACACAAGCCTCTCAAAGGGCACGCCTTCAACTATCAGTTTAACCGGCCTCTCCACGAAAAAGTACCTGTTAGCTTCAGGATCGATCAGCCTCCTGTTGACCGCGTAGAGGCTCTCAGGGCTGTACTCCACGTCGATCAAACTTAACCCTAGGCTCAATATAGAGTCCCTTAATGCCTCTGGCTTTATTCCCCTCCTCTGAAGGGACTGCAAGCTCCAAGTTCGTGGGTCACTCCACCCCATGTAAACCCCCTTCTCTATGTTTTTGCGCGCCTCCGTCTTGCTGAGCTTTAACCCCTTGAACGTGAGTATGCCGTAATGTATGAACTCCACCTCGGGCCACCCGTATATTTTCCACACAAACCTCTCAATCGCATCCTCTTTGACCAGGTCTTTGCCTCTCAGTATATGGGTTACGCCCAGCAAGCGGTCATCTATCGCCCATGAAAACTCGAGTAGTGGCCATACACGATACTTGGAGCCTACACGGGGGTGCTCCCTCTCCGAGATCCTCATTATAACATGATCCCGCAGAGCGGGGTCAGGCTGATCCATGCCTGTCTTAAGCCTTACCACGGCCTCCCCCTCCCCGTAAGCCCCCTCCAGCATCCCCTCCCACTTTTCAAGGTTCTCCTCGAATGGGGAGTCCCTGTGAGGGCATGCCTTCATCTTCTCCTTGAACCTTTCCCTCCACTCCTCCCGCTCGCAGGTGCAAACATAAGCATAACCTTTCTTGATAAGATCCTCACAGTAATCGTAAAAAATCGGAACTCTATCTGACTTGTAAAATTCCTTGCGCCACTTTACTCCAAGCCACTGTAGCCCCTCGATTATGAGGTCGTAAGCTTCAGGTACAACGCGCTTCTCTCCTCCACCTATGGTATCATCGAACACCAAAAGTAGCTCGCCCCCATACCGCTTAACATATTCATCGTTCAAGATGGCCATCCTAGCGTTTCCTATATGTAGGGGGCCCGAAGGGTACGGGGCAAGCCTCATTACAACTTTCCCATACTTCTCAACGTTTGGAAGTGGGGGCAGCTCCTTCCTCTCCTCCACCTTCCTTTTCTCCGGGACTTTTGGGAAAACTTCCTCGAACATTTTCCTCTGGTCATCTATAGGCATGGCGTTGACTTCCTCGACGATTTTAGTCACGGCTTCGAGGATCTCTCTCGCCCTCTGCTTTAGCTCCGGCATCTCGGAGAATACTTTCCCCATGACAGCTTTAGCGTCGGCCTTCCCACCGTACTTAACCGCATTGGCAAGGACGTGCTTTAGAAGCGTCTTCCTCAATTCGTCCTCCAAGAACGAACCCCCAAACTGCTCAAGTCTCAAGAATAGAAATTAAAGAACACCTTATAAAGATCCCTTCCTTAAAGAGAGTGCGGAGGACCCTTTAATGAAAGTGAAGGCAGTTATATTCGACCTTGACGGGACACTCATAGATACAAGGGAAAGGTTCTTCAGAGTTTTCAATGAAATACTGGAACATTTTTCTCTCCCCCGGATTGCCAAAGGTAAGTTTGAGGAGCTCTACTCTAGGGCATCGCTCGACGAGGCGATCCCGGAAAGCGTGAGAGAAAACTTCTGGAAGAACTTCTTAGTGCGGTATGGCCAGGTAAGCTCACACGGGGACAGACCTATACTTGGAGCCAAGGAGGTCCTCAAGGAGCTCAAGGATAGAGGTATTCTCGTATGCGTAGTCACCGGTAGGGCGTGTAGCACCCACAGCATTTGGGACGAGCTTGAAAAGCATGGCTTGGCGGAATACGTCGATATTGTATCGGCGAAAAATACGAACGTAAAGGACTATTACCTAAAGGAGGAGGAAGTTCTTAGAGCACTGGAAGAAGCGGGCGTGAAGCCTAACGACTGCATAATCGTTGGAGACTTCTTGGCAGACATAGAAACAGGAAAAAGGATAGGCGCATTCACCGCAGCGGTCTTGAGCGGCGGAGTCAAAAGAGAAGTGCTGGAGTCTGCTGAACCGGACATTATACTGGAAAGCGTCCAAGAAATCCCGAAAATAATAGGTTTACATAAGTAGAGCATGCGTGGACGCTTTCACGGCGGCATTCTAAAATGCCTCTTTAAAATGCCTCTTCCAATATTCGCTTACTTCTCACAAGCCCCTCCAGAGAGTGAACTTCCAGCACCATGGGGACTCCCTGCGACTTCATGTGCGGCATAAGCACATTGAAGTCTATTTTTCCCTCCCCGATCTCTAAGTGCTGGTCGGCTGTCCCATCATTATCGTGAACGTGAAAGGCGACAAGCCTCCCGCTTAGGAAAGAAACAAAGTTGATGTGCTCCTCGGTTGTTAGTCCCCACGTGTTAGCATGCCCCACATCGTACACTACACCTACGCCTTCATTCATTTCGTTCATGAACAAGGCAAACTCATTAGGATTAACCAGAAGGTTTCTCTTCTCCGCCCTTTCCTTATTCTCTAAACCTAGGACGACGCCTAGCTCTAAAGCGTAATCAGCCAGCTTAGCGACGCACCTTCTGGACTTCTCCCACGCCTTACCGAAAAGATTAGGGGGATAGTCGCTTGAAAAACTGCCGCAGTGAAGCGTCAAGTAAAGCGCGTTAAGCCTACTCGCCAGTTCAATACTTCTCCTAACAGCTCTTAGAGAAGATCTATAAGCGTAGTCGTTGAGGCTGGCAAGGTTCACGTCTATGTAGGGTGCATGAAGAGACAGCTTTAAGGACATGGACTCAGCTAGCTCCTCAAGCGCTCTCAGCTTCGCCTTCGAAACCCTAGCCGGATTAAAATGAGGTTCCTCACATTTAACTTCTACCAGGCCAAACCCATTCTCGGCAAAGAAAGCCAAAAGTTTCTCTAGACTTTCCTGAAATCCGGCGAAAGTTGCGCTTCCAATTACCCCCTTAGACAAGAGAACACCGCCCTAGCAAGCTACTGATACATCAGTGAAGCCACCTTAAAGGATTTCCATAAAGTTCAACGACAATTTAATAAAAAAAGCTCAGATACACTTCAAAGAAAAGAATGCTTTCTATAATACTCTTTAAAGTGCGAAAGATCCACTAGCGAAACATTCATATTCCTTCCTTTCTTTTAGTGGTATTTGATAATTTTTGAGGTGATAATTTTGTCTAAGAAGTGGCGTGAGGAGCTTGAAAGGATTCTTAAGGACATGGAGACGTCCGACCCCGACATAGAAGCGTCCGCCATTGTCAGGACCGATGGGCTGGTAATGGCTTCTGCTTTGCCTAAGAGCGCTGATGAGGGCTTGATTGCTGCTATGAGCGCGGCCATACTTAACATCGGCTCCAGGGCTCTGGGTGAGCTTGCTAAGGGTGAGCTGGAGAAGATCATAGTGAGCGGGGATAGGGGGGACATTACCATAATGGGAGTCGGCAAGGAAGCGGTCCTGTCGGCGATAACGAGGCCGGGGGCAAACATAGGACTACTACTGGTGGAGATGACGAGGGCAAAAGA
>JAHLWX010000050.1 GCA_019057675.1 Candidatus Jordarchaeum sp. LHC_1308
AGGCGGAGTAAGATGCGTTGGGATTCCTGAGAGGGGGGAGGAGAGAGATGTCTGGAAGCAAGCTGAGAAGGCTTCCTAGAATAGAGGGAGGTTGATGTAGTTAAAGTCGTGGTCTATGTTAGAATTTCTTCCCATAATTAAAGCAGGGGGTCTGGAGTGGTAGAAGCAAAGCTTATTGGAATAGAAATTTGAGGAGCTGTAAGTCGTCGGGTACTTGAAGATGGGGCAAGTAGGCTGAGCAAGAATGGGAACCTTAGAAGGCTTTATGGCACGGTTGAGGGAAGGAGGGGCGGAGCGTTAGAGGCTGATGAGAAAAAGGTGACAGGCGGTTTCTTCACATTACTTTAAGGAAGACAATTCGAGGAAAAGAAGCCTTCCGGCTTCTAGGAATGGACGTTAATGAGGGAGCATAGAAATTTTTAGCTGTTGTGAAGCAGAGAAGGTCAAGTTTATCAAGATAGACATTGCGAAGTGAAACACGTTTGATGATAGGTATTTCAGGAGGGGGAACCATTCAGACGAGGATTTCAAAAAAGCGTCAAAGTCATAGTTGCTACTAAGTATTCAGGGAGAAAGAGAAAAAGAAGGATTAACGACATACTTCATAAGGCATGAAGGTCATAGTGAAGATCGTGTCAGAAGAGAGCGCCCAGCAAGTAGTGAAGGAGTTTGAAGCCATAGGAGGGAAGATGATTTATGGGGGAAGAATGAACAGGAGGCTTAACAGCACACCTTTCAGGAAGGCACAGTTCCTCATAGCCTATAAGTTGATGGAGCAAGGGGGTCTTAAACCGGACTACGTTAAAGATGAAGAGCACCTCCAAGAATTGACTGAAGTGTGGTGTAGTCATCGAGCTTAATGGGCACGTCTTCAAATGCAGGGCTTGGTTTCCAAGCGGATAGGCGCATTACAGCCACCTAGAACATAGCCGTTAAGCTTTTGATGCGGGGTGATTTGCCATCGTCCCTGAAATCCCAATGAACCGCTAATTATAGGGGGAATGAAAAATTTGTGAACCCCACAACGTTCCTCGTTCTCAAGAAGCACTTCAGAGTTGAAGGGGGTCGCGTTTCCCTCTTTTGGCATCGAAAACGGCTACAACACGTTCATCTTTCCTTTAAAAGGAAATTTGGTTCCTGTCTGTTATTTGAAGTAAACAATGTTTATAGTAGCCAAGTTTAACTTTGCAGTCGTATCTTGAAAGCTTCCCAAAACTTGCAGGAAACATAAAAAAAGGAAAGCAGCAAAATAAAGAATCTTTTTGATATTGGTACTGGAATAGCTCTTTATATTTAGGTGAAGTGAAGTTTTGTTTATATTTCTATTACTCCTCCGAGGCTTATTATTCTTTGGCGGATTGTGGCAATTTCTCTGTTTATTTTCATCGTTTCTCGCATTAGTTTTATGTAGTTTTGGTCTCTTTTCTTTGCGTCGATTTTTCCGAGCAGGAAGTCAGCGTCCAGCTTTTTGAGCTCCAAGTTGATCTCTTCTTTTTTTGCTTTGAGTTCCTCTAACGTTTTCTTGAGGTTTGCAATTTCTTCTTCTTCCTCTGCGGTTATTGGGGGTTTCGGTATTGGTGGAGGTGCACCAGCAAGCCTTTTCAGGAAAACTTTCACTCTTTCTATCAGTCCCATTTTATTATCCTCCATCCATATATTAAACCATTCCCATGACTATACTTCTAACTATTTCGAAGAATTTTGACCTATTCATCGGGTCTATCGCCACGAAACCGTATGTTTTTACTCCAAGTATTTCTTCTATTTTTTCTGGGGGGAGCGCGTTTGGAAGATCCTGTTTATTAGCCAGTGCCACAATGTTTGCTTCTGGCTCTTCTTCTTTTATGAGCCTTACGAAGAAGCGTGACTTCACAGCGTTCTCTAGCGTTGAATCTGTAACTATCACTATTAGAGATGAAGCTTTAATAAATTTGTCCCATGTCATTTTGAATCTTTCCTGCCCTGCAAGATCCCAACATACAAGCTGAGTGTTTCCGATCATGGCTCCTTTGACGCCCTTTATTCCCACCCCTATGGTTGGTATGTGCTCCCTCGGCAGTTCTTCTTCTCTGATTAGTTTGAGTATGGTGGTCTTCCCTACTCCGCTGAAACCTATGAGGGAGAGCTTTAGGAGGGTTGTGGTTAGCTCATCTACCTTCTCGTTAAAGGATTCAAAAACAGACGGGTCACCGTTCCAGTTCTCCATCGTGTTACTGTAATCTGCTGTGAACTGGTGAATTATGGTCTTCATCTTTGCTTTCATTTCGTTAAGGTCGTCGTTTTTGTCCGCTTCAAAAATGAAGACAGACTTGTCAGTGTTACTATAGTATAAGCGTGTCCTTTTGAGGTTCATGTACTCGACCGTTCCATCTAGGTTCGCTCGGGACAATGTTTTCGCGAGGTTTAACATGAAGTCGTTAAAAACATCATCAGGTATACCACTTGCCCCGTACTTCTTCATGAATATTAATCTGCCATTTGAATCGAGAATTTCAATGTTCCTTATCACGGCAGATCTCCCAGAAAGATTATTTTTAAAGGAAGGTTACATAAAGTAACTATCGCGTAATGCTTTGAGGTGCCATAGGAGCATTCTTGGTGGCTTTATCTGGTCGTTGTACTGGAGGGCTATCTGGTCAACCATGTATTCGGGGAAGAAGGTTATTATTTTTGCGTCTGTTTTGAGGGCAATGTGTTTTTCGCCGTTTATATTTATCTCCGTTATGAAGCCTAGGTCGTTTAGTTGCTTGATTATCGAGGTGATTTCGGACTTCTTCTTTTCGAGGCGCTCCGCTAGCTTATCAATTGTGTAGACGTCTTCTCTAAGGAGTACTAGAACGTCGTATATGTCTGGGTCGGCGAGGATTTTTGTTATGTTTTCCACATCTTCGGGTGAAACCGAATAGTTTCTGAAGAAGTCTTTGACCTCGTCAAGGTAGTCGGATGAGGCTTCAGCTCCCCACTCGCTTGACTGGGCTTTTTTGATTATGGCACGCGCTGGAACCCTTGCGATGAAGGCGTCCCTGACAAGAAAGGCGCACTGGCTGGGAAGGCCCTCCACCCATCGGAGAGTTACCAGTCCGTTCTTGACGAGGGGAGTGAGGAGGGAGTGAAGCTCCACGGACTTAAGCTCGAACTTGTGCTTCAACCAGACTTCAAGATCTGAGAGGGTCGAGCTTCCTTCTTCGGTCATTCTTTCAAAGAGGGCCATTCTGAGGGGATCTGAAAGAACTACGGCCATTTTCTGCTCTTCTGTTAATGAAGGGAAGCGCGTAAGCTTGTCGAAAAGTGTTCCGAGCTCTTCCTTGTATGCCTC
Source organism: Candidatus Jordarchaeum sp. LHC_1308 (assembly GCA_019057675.1). GTDB lineage: Archaea > Asgardarchaeota > Jordiarchaeia > Jordiarchaeales > Freyrarchaeaceae > DTBI01. The sequence continues at coordinate 3,317 of JAHLWX010000050.1, forward strand.
GTCTTCAAGCTTAGAGAAAATGTAGGATGCAATCTCGGCCAACCCATCTTCGTAGGCATCTGCTTCCTCTTCAGCGTTTAAGAGAAGCGCCACATAGTAGTTTATGTCCCATCCACCGTAGTAAGATGCAACGTTTAAGTCTCCCACCCTAAGTGAAAGGAAGCCTGCGGGAGCCTCCCCAATTGACATAGCGTGAGCAGTGTAGATCTTCATTATTTGGTCTTCTGTCACCCTGATCTGAGGCGGGTATTTTGCTTCCAGCACAGCTCCCAGACGGTTATCCCACCGAACTACGATCATCCCAAGAGGCAACTTTACACACTCCGAAGCTTTGAAGGTTTTTTCCCTAATATTTTTTTAGAAAGATAGCGAATATAAAGATTCTCTCAAAACTTTAACTGATGATTTATCAATAGAGTAATGAAAGAATGCGTCAGCGTGTAAATAATGAAAAATATAATGTGCGTAAATGGATTGCTCCCTTTTGAATTTCGATATGGGTGGCCTTAAGATTGTTCCTGTTTAATGTACTCCATGGAATTTTGGTATTCTGAATGTGTTATTAGCCCTTTTCTGTGGAGGATTTCGAGAAGCTGTGAGACCTTCATGAGGTAATGAAGTTGCACGCCATTACTTGAAAGGTTATGGATGCAGCCTTGCTCTCTGTCTATTAGTACTACCGCGTGCTCTACCATTCCTCTCTGATATCTTATTGTTTGGGTTGCATTTAGGAGGCTTGAGCCAGTTGTCGCTAGGTCATCAACAAGCAGAACCCGATCGTTTTCGTTAAGAATTCCCTCCACTAAGCGTTGCGTTCCATGATTTTTGGCAGCTTTTCTGATATAGAGAAGGGGGACTTTTAGCTTGTAACTTACCAGCGCTGCTATCGGTAGTCCTGCTGTTGGCACCCCAGCAATTCTGTCGAATTCTTCAACCTCGTTCCTGATCAGCTGAACGTACATGTCCGTTATTTTATCGAACACTTCAGGGTAGGATGGTACAATTCTCAAATCAATGTAGAATGGAGATAACTTACCAGAAGTTAGCTTGAACGAGCCAAACTTCAAGGCGGATACATGAAACAGGAGTTCACATGCCTGTTCAGCCATATGTTTTTTCATCATACTCCATGACTCTGCAGGACTCACTTAGACCACCAATGGGAAATTATTGGTGAAACATTTATGAAAGAAAGTTAAATGTTTATGTTTGCCGACTACGAATTGGATTTATATACTTCCAAGAAAGTTTTATTTCTGATAGTTTGTTTTATTATTGTTGTCCTTCTTTCGGAGGAATTCTGATGAATAAGACCAAGACGCCTAGATTTTTTATTAATGATTGGCGAAACGTGTCCTTTTTGAAGTTTCCATTCGTCAGCAAGGTGCTTGAGACAGTTTATTACGTGTACGAGAAGGCTTTGATGCAACAGGTGAGGAGCGGCGTGAAGCCCATGCACCTTGCCGTCATTCTTGATGGCAACAGGAGATATGCCCGATCTCTTGGGCTTGAAAGCTGGATAGGGCATAAGTATGGGGCGGAGAAGGTTAAAGAATTTCTAGAGTGGTGCTGGGAGATTGGTATCAGGATGGTTACACTGTACGCTTTCTCAACAGAGAACTTTAACCGCCCCAGAAAAGAAGTTGAAGAGATAATGAAGCTTGCTGAGAAGAAGTTCTATGAGGTTATAGAGAACTGGAAGATCCATAAGTATAGGGTTAGGGTTAAAGCTATTGGCAAATTGGATTTGCTCCCTGAAAGGGTGAGGGAGGCTATAAGGAAAGCTGAGGAGGCAACGAAGAATTATGACAGGTATTTTCTTAATGTAGCTATAGGTTACGGTGGTAGGGCAGAAATAGTCGACGCCGTCAAAAAAATAGCTCAGAAAGTTGCTAATGGCCAGCTGAAAGTGGAGGATATAGATGAAAAAGTGATCGAGGAACATCTTTACACGGCGGGAATGCCTGACCCAGACCTCATATTAAGAACTTCGGGAGAAGAGAGACTGTCCGGGTTCCTGCTCTGGCAGTCAGCTTACTCTGAGCTCTATTTTTGCGACGTCTATTGGCCTGGAATAAGGAAAATCGACTTGTTGCGTGCCGTGAGAGACTACCAAAAGAGGGAAAGAAGATTTGGGAGATAGCTTAGAGCTCCTCTTTTGGCATAAAGAAACCGACTACAACTAGGCTTCTAATAACCCTTTTGAGGTGCCAAAGTTGCGGCCTATAAATGTATTCTAAGGCATCTTCTTCGTTCTCTACAAAGACGGGTTTCTCCTTTAACAGGGAGGAGACTAAGAGCCTCTCAAGCAACCCACCACTTATAGTGTAGACACCTTCTCCCATGTCTATTCTTCTAATGAAGGTTAGAGGGAGGCGAAGTTTACCATGGTATTTTCTTGGGACAATGCTGGCGACTAACTCTAGGTCTTTCTTGTTCATGAATATTTTGTCTCCTCCAATTGTTTGAACGTGGGGCTCATCCTCATTCAGGAGACGTGTAAGAGGCTTGTACTCCTTAGGTAGATGATCGTTAAGTTTCTGAAGCTCGGATTTCCAGAGAGCATTAATGAAACGATCGAAAAACAAAGTTCACTCTCCCTTATGAGTATTTTGCGAGAACCATAGAGTGCGCACGGTCGAATGGTTCCAAGCTGATCGTCTGCCTAACTGTGAAACCTCTGTTCTCCAAGACTGAAATCTCCTTCCTATAGACCTCCGACGGCTTCTTGGTTACGTCTATGCTCCTCGCCTTTATGGCTAGGAGAATCCATCCGCCCCTCTTAAGGAACATGTCAGCGTTGTCGGCTAGGAGCCTCGCCTGCTCAGGTTGTGCCACGTCGCAGTAAATGGTGTCAACTTCGTTAACTATCATGGAGTACTTTTCAGGATATCTGGCATCAGCCATGATTGGGATCATATTCTCTTTCTTTTCGCATACTATTACGAGTTCCCTCATTGCCCGCGGGGCAAATTCAACGCAAAAGACCGTGCCATGCTTCCCAACCATGTCTGCGACGTGGCTTGATGTGGTGCCCGTCGCGGCTCCAAGATACAAGACTTTGGAGCCAAGTCTTATAGGAACTTTTTCAAGGTTCTTGAGTATGGCTGCCGCCAGTTTGCTCCTATTTGGATCCCAAAGGCGGTATTCTTCACCTCTATACTCCACTATGTCTTCGCCGTACACCTTGAAGCCAGGGGAAATATTTTTCGTGGCGAGGCGCTTTTTTCCGCCCAGAATAATGATATAAACGCCTTCATGAGAGTGAGGTTTCACTATAGGTGGTTTTCTCTCCGACATTTTACCTCCTCTTCTTTGCAGGCTTAGGGCGCTTAGGTTTTTCGGCTGGAGGTGAGGGGAACCGTTCTCTTATTTCCTTGATTCTCTTCTCTAGATCCTTTTGAAGCTCGTCGCCTATGTACTTTCCGGTGTATACGTCAGCACGGGCGGCAATTGCAACCTTATTAGCTATAACTCTTGCTACTTTACCTCTCTGCCACCAAGGAGAGCCGCTTACTTCGGGATGCCGGAAAAGGACGCCGTGTTTAGGTGGAGGGGTACCGATGGTTAGGCTACGGAAGAGAGCTTTCTCGGCACCCAGAACTTGTATCTTAGATGCTGGGAGACGGGCTAGCTTCTCAAGGCCGCCAGCCAAGTATATGAGACGGGCTCCAACCAGTGGACCAACTATGGCGGTGAGGTTTGGAGCAATCTCCTGCATTACGTCTGTTATGTAGTTTCTCAACGTGTCTCTAAAATTGAAGAGACTTAAGGTTATCAAGGCTAGATCCTTTAAGGGGGCAAAGTCCTCGCCCAAAATTGGGGCCCCCATCGAGCTAGCTGCCTCACTCGCTATGATTTCAGCGATTTCTGGTGGAAGATTCAGCTTCTCGGAGAGAGCGTCTATCGTGATCTCTTCCTTGGATCCAAGCTCACACACTACTCGTACGAATGACAAGTGAGACTGAAGTAAGCGTGTGAGCTCGGGGAAATTCAGGCTGTACCATTCTCTAACTCTTATGGAAAACAAGTTTAGAACCTCCTCGACGTCGTCCAAGCAGTACACTGCCTGTATTAGGAGCTCGTCACGCCTGCTACCAACTTCCCTAACCTTTCTTCGAGTCAGAATTGAGGAGACGCGGTGGGTCAATCCATTTAGGTCATTTTCCGACAGCATAATTCCAGCTTTTCCAAGGTATTCGAGGAGGCGCGCTCTGAAAAGACGGGCTACGCCATTGCCCCTTTCAACTCTCACGTTGACTTCGAGGTTGCTTTTCAGCGTTTCTCCAACATACTTGTCCTCAACTATAAACGTATTATCTCTGCCTAGTGCCTCAACTACCTCTTTAAGTTCGGGTATGAGTTCCCCTTTCTGGAGAGAGTAAATTCGGTCAGCTATGCTCTCGGCTTCGGCTGGCATGAATGAGAATCCCAAAACGTTTCCGGACTCATCTAAGGCAAAGACTCCCGAAACGCAACTGACAAGGTAAACGTCCAAGAATAACCCCTCACCTTAAAATCCAAGCTTAAACTTTTAAAAAGATTCCTTTTTGAAGACTCTAATCAAGTTGAAGCTAGTTCTTCTTGCTCGATGATGAGAATGGAAATATGCTCAAAATACGAAGCTTATAAACTGAATGATTCCATCTTTATGCTGGTGTTTGCTTGTAACGAGAGGAGGAGAAGCCATGGTGAAACTCGAGGTGGAGGTGGGTGGTCTAAGGTTAAGGAACCCGGTCATGCTTGCGTCAGGTATCATTGGAGTAACTGGAAGACTGATGGTGAGAGCTGCTGAAGCTGGAGCAGGGGCTGTTGTTACGAAGTCTGTTGGCCCCGAGAGAAGGATGGGGTATGGTAACCCGACAATAGTTGAAGTGTCGCCGGGGAGCTATTTGAACTGTATGGGGTTGCCTAACCCGGGAATAGACGAGTTTGTTGAAGAGATAAAGATTGCTAAGACGGGAGGGGTACCTGTTATTGTTAGCGTTTTCGGGAGGTCGCCTGAAGAGTTTGCTATGGTGGCTGAGAAAGCGGAGAACGCTGGAGCGGAAGCTGTGGAACTAAACGTTTCCTGTCCTCACACTGAAGTGGGGATCCTAGAGAGGAGTCAGAGAATTGTCGGGCAGGTTGTTAAGGCTGTGAAGAAGAAAGTTGGGGTTCCCGTCTTCGTAAAGCTTAGCTCGAACGTCACAAACATAGTTGAAGTTGGGAAGGTTGTGGAGGATGCTGGAGCGGACGCCGTAACGGCGATAAACACTGTTAGAGCGATGGCCATAGACGTGGAGACCTGTCGCCCTATACTCTCGAATAAGTTCGGGGGGTTATCTGGGGTAGCCATAAAGCCAATAGCTGTCCGGTGCGTCTACGAGCTCTATGAGGCGTTAAAAATACCAGTTATAGGAGTAGGCGGAATATTCAGCTGGGAGGATGCTGTGGAGCACATTTTGGCTGGCGCATCAGCCATCCAAGTTGCAACCGCCCTTACTAAGGGTTTTAACGTGTTTAAGGAGTTAGTTGACGGCATAAAGTCATACCTTGAAAAGAAAGGATTTAAAGACGTCGGGGAGGTGGTGGGGGCTGCTCATAAGTAAAAACCTTCAAAGGCCTAGGTTAAAACGAGTTGAAAAAGTTGTTACTGAAACGTCCACAGTCAAAACGATTTTCCTCAGTAGTGATGATGAGGTCGCAGCGGCAGTCCCCGGCCAGTTCCTCATGGTATGGATTCCGGGAGTGGATGAGGTTCCTATGAGCATTTCCAGCAGGACGCCGCCGGGAATAACTTTTAGGAGGGTGGGGGAGGCTACTGAGGCACTCTTCAAAATGAAGGAAGGAGACGTGTTGGGAATTAGAGGACCATTAGGGAAAGGTTTCAGACTAAAGGAGGGAAGGATCCTTGTAGTTGGTGGAGGTGTTGGAGTGGCGCCTCTCCTTCCTCTTGTTGAGGATGCTTGGAGAGAAGAGGTTGAGGTGCACGCGGTAGTTGGAGCTAGAACGCGGGGAGCACTGGTTTCCATTGAGAAGTTAACCAAATTTGCATCTGAAGTAGCTATTTTAACGGAAGACGGAAGTGCTGGTTTTAAGGGAATGGCGGGAGACTTTGCCGAGAAGTTGATCAGAGAGAAGAGTTATGACCAAATTTACGCCTGTGGCCCGGAGGGAATGCTGCTCAAGGTTTTCCGAGCAGCTGAGGCGGCGGGGGTGGAGGTGCAAGTCGCTCTAGAGAGGTATATGAAGTGTGGTGTCGGACTGTGCGGATCATGTAGTTTAGGTCAGCACCTAGTATGTAAAGATGGACCAGTTTTTGATGGCGGTATGCTCAGGGCTGTCTTGAACGAGTTTGGCGTCTTTAGGAGAGACGGTTGTGGATGTAAAGAAAAGATTGAGAGGTGAAAGGGTGTGTCTGAAAAAATTGGTCTTAATGAGGGGCAGCTCGAGGATTATGTTTCCGAGATAAAAGAGACATTAAATTGGCTTATTAGAGAGGCAAATGTTGACAGGGCTCTTAGTAGTGAGGCTGGGGCTGTTGAACAACGAAAGTTAGCGGTAGCCAAGACGGAGAAACTGATAGAGTTTATTAGAAAGGCGTGCAGCGGTGTGGAAGTAGCCAATTTGCCTTCAGATAACCTCAGGGAGCTTAGAGACAGGGCGCTCGAAGATGCTACAAGGTACTATGAAGTTTTATCTTCAGGCGAGCTGAGCGCTGCTAGGGCATTACACGTGAGCCAAAGGGAACTCAGCATAATGGCAAGTTCAGTTAGGAAACTCGTGGAGTTCCTTTCGGGGGGACAGCGAGAAGAAGTATTTAAGCTCTTTGAGCAACATCAAGAGGAGCCGCCACTTATACGTAAGGTTATAGAGCTCAAAAAGAAAGCTAGGAGGCTAGAAGAAGAAAATAGAAAACTTAAGGAAATGCTCGAAGGAGTAAGGGGTAAGGGCGGCTTTTTCTTAGACCCATTAGAAGAGGAGCACCAAGATTTAATGAAAGAGCTTGAAGCATTAAGGGAGGAAAACGGTGAGTTAAGAAGGCAAATTGACGAATTAAGACGCGGAGCAGAAGCTACAGCTTACCAAAGCCTCCTAGAGGAGAACAAGGCCTTAAGGCAGAGAACAGAAAGGCTTCTGGAAGCATTAAGAGCTATGCGTAGAAGGTACGAGGAGCAATTGCAGGAGTTAACGAAGGAGAAGGACGAGTGGAGAAGTAAAGCTATGGAGCGCACAGTTAAGACTATAGAGGACACTATGCTCGAGCTTAGAAGCCAAGTTGAAAGCCTCAAAAGGGAAAACCAAGAACTGAAAGAAAAACTTGGAATAGCACCAACTAAAAAAGATGAAGAAGGAAGCTACGAGTTTTACTTCTCCTAGAAAAGCGGTGGAAGTTGAAGCAGGATGAAGTAACATGGTGCTACAAGGTATGCCAGTATGATGAAGGTGGGGGATAGCACTAATGGAAGTGTAATGTTGTCTATTCCGCGTGGAGAAAGTGCTTCTATTATGGAGGCAAGCAAAGAGCCAACGACTGTAACTGCTGCCAGCTCGATGTAGGTGGGGGTATACAAGAAGGAAACTGTAAGCAGCAAAGTGGCTGGGACACCGAAAAGCACGGCGGTTAGTATTCTGGGGCATAGTGATCCCAAGCTTGGCCAGAAACCGAAATAGGAGTAGTACGTGAAAGTTATTGCAGCTGAAACAATGGACATCGCAAACACGGTTAGGGATCCTTCAAGGCTTCTCGTGTTACCTCTAATTGTGTACCTGTGTTTTCCCCAGCGCAAACCAATTATCGCTGCTAAACCGTCGCCATAAAACATAGAGAAGAGCGCAAATGCACCGAGAGTGAAAAGCGGCCAGTATGTTGCGTTGAAAGGCAAGGCGAAGGCAGCAACAATCACTCCCACCGAAACAATGTAGTAAAATGGCCCGTAAATATGTCCTGTGGAATAGTCTTCTTCTCTGGCCATGACCTCAAACATTGACCTTAGACTCTTAATCGGACTTCTCGGCGTTGTGAAGAATATTAGGAGGCCTAAGGTTAATGGCACTATGGGAATTAATTGAGGCATATCAAAGAAGGGACAGAAAAGAATGGCGTCGCCAGCAAAGAAATGTATCATTTTCCTTGTAAACTCCGGCTTCATCCCTCTCCATCTTCTCAGCCCCTCACCAATGCCTATCACGGCAAACACGTAAATGTAAACCACTGCGAGTACGAGAAGATCCTTTAAAGTCACCACGTTTCCATTCCTCCCTTCAAAGATTTGAACGAGTAAAAATTTATTCTTGCTTAAAAACATCGTGGTTAACAAGCGCTTCAAGAAAATAAGGGATCCGTAAGAAACCATCTCTGAAGCAGAAATTTCAATGATTTATGGTCGGTGAGATCGCCAGCAATGATCACGTCAGATGTAGAAGGCGTGTAGCTGACGCCTAGAAGGGACACGAATCCCCTAAAAGACGTCGGCAGAGTCATAATGTAGAGGCAGAATGAACGGTTAAATCTTAAATCTTAACGGCCTAATAAGATTGTAACGATAACAAAATTTTCTAAACATCTTGTAACATATATGTCTACCAGAAAAACAATGGAAGGACGGTGGAAATGGCAGATAACAGCTTGAGGCTCACATTATACAACCTGCAGATACTCAGGACGATATATGAGATGTCCAAAAAAGCGAGGTCGGGGCTGCCGATGTGAAAGAGCTGACAAACGTGATAGTCTCATCGAGGAACGTCAAGCCAGGTGCTTTCAGGAGGGCTCTGACCTTCCTCAAAAAGAAGGGGCTGATAACAAACGAGCTATACGGTGCTTGGAAGTTGACGGATAAGGGTGTGGAAGTCCTTAAAAAGTGGATGCCAAAAATCATGACTACGGATGGCTCAGCCACCGCCCCAACAGAAGCCTGAAAATTAGTGGGTACGTTTTTCCACATTCGGTAGTACTTCTGAACGTCGTCCCACACGAGGGAGTTCTCTTTGCCGCTCCTCAGCCTGTGTACTTCCTTATGGCTATGGGCGCCTCTTGCTTTGTCTTCTCAACCCTCCAGTGGCTCAACAACTCCCATGTCCCTAGCAAAATGGCGGAGAAATATTGTAAAAATGAAATAATGTTTTATATGACCGTAAGTAAGCTCCCAACAAATCCTGTGGCGGACGGTATAATGAACAATAGAACTATGTCGTTAAGTGATAACCCCAGAATGCCCGGTATAATGCTGAATGGGTTGAGGAGGAGCGAGATTCCGTAAGCGATGATGATTATTATTGCGAAGGTGAATCCTATGAGGATAGAGTTAAGTGGATGTTTCCTTATGAGGCCCGTCACGAAGCCACCGAGGGCAAGGGCTGCTATAGGAACGTATGTTTGAGCTGGAGGCGAGGCTGTTGCCAGCGTGTGGGGCCTTATTAAGTAGTCCGTAACTGAAGCGCTCATGGAAGGGGATAGAAAGCTCCATCCGACCCATGGGTTAATCTGGAAGCCGAGGAGGATTGTTTTCAAGTCGGCTAAGGTGTGTCCAAGCGCTACGAAATACACTATTCCAAAGATGAACGATAAGCCAACCATGAAGCTTATAATCCCTCTCGGGCTAAGCAGGAAGCTCATTTTCACACCTCAGATAAAAAAATAGGGGGAACAGAAATTAAAATTTTGGTTCTAGGCATCAATATGAGTCAAAGTCCCTTCGCCAATCATTGATGCAAGCTTAATGAGCCTATTCGGATACCTTCATTCTTTAATTGTGTCAGGAAAGGCATCTATCAGCATCGTATAGGCACCTCGCCGTATTGACCTAGAGCTACCGAGCACGAGAAAGAAGAGAGCAAAGGAGAGGTATGATGCTAAGGAGGGGGGTTAACTGTTAAGGTGAGGGGAGAGCTTGGCACCGCTCTAGAGAAGGTAAAACATAGGTATTTTGAGGAAGATAATACAGTGGAAGCGGAAGATTACATTTTGGGGAACAGGGGGAGAGGTTCCAAGCAGGATCCGAAAGACCTTGAAGGATGATTGAAAAGAGCCAACCCTCAAGCAACTCAAGGGGCTCCTCTGCCACCGCCTTGGAGCACTGTTCCGGAACCGGCCAAGCCGTCATACCTAACTACCTAAACAAGGTGGCAATAGACGAAACAAAAAGGTTTCAGGCAATAAAGAGTGAGCACTGAATCTAGCTACGTTAAATGTTTACCTACAAATGCTGCGAGCTCGATCAGGCGATTGCTGTACCCTGCTTCGTTGTCATACCAAGCTAGACATTTAACGAAGGTTTTGTCGATGACGTTGGTGTATTCTAGGTCTACGATGGCTGAGTGCAGGTTTCCTATGTAGTCGACGGATACTAGGGGCTCGTTTGAGCATGCAAGTATCCCTTTTAGCTC
>JAHLWX010000051.1 GCA_019057675.1 Candidatus Jordarchaeum sp. LHC_1308
CAGCATACAACTATGAGGTGTTGATGGAGAGCGCTAAGCCAAGCTACAAGTTCCCTGTAATAGATGAGCGTAGTGGCGCTGCCATGTGCTACACGACAGGCACAACAGGTAAGCCGAAGGGAGTCGTCTACAGTCACAGAGCCCTAGTGCTTCACTCGATAGTGGCGGGGTTACCCTCCACCATAAATGTGAGCGAGAGGGACGCAATGCTGGTTCTGGTGCCGATGTTCCACGTTAACGCGTGGGGCATGCCTTACGGTGCTCCGGCGGTTGGAGCAAAGCTGATCTTCCCATCCCAGTTCTACTCACCAGACATGATACTCGAGCTCGTAGAGAAAGAGAAGGCAACGATAGCGGCATCAGTCCCCACGATATGGATAATGATAGTGGACTACCTTAGGAAGGCGGGCAAGAAGGCTGACCTCACAGGGCTCAAGGTGGTGTTCGGCGGTAGCGAGCCGCCACTAGCCCTCATGAAGGCCCTAGCTGAGATGGGGGCAACGGTACAGCATGCCTGGGGCATGACGGAAACCACGCCGCTCGGAACGGCAAACATAACAAAGAGCTATCTTGAAGAAACGCTCTCGGAGGAAGAAAAGTGGCAGCTGATGACAAAGCAGGGACTACCCGCACCATTACTTGAGATCAAAATAGTCGATGAAGCGGGGAAGGAGCTTCCATGGGACGGGAAGACACCTGGCGAGCTCCTCATTAGAGGCCCATGGATAGCTAATGGATACTATAATGATGAAAGGACGAAGGATGCCCTCCTAGACGGATGGTTTAGAACAGGCGACATTGCCACGATAGATCCAGAGGGTTACGTTAAACTAGTCGACAGGGCTAAAGACCTGATTAAGAGTGGAGGGGAATGGATCAGCAGCGTCGATCTTGAAAACGCCATAATGGCCCATCCTGGCGTAAGGGAGGCTGCGGTAATCGCTGTTAAACACCCGAAATGGCAGGAGAGACCCTTAGCCGTGGTCGTTCCAAGAGACGAGTACAAAGGTAAGCTGACGAAGGAAGAAATAATAGAATTCCTCAGACCGAGGTTTGCTAAATGGTGGCTCCCAGATGACGTAGTCTTCGTGAACGAGCTACCGAAAACCAGCGTAGGCAAATTCGACAAGAAGGTATTAAGGGAAAAATTCAAGGAGTACAAACTGCCAACAGCAGAATAATTCCCTCTTTTTTTTAAAAAAAATAAAGAAGCAGTTCCAGTTTATATTTCCAAAGGCGTGCTTTTCTCTATGCAGTCTCTATGTCTTTGAAGCATGTCATTCAGAATCTTTTTCAGGTTTTCTTTTGGCATGAAGCCCACAGCTTGGCCGACGATCCTTCCGGCGCAGAAGAAGACGAGCGTCGGTGTGCCCATGATGCCGTAGCTAAGGGCCAGCTTTCTGTTTCCTAGGCTTTGCAGCACGTTGAGTTTAACGAATTTAATTTTCCCCGCGTATTCCTCTGCAAGCTCGTTTATAACTGGGTCAAGCATAAGGCACCATGGGCATCGTTCATGCCAGAAGTCTACAACGGTAAGCACGTCAGACATTAAAACCTCTTTTTCCCAGCTGATTTCATCCACATCTATTGCCAAGCAAACCACCGGAAATAGAGTTTAAGGAAGTGATTATTATCTATTTTGCAAGCCTGCATCCTAAGTTTATTACTGTTTTTATTTTGTTAGCTTCATCCTGTCCAAGATTTGCCTGTATTTCGCTAGGTATACTGCCACCTTTGCCGCTCTTTCCGGGGTGGGGTATACGGGAATCCCACCCTTTTCAAGTGCCTCCACTTCATTTCTCACTAAGTCGCGTGGCGCTTGAAGCGCGACTATGGCGGGCTTACCGGACTCTCTGACCGCTTCAACAAGCATTTTGGCGATCGGTGGAACTGCTGGATGGTAGAGCTGAAACATTATGAGCACGTCTACATTCCTATCTTGTAGGACAAGTCTTATTACCTCTAACCCGACCGCAGGGTTATAGGCAAATGCTAAGTCAACGGGGTTTGACCTGATGGTCACCGGAGGAAGAAGATCCTCTATTTTCCTTCTGGTCTCCTCGGTGAACTCCGGTATCTCTAACCCGTTATTCTTGCACACATCTGATATTATTATAGCTGGCCCAGCCTGTACTGAGACTATGGCGACTCTTCTGCCCTTCGGAGGCTCGGTGATGGATAGTGCTTTAGAAACGTCGAAAAGCTCGGTGATGCTGTCGACCGCGATGACACCTGCCTGCTTGAAGAGGGCGTCGTAGAGCCTGTAGTCTCCAGCCATTGACCCGGTGTGCGAGAGGGATTCCTTGTCCACTTTAGCCCTCCCAACTTTGTAGGCCACTACTGGCTTAACTTTCACAACTTCTTTGGCAGCCTCCAAGAAGCTGCGTGGGTCGTCCAGCCCCTCTATGTGCAACGCTATGACCTTTGTTTTCTCGTCCCGAGCAAGATACCGCATCATTTCGGGGAAATCTATGTCGCACCTGTTTCCGAGCCCGACAGCTAAGTTGACCCCTATTCCCTGTGTTATGGCCTCGTAGCAGAAAATGTGGCATACCCCTCCGCTCTGTGTCACGACCGATATGTTTCCAGTCTTAAGCTCGCCCAGCACGTCGGTGAACGTGGCGTTAACGCCTGCATGAGTGTTTACGAAGCCAAAGGTGTTCGGGCCAAGAATTCTTACACCTGAGCTGTGAGACACTCTGACTATTTCCTCTTGGAGGTGCACGCCTCCGCCCCCCACCTCCCTGAACCCCGCTGTTATGACGACGACTCCCCTGACTCCCTTTTTAGCGCACTCCTCGACGATTCCTACAACATAGTCTGCTGGTGTCACCACCACGGCTAAGTCAACTTCATCTGGAACGTCGAGAATCGACGGGTAAGCTTTCAAGCCTTGGATGACGTTGCGATTGGGGTTAACGGGGTACACCTTACCTTTAAAGTTGAGTAAACTCTTGAGGCAGTAGTAGCCCATCTTGAACGGGTTGTCAGAAGCGCCTACCACGGCAACAGAGTTGGGGTTAAACATTTTTTCGAGGGATTTAAAGTCGCCAGAACAACTCAACGTCCATCCCTCCAACGCCTCACAAAGTCTCTTTACAAGGAAAAGCTGCCGAGAATTAAAAACTCTGCGGGCCTTGAACTTTTATTAAGACGACTTAGGATTCAAGTATTGCAGCGTTGAAGTGGATGGTTTAACGCTTAATAAGGTGGATGTTTCATGTTCTTGTTTGGGTGTGAACGTGAGAGTTGTCTACGTTAGAAGGAGTTGCGGTGACATTGGAAGGGATGTGGCGGCGCTGCTTGACTGTGTCGGTGTCTCCATTAGTGGCAGGGTCGTTTTAAAGCCTAACTTGATAACTTGTGAGGGGCCGCCAACAACTACCCCTGTCGATGTTGTTGAGGCATTGGCTAATTGGTTTATGGGTTGTGGATGTGAAGTTATTGTGGCGGAGGGGTCAGGGTGGGGGGACACGTGGGAGGCATATAGGACTCTGGGTTACGCTGGGCTGGAGGAGTTGGGAGTTAGACTTGTTGATTTGAACGTTGATCAATACGAGGTTGTGGAGGATGAATCAGCTCTCGTCTTAAAGAAGTTTGAGCTTCCACTGACGCTTAAGGACGCTTATGTGGTCTCGATCCCGGTTCTGAAGGAGCACTCGATAACAGGGGTCACGCTTTCACTAAAGAACATGCTCGGGGCAACCCTCGGCGAGAAGAGTAGAGTAGCGAGGAAGGGCAGGTTCCATAGAATGGGGCTCGACGAATGCATAGTCGACGTGAATCTACACGTCAAACCCAGCCTTGCAGTTATAGATGGCAGGGTAGCTGGCATTGGAGGCGAACTGGGGTCAAAACCTAGAAAGCTCGGCGTCCTCATAGCTTCAGAGGACCTTGTGGCGGCTGACGCCTACGCCTGCACACTCCTAGGCCACAACCCGCTTGCAGTCAGGCATCTAGTGCTTGCCTGGAAGAGGGGACTAGGAAACGTGAACCTCGACGAGATCGATATAGTTGAAGTGTGATGGTGAAAGAGTTCCGTAGAGGAATAAAGAAGAGGGTTGTGGGCATGTTTATTCTTGGTCAGCTTTGGCCTTTAGGGTTTTCTTGAGCCTCATTATTAGGGTGTAGATTTCGCCTATCAACTTCATGTTCTCCTCGGTTCTCTCAAGCTTCTCCCTTAGCAAGGCATTATAAACGTCTTCAAGCTCCTTGATAAGGCTCCGAATGTCTTCAACGGACATCGTTGATTCAACTGGTTTAGATGGATCCAGGATGGACAAGCTTACATCTCCCTGTATAACCATCATAATTTGAGTGGTTAAACACCACGTTTTAAAGATTAATTATTTTTTCGGATGCATCGTTTCAGCATGAGGGATAGGGCGGCGTCCACTTAAAGGGCTCGCCTGCGCTTTCTCCTCCGCCCCTCTTCTTCTCCTTTGCTCTTTCAAGTATATCTTTTATCTCGCTTACTGCCCTGCTCAGCACTTCCTCGACATCAGCTAGGACATCGGCGTATTCCTCGCCTAGGCTCGTCAGCTCCCCAAGTAGCGAGTAGGCTTCTCCAATAATCCGGCTTATGGCTGATGAAGTGGTTTGAATCAGTGGCGAGAGAAGCCAGAAAGGGGGGTGCTTTCGGCAGAGGAGCCCTCTATCCGTTTCCTTTAGTTCTTCCAGTATTTGTTTTCCCTTGTCGGTGAGCGTGTACCTTTTAGATCCGTTTCCAAGTATTTTCTGGGATTCCTTAATGTACCCGTTGTCCTGTAGCCAGGCTAGGAGAGGGTATACTGACCCGGGGCTGGGCTTCCATAGGCCGCCGCTTCTCCTTTGAATTTCCTCCATTATTTCTGCTCCAGACATGGGTTTCTCTGAGAGGAGCATTAGGATGTACCTTTTAAGGTATCCTTTTGGTACGGCTGCGGTGTGTCTCATCCACCTTCCGAACTCGTGGCAGTTCATTTCATCACCCTTTATCGTACTTGATATCGTTATTGATATCGAATTAGATAAATATAAACCTTTTCCAACAGAGTAACAAAACGAGGAAGAGGATAAGTTTACCACGCAGCAAAAAAAGCCAACTAATCTATCAAAATTAAACCTGTCAAAGTCACCGTGCCCCGAGCCCCCCACTCAACACCTAGGCCAACCTTATTAAGAGTTCCATGCACGTCTATTCCCACGGCCTCCATGCTTGACCTAGCTTCAAAGGGGTGCTTGCATGGCGCCGTCACGTCGCACTCATCACAAAGAGGACAGGATCCGGCGGCGAAGCCCACTGCGAACCTGTACCCTCTCTTAAAGGACTCCCTTTCAACGCCAGAGATAACCTGGTTCAGCAGCCTCCAAGCCTGCCTGCCCTCCCTCATTAGAGTCCTGCTGAATTCCCTGTCCGAGAATAGTTCCTCCAGTCTTGAATCGCCGTGAATGCGTCTTTTAACGTCTTCTGTTAATGGAACGTCTAGCTGAACTATTAACGCGTGCCTATACTTTGCAAGGTACTTTCTGAACTCCTCGGCTGTCGGAGTAAACGGGGGACACATCCTATTTCTTCCATAGAAGGGGCAGGGAGGGAACCTGCATTTCAATTGGACGCGTTCATCGACTACGATAAAGTCAGCGGGAACTGGCCTAGCTCTGCTCGCCCCAAGGGTGACCGCAAGCCTTGAAAGCTCCTCTAAGTCTTTTTCGATGCCGCTCAATTCCAACGCACCGCCGGTAGGCTTAATTTTCCAAGGGTTAGCCGTAGCGTTCCAAGTGGATGGGTAAGAGAGCGTTCGCCTCTATTATTTCTCTGTAGAGGCTGGCGCTTGACCTAAGTCTCCTTTCCATAGTTTCGAAGTCGACCTCAACTAGGCCGAACTTCATCTGGTAACCAAGCACCCACTCGAAGTTGTCCATGAGCGACCAGTAGATATATCCTTTCACGTCGACTTCCCTCGATATCGCTTCGTGAACTGCCCTCAGGTGTCTTACTATGTACCTGCATCTTTGCTCGTCATTTCTCGTGGCTATCCCGTTCTCCGTCACTACGACGGGCTTACCATACTTTTTAAGCGAAAGGAGAACTTCCCTTAGACCGTCCGGGTAAACCTCCCACCCGTAGTCCGATATCTCCACTCCTTCGGGAACCCCCGTGAATGGGAGGGGGAAAACCTCGCCTTGAGGGGTGCAGAGAGTCCTGCTGTAGTAGTTTACCCCTATAAAGTCCCATGATGACTCAAGGTGGTCGATTTTTTCCCCATTACCCAGCGGAGGCTGGAGCACGCCAGTATCTACAGCTTCAAGGAAACATCCGTTAAAGAACCAGTCTCGTCTCCGCGCCTCTTCCACATCGTCTGTTGATGATGGGTCGCGGGGCTCAAAGTGGGGAATTTGCTTTACTGGTGCCACTTGGGGTTTCGGGTAGCCGAGCTCCTTACACGTCTCATGTATCGTCACGTAAGCTCTCCCATGGGCAAGCGCAAGGTTTCTAGCTGCTACCAAGCACTTTTCTAAGCTTCTCTCACCCGGGGGGAATACCCCGAACAAGTAGCTCATCGTTGCAACAATCATAGGCTCATTTATAGTATTATAGAAAGGTATAAGGTCCCCTAGGTGCTCTACTACCTTTCTCACGAAGGACTCGAATATTTCAGGGCTTTTGGGGTTAAGCCAGCCGCCCTGCTCATCGAACCATATAGGGTTGGTGAAGTGGTGGAGTGTTATCATGGGTTTGATGCCACGCCTCCTAAGTGCGAGTATGACGTTGCGGTAGTGCTCGACCTCCTTCATGTTTATCGTGCCCTGTTTGGGCTCTATCCTGCTCCACTCAATGGATGTCCTGAAAACATTCAACTTCAAGGAGGCAGCTATGTCGAAGTCCTCCTCGTACCTGTTATAGTGATCGCAGGCCATGCCCGACTTAGAACCATCAAGTATTTTTCCCTGCTGCTCCCATTGCCACCAGTTATTGTTGGTGTTGCCTCCCTCAACTTGGTGAGCCGAAACAGCGCACCCCCATAAGAAGCCGTCGGGGAAGACGAGGCCATCCTTCAAAATCTCACCTTAAACAGGAGGAAACATTAAAGAATTTAAAGGTTCCGAGAAAATCTAGTGGGAGGAGGAGATGATGGCAAGTCTAATAGTTGACTTTCACGTTCACCCCTACTTTAACCACGGAGATGGCAAGAGCTTTAACTGGAGGGACTACTGGTCGCTTGAGCTCGCATACCGCTCCCTCAAGTACCTGCGGTTGAAGGTTGGGGTGAGGAGGCTGTGTAATTACTTTGAGGGGCGCATGAAGAGGAGGGGTATAGGAATGTGTGTCATGTCAACTTTCTACACTTACCTTAACGAGGTCGTGAAGGCTATGGCGGAGCTTAGACCCGACCTTTTCGTCGGCTTCTGCAACGTCGACCCCCACAAGGGGGGCGCTGGCAGAACGCTTGTAAGGCTGGTTAGGGCTGAGGGGTTCAGGGGGCTGAAGCTTCACCCTCTCCACCAGAGGTTCCGCCCGCAAGAAGCCCCAGAAATATGGGAGGTAGCCTCGAAGCTCAGGATCCCCGTTCTCGTCCACGCGGGTAAAATATGGAAAAACGACCTGGACTACGCTGACCCCTCTCACTTCCATGAGATCCTCGATACTTATCATGGATTCACGCTAGTATTAGCTCACATGGGAGGGAACTACGTTAAGGAGGCTGTAGAGCTCGCAAAGAAGTTTGACGACGTGTTTCTGGAGACCTCAGGCGCCTCAGCGAGAAGGATAATATATGCCCTAGAGCAACTTGGGGCTGAGCGGGTAATCTACGGGAGTGACTCACCCTTCATACCAATGGGAGACCCGGTGCAAGAGATAGAGAAGGTTAAAAATCTGCCCATAAGCAGACATGAAAAAGACATGATCTTAGGCGAGAACGCCGCTAAAATCCTCAAGATACAACCACTCAAAAGTTAGCTCTTAACCACAAAATTTGTTATTGATGAACTAGGCTTAAAGATCATAAAGATCATAATGCTTCACGTAATCTCCTTGTCGGAAGGTGTCGGCGGTTTTTCCAGATTAATTTATGGATACTTGCCATCATCAGCGTTGCAGTTTATATTTTTTATTTTTCCCCTGTTTCCTAGGCTGATAGGGTGAGAGGTTACAACGTCTGATGCTGTTCGTCGTTGTCCCCTGAAATTCTCCGGAAAGCATAGGGCGATAGAGTGGAGGAAAAATCCATGAGTTTTACAACGGTTTTCGCCCACTCTACCTGTTTTGTTTTCTCGTCCTTTCAACGGGGATTGAGACTATATGGCATACTGCAAGGTTAAAGTCTAAGCCTGCATCTTGGGAGAGTGCCCATCGCTTTTTAGCACCCTACGTGGCCATCAGCTCTTTTTCTGGTTTACCTTAGGAGTCCTATTTCTAGCATTGTTAGGAGGACTTCGCTCGGGTGGAGTTCCAAGTCCTCTATTTCGATCTCCACTATCTTTTTCAGCCTGACCTCTTCGTTGCTTGTTGCCTCCACTATTCCGGCGTCGGCGAGCTGCTGGCAGAGCTGTATTACTCTCCATCTTTCAAGTCCAAGGGTTCTTGCTATTGTGGTGAATGACAGGTGTTGTCCTCTCTTATGGGCTTCGAAGAGCACGTCGTATATTTCGGCTCTCTTCTCGTGTGAAAGGGCAAATCCAAGCTTGGCGACTTCGTCAGCCGACATGTCGTCGAGAGTCATCATTTTTCCACTGTCCACATCGGTTAGCTTGACCTTAAGCTTCTTGTTTAAGAGGAAGACCACCCCGAGGTGAACTGCCTTAAGCACATTGCCTAAGCTCGGCTTAGAAAGGAATCTGAGCTGGTCGTAAACGTACTTGGATGACTTCCCCGTCTTCTTCTTCATCCAGTTTGGGTTAACCACTTTCTTGTTGAATATCTCTCTTAGTATCTCCACTCTGGTAGGGTGGGCTAGGGCCTTAAAGTAGGGCACTACATTCTTCATCGAATGGTTCAACTTAACCCTCCTCTCTAAGTGGCTCAACGGTTAATGGGCTGGGCTTCGAGAATATGAACCCTGGTTGGAGGCAGTTCATTTCTCTGAGCACGTTTGCCAAGTTAGACGCCGTATCCTCGTCTAGAGGGACGTCAAGTATAAGGAAGCGCTTCCTTTTCTTTCCACTCCAAGCGCCGAGAAGCCCGGAAATCAGGGAGAGTAAAGATATGAACTCTCCGTCACTCAGCGTGTGAACCTTCTGGGAGACTTTTCTGCCGAGAACAAGCCTCTCCAAGACCCCGCCGTCGACTTTGAAGTCCTTTATTCCCAGGATTTCTCCTACCTTTGGCAGTTCCTTCGAGACTACTTCGAAGAACTCTTTCTTGGCACAATGTTCGATTCGCTTTAGAAATTCGGTAGCTAGCTCGGCAAGTTTAGAAGACTTCTCAACGGATGCTATGCGGCTTTCCCGCTTCTCTACTTCCCTTGCCAGAGTCGAGAAGCGCTCAGCCTTGACCTCGAGTTCTCTAATCTGCCTCTCGAAGTCTTCCTTCGAAGCCTTAAGCTGGCCGACGCGCCTCCTTAGTTCCGCCACCTCCTTCCTAACAGCAACGTAGTCTTCTTCAGTAAATTGCCGCCTTAGGGCTTCAAGCTTCTTTTCCTCTTCTTCAAGCTCCAGCCTCATTTTCGCGAGCCTCTCGCGTGACTCCGCCAGCTGCTTCTCGGCCTCCGCCACCCTAACCCTTAACGTCTCCATGACCCTCAGGCTCTCATCCCTTTCCCTCTTGGCCATTTCAAGCTCCCCTCTCAGCTTGAACTTCTCCTTTTCAAGCTCCTTGGCAGCCTCATCTAACCCTTCAAGCTTCCTCCTGACGGCGTCCAGCCTAAGCTCGTATGTTTTTAGGTTCTCCTCTACCTCTTGCACCCTCCTTTTCAGCCCCTCAACCTCCTGCTCCTTAACTTTAACGGACGCGTTGAGCTCCATGTAGCTTCTCTGAAGCTCTATAGCCTTGTCCATTTCTCTTAGAGCATCGCTCAACTCCTTCTGCCTGACCTGCAACTGCCTCACTTTCCTGTCGATTTCCGCAATGTGTCCTTCAAGCCTCCTCATTTCCTCGGAGAGGTTTACCGTGTCCGCATGGCATAGGGGGCAGAACCCTCTTCTCTCAAGCCAATTCTTAAATTCTCTGAGGAATCTAGCTTCGGAGGAAAGAGAGCTGAGAGACGGCTTAACCGTTCTCTCGAGCTCTTCAAACAGTTTTTCCCTTAAGGCTGTGAGAGGTGACGGATCGTCTATGAGCTCTGGAAGCTCCTTTATCCTGGATCTCAGCGACAAATAGGAGCCGACGATTTTCTTTAGAGAGATAACATCCTTGTTCAAGTTAAACTCTTTAACCCTTACCTGCTCCCTTAGGCTTTCCAGTTCGGGTTTAAGACGGGAAATCGCTTCCACGAACTGCCTTTCTCTTTCGATGTAAGCGCCCCTATCCCCCTCAGACTCTACAATTCCGGAGAGACCCGCCTCCATCGCTTCAAGCTTCTTGGTGATTGAGGTTATTTCGTCCTCAGCCCTCTGAACCTTTTCTTCCGACTTTCTAAGATCCTCCTTCAGCAGGGCGATGTCCCTCTCAAGCTGACCTACTCTTCTCGCAGCGTCCTCGCAGGTCTTCATCATGAGGCCTACTTGTTCCTCTTTCACCTTGATGCTGCTGGCCAAGTTCTCCAAGCTGGACTTCTTAGATTCAAGTTCATCAATCCTAGCTAGAAGGGTTGATTGCTCCTCCTCTAGGGATCTAATTCTCGCTTTAAGCTCATTTGCCTCTTTCACCCATCTGGATGCAAGCCCCAGGAATGTTGCCTTAAGTCTGACAGCGTACTCAGATAATCCGCCTCTTATCTCAGGGGGCGGGACGCCTTCCTCCGCCAAGTATTCTTCAAAGCTTGAAAGCTCCCCTTCAAGCTCCTCGAAACGCATTCTTAAACTAGACTTCAAGGAGTCGAGGTCATCTTTAAGTTGCTCCACCAAGTCGAGATAAGTAAGGGATCGCACTTTGTCTTTGAGCTGCTGGTAGCTCTTCTCCAAGTCCCCCCTCAAAATGAAAACATCCTTGATGCTGTCCAGTAATGGCTCGCCAGTAAACTTTTCCAGGAAGGTGTTAACATCAACATTTTCGGCGAGCAACTCCCCCGTTTCAGGGTTCAACACATGGCTCCTAAGGTATGTAGAGCCGTCAGGAGAACGGAAAACTTCTCTAACAATCCTGATGAGTTTCAAGTCGCTGCTCGACGGGGCCGCCAGCTCGACCTCAACTACTCCGTGATCACCTGTAAGGTAGTCTTCAACCATCTTGACGTCGCCAGTTATGCCGAAGAGTATGAGGCGGGCCGTGGAGGTCTTACCTGCCCCCATCCGCCCGGAAATTTTAAAGGGCTCTCTGGGGAACGTATACCACTTTGACTGGTCTGCGAACCCGCTGAATCCACTCATCCGGAACCCGTTAAGAAAAACTCCATCACGGGTCTCTTGGGTTGCGTCAAAGCCTTTAGACAATGCCGTGGCACCTCAGCTTCTCGTTAAGTTGAAAAACTAAACAAAGTAATCAATGGTCCTAGATGCCACTACCTAGTAGGAGATCCCCCGATTTTTCACAATTTCCGGGGAAAAATGGAACGAAAAGGAATATAAAGATATCTGTTATGAGGTGACCACCACAGCTTAAGGGAGAGCGTAGAAGCGTCTACTGGAACATGTTTGTACCTTACCGAAAAGGTAAAAAGTCTCCTATTGCTAAATTAGTTAACATATCGTGGGGGGTTTAGCCGGGGTTGGCACTTAAGATTAACGAAAAAAGGTATCCTCGCGATGATGAAGTCGTGTGGCATGATGACAGTATTAATAGTGCCATAGGTAAGCTTAACAGTGGAGAGGATGTGTGGGTCTGCTCGAAAAAGCTTTCGCTTCTTATCAAAAGGTACGGCAAAGAAGTATTGGTGGAGCCCTTCATACGGAAGCGGAAAGTGATTTTTAGGGTTATTAGTGCTGACTCTATTCATAAAAGTTAAGTCGACTTAGGCGACGCCTCTGGAGAAGTGACCCCTAGTTATGGGAGCTAACCTCCTTAACCTTTTTTTGAAGCGTAAAGCGTCGCCGCCGTCAAGCACAGACCTGTAATCCCTGACAACTTCCTCCACGTAGCTGAGGGGTTTCACCCGGCAGTCCAGCCTAACAACGTCAACTCCTGCTTCAGCCAACATGCCTAACGAGTCTATCATGCAAAGATCCCTTGAGTTGAGCAGGTGCATCCTGCAGTTCTGATCGAACACGACGGGGAAACGGAAACCCATCTCGTCCTCAAGGTAAAAATGCGAGTTAAGGCATGGCGCACTGCACCGCCCTTCAGGGCAAAGGATGCTTCTAGCGACACAGTGCTCGGAAACCATCAACTCCAACGGGCCATGAGCGATGCACTCGACCTCCAGCTTTTCCTTATGCATAGATGATATCTGCTTCAGGGTTAACTCGGGGCTCACTGTAACTCCCTTGACACCTAGGCGATCGAGAGCGTGTAAGGAGAGAGAGTTTGCAACGTTCAAAAAGTAGTCTACATATACGGGGGCAACCCTTGCTTCCAGTAAAAAGTTCAGGGTTCCATAATTTCCAGCTATAACTCCATCAGGTCTAAGGGAAGCCACCTCTTCTATTGAAGAGGACAGGAGGTCTATTTCGCGGCTCCGAGCTATTCTTGGAGTTGAAAGCATGAACTCGACTCCATGTTCCCTGCAGTAGTCTGCTCCTTCACCCAGCTCGTCAAAGCTCAGAGGGTGATTAGGCTTAAAGTAGTCGCCGCCGACGATGATACGATCCGCACCGCAGTCAACTGCCCGTTTAAGCGGCTCAAGGCCACCTACACTAACAGAGAGAATAAGCGAGTCATTACTCATAGCCGAGTTGGGGTGGGTGAAACATTGTTCTACACTTTTTCCTCGAGCTAGAGGACACCGGCCGCCGCATTCCTTGTCGTTCTCCGGATGACGTCCCGCATGGTCCTCCAAGAGACTTTCCTCAGCGTGGTATCGAGAGCCACGTCCGGCGGCGGTGAAGGCCGCTTCTTCATTTGCCTTTCGCAGGATGCCTTCGACCCACTCAACCACCCGTGAGTCCCGCGTCCTGTAAACTTGGCATCCCACATGTGCCCCGCCACTGAATGGTATGCTGACGGCTTCGCCTGCCTTTGCCCGCTTAACCCTTCTTCCTTTAAAGTACATTTCGCTCACGATGAAGCCAACCTTGCTTTCTCCTATTGTCACTTCTAATCCGTCACCCATACGTAGCTCCTTTGAGAGGCGCACCTCAAGCATGCCATTCTTATGACCAGTCACCCGTCCTACTTTGACCCCGACATTATCCGGCCTTTCGTAGTTCATCATACTCCTACCCGGGTTTCCGTCAAGGTATCCCTCAGTGAACCCTCTGTTGAAAACAGACGCCAGTTTCTCCACAGCTCGCCTGCTCGGCTTCCCACCCTTAACAGCCCTGTTAAGCGCGCGCCTGTAAACGTCAACGGTGACGGCAACATACTCTGGGCGCCTCATCCTCCCCTCTATCTTGAGCCCGTCAACTCCCGCCTCGACAAGGTCCCGTAAACGGTTCACAAGACACAGA
>JAHLWX010000052.1 GCA_019057675.1 Candidatus Jordarchaeum sp. LHC_1308
AATCAAACCTTGATTTATGGTTGCAACCGCACCCCCTTCTGAGCACTTGCCTGCATTTACCACTATGGTGGTTCCCAGCTGGCAACTTCCTCGAGCCTCATGAACATGTCCACAGAAAACCAAGTCAGGCATCACTGATTCAACGAACAATCTAAGGTACTTGCTTCCAATGTTCATCCCGCTCCAAGCCTTGTCGCAACAGCCCCTCGGCGGCTCGTGAGAAACCACGACCATCGGGTTTTCGCTCTTCGCTATTGATAAGAGAAGTTTCGGGTCGAAGTTGGCGCTGAGCCCGAAGAAGTCCACTCCTCCAACGCTCACCACTCTACCATGAATACACTCCATGCCTTCTAGTGGAAGCTGTAGGTTGCGGCTCACCGAATCCATGTTGCCCCAAACGTAAAAGACGCGGAGCCCCTCAAGCACCCTCAGCACCTGCAACGCAGCCTCGGCGCCTCCAAGATGAGTTATATCTCCGCATAACACAACGACATCCGGTTCAACCCGGCTAACTATTCGTTCCCTTGCATCCCTCAAAGCTGAAACGTTCCCATGAATATCGGAGAAGGCTACTATTTTCATAATGCACCACCTTAACCGAAAAAACTGAAATAAAATTAATAATCTTTTAGGAAACCGGCGAAGGTTCAAGCGGCATTGTTGCCTCGCTTGGTTTCAGTATGCTCAGCCAGCCGCATAATGGAACTTAGCACACCCTTTATTCCCTTCAATAACGATAAGCTATCCTTCCTACCCTTCTTCCCGCCTGTGTTAACACGTTGTCAGCTATCAGGAGGAGGCTCACTCCCTTGAACCACGCGACATGTAAACCCTCACGAACAGAGTTATTCCTTCCTATTTCACACTAAAACTTAAGAGTATTCCTCGTAGAGTTTAACGCGTTCATCCTTTAAAAGATAGCTATAATTTAGTCGTTGCGGCGGCTCGATCACCCTTAATCAGCCTTCCAAACGCGTTTTCAACACGATGAGATCGGTTCCAGCGCAACTTCAATTACCCACCGATAAATAATCAATCAGCTCAACATTATCAAAATACAGACTGACCTAGCAGGAGACTTGCAAGTAGCCGAAACCACCATTTAGATGCTCAATGTCCCCCCCTCTCCAGCCTTACCTCCTCCGTTTATAAGCCCTCAGATGATCCTTGCTTTCAGATCCTCTAAAACGTTTCTTTCTTCTTTCTCCCTTTGACTCTCGGATCTTAAAGAAGGAGACAAGGCGGTGGAAAAGTAACTTGACGTTATGATGAGATAACGATAAAAGGTGCTAAGCTGCAACAGGAAGTCGCAGATGGCTACATTAATAGAGGCTTGAATGCTACCGTTACCGTCGTGACTCGTGGAACCTGTTGATTTAGATTTAAGAGGAAGACGAGTCCTTGTTTTTAGTGGTGGTCTAATTTGGACGTTTACTCGTCGAGAATACAGGTTAAGAGCGAGAGGAGAGTCGAGGTAAAGGACGTAACTGAAGAGGTTCAAGTTAAGCTTGGAGAGTCGGGCATAGAGGACGGTGTTCTTTTCATTTTCAGCCTCCACACCACCAATACCCTCATACTGAATGAGGGCGAGCCCGGGCTAATGAGGGACGTGGAGAGGTGGGTCGAGGAAGCTTTCGCGAGGCCCGATTACCGGCATGACAGGATAGACAGGAACGCGGCGGCACATATAGCTGCCAGCGTAGCAGGGAACTCGCTTGTCTTGCCAGTTGAGGGGGGAAAGCTCGCGCTGGGAACATGGCAAAGGGTACTTCACCTCGAGCTGGACGGGCCACGGACGAGGACGCTACTCGTAAAGGTAATCGGTAGGAAGAAGGAGAATAAATGAGCGTGGTTAAGCAACCAGTGGAGGTGTGTTATTGGACTTTATGTGTGAGCAGGGGTGGATATGTGAGGGCTGCCTGATGATAGATGCTTATGGATGGGGGATTAAGGGTGCTACGTGCGTTCTGGCGATTAATGGTTCAGGTGGCGCTGTGCTGGTTGAAGCAGCCCACAGGAAGTCGGCTCCCCACGTTTTGAGGGAGTTGAAAAGAGGTGATGTTAAGTGGATTTTGGTGACACATAGACACATCGACCATGCTGGAGGAGTCGCTTCCATGCTTAGAGCTTTTCCAGAAGCGAAGGCGGCAGGGCACCCTGTAACCCTGAAAAACCTTGAGGATCCATCTAAAATTAACGAGGTGACTGGGAGGGTGTGGGGCGAGCTTGCAGACTTCATGGACCCGGTGGAGGACATTGGCAGGTTGGTGGCGCTTGTTGACGGGGATGTCGTTGAAGTTGGTGGTGGGGTGAATGTGGAGGCTGTTCACACGCCTGGACACTCGTCAGACCATTACGCGTATTATTGTTCTGAGCATGAGCTCATCTACCTCGGAGACGCTGGTGGACTTTTATCTTGCAGCACCAGTACAGTTATTCCTGCTTCTTTCCCTTCAAGCTTCAATTTTGGAGAGTATTTAAGGTCACTGGACAAGCTATTGGGCTACGAGCCTAAGGTGGTGGTGTTCGCCCACTTCGGAGCTGTAGTGGGAAACGACGTGTCGAGAATAATTGAGAAGTGCGCTGAAACGCTCGAAGAATGGAGGAGGCTTGCATACGAACTAGACGCTTCAACCCTCGCTGACGAACTAAAGAAAAAATACCTCGAAAAATTCATTCTATTTGATGCAAAAACGAGAAACTTGATGTTCGACATGCTTGCAGCAGGACTCGTTAATGCCGTGAAAAAAGAAAGTTGAAAAAATGAGGAAGTGACGCGTTCGTTACTGAGCATTGACTTGTAGCGCTCACCGTGCCTTAACCGACTTTAGGGCGTTTGATTTTGCGAAAAAGTTTGATTTTGCGAAAAAGATGGGCAGTATCAATCTATTTTTAGTGGTTCCCCCTTTGGTTTTTCTTCTTTCTTCCTTAATGTGACTTCTAGTATGCCATTCTTGTAGGAGGATTTGGATTGCTGTGTGTCAACCTTGCATGGTAGCTTTATCTCCTTGTAATACTTGCGTTGTGGTGTATCAACAGAGACGGTCAGCGTTTCCTCTGTCCCGTAGAGCTTAATGTCGTTCTTCTCGACGCCCGGTAGCTCAACGATAACTTTCACATCACCGTTTGTTTCGATTACGTCGGTCAGCGGTTCCCTGTATTCTTGGAAACCTATGCGGGGACGACCTAGCCCCGTCTCGGGTTTAACGTTGCCGAATTCCTCCACCTGCGGCTTCCCATCCGGCCCTATAGTTATTCTGTAACCATAGACAAACGGACCCCACTCAGTCACCTTGGTTCCGTCAGGCAAGGTTTTCTCTCTCATGAGATCCTTTGGAACCCATTTGGACAGATCCTCGAATTCCTCTCTTATGAAGTCCTCCATGTCCCTCATGAAGTCTTCAATATCCCCGAAAAACCACCTGAAGGGGCTCCTCCTCTTAAACCACCTTGACCACCAATCTTCCGCCAAACACCATCCCCCTCATGCTTTTCTATATGACTTTCATGTGAGAAATTTTCTTCTTGGAGCATTTATTTTTTTGGGTTTAAGTTTCGGTTAATTGACGCTAAAAGAGTGTAAAGACGCCTGATTCCCATTGTAACATGGGAACGATCAGGTTTTTCAATAGAGCAAAGAATGTAATGCTGAGTATTCTGTTAGGGAAGATGAGACAACGTGGTGGGGTTTTGAGTTTGGTTTGGATTCTCTTGCAATTCTTTACTCGAAAAATATAAAATAATTTATATACAGATTTTAAGGTTGCATGTTTCTGGCTTTAAAGGAGGAATTTTCATGGAAAGAGAGATTCTTGAGGAGTTGAGGGAGGCTATTGTGAACCTTGACGTCGAAGGTGTCAAGAAGGCGTGCAAGGAGGCGGTTGACGCCGGTATACCTGCATACAAGTGTGTGAGTGAAGCCGTGGCTAAGGGACTTGAAATGGTAGGTGAGAAGTATGAGAGGGGGGAATACTTTTTAGCAGACCTAGTTGTTGCGGGTGAAGCGGTAAAGGAAGGAATGAAGATTCTCGAACCCTACATGAAAACTAGTGGAGTTGAAGTGTTAGGGAAGGTCGTCATCGGAACAGTTAGGGGGGACATGCACGACATAGGAAAGAATATTGCCGCCACGATGCTTGGCGGAGCGGGCTTCGAGGTTATTGACTTGGGTGTTGACGTGTCACCGGAAGCGTTTGTAGAGGCTGTTAGGAAATACAGGCCCCACATAGTTGGAATGTCCGCGCTGTTTACAACGACTATGATTGAAATGGAGAAGGTTATAAAGGCATTAGAAGACGCAGGGTTGAGGAACAAAGTTAAAGTAATAATCGGCGGGGCTCCTGTATCAAGGGAGTATGCTGAAAAAATAGGGGCTGACGCTTACGCTAGAGACGCCGTTGAAGGTGTATCCATCTGTAAGTCGTGGATTTTAGAGGGAAGGTAGGTCCGCGAGAAAGAGCACTCTCCCTTCCTTTTTTATGGTCTCCACTTTAATCCCTCTTCCAGCATTACCAAGTAGTTTTCTACTGGAACGTAATTTGTGACACTGTTCCCAGATCCAAGGGCGTACCTCCCCCGAGGCATGCACTTGTCTAGTATGCTTTTCACGTATGCTCTAAGCTGACTGGCTTCGTAGCGTGCAAGCTTATCAACGTCCACGCCCCCCAAAGTAGCAACCCTGTCACCGTACTTCTCCTGGAACTTCCATACTGGTATTATTTCATCTTGGAAAGAGTGGAAGGCATCTATCTTGACGTCTTCTATCAAGTCTTCCATTACCGCTTCGACGTTTCCGCATGAATGATACCAGTACATTTTTCCGTGCCGGTGAGCCAGCTGTGCATACTTCTTGAACCAAGGGAATACCATTTCCCTGTAAACGTCGGGGTTCACCATGGTTCCTTTCTTGTAGCCTAGGTCGTCGGAGTGAAATATGGCGCCGACGCAGTCGAACTCGACGACTATTTTGTACTCCTTGTAGAGCCTCTCCGCAACCCAGTCTATGACCGCTTTAACAAGGTCAGGATCCTCGCGAAGCTTTCTGAAGAGGTTGACGTACCCCATGATGCGCTCTAGAGCCATTTCCCATATTGTTCCTCCAGCAACTGACACCTTCATTCCATCTGGGAGGTTCTTCGAAATGAACTCGTAGGTTTCCTTTATGGGAAGCTCAAGAAACTGCTGCGACTTGAACCGTTCGAACTCCTCCCAAGACGAAACAAGTCCTTCCCGTTCCTCCACCCAGACCCTTTTCGACCCGGGCTCCGTGAGGATAGCAGTGTCATCTGCGAGCCTGCGCTTTCCGAAGACTGACAATTGGACAAGGAGTCCGACGCCTGGAGAGCAAACAAAGTTCTGAACATAATCATAGCCCATGTAATAATGAAACTTTATATTTGACTTAGCCATCTCGAAGATGTCTATCGGCTGGCCTCGAAGCTCATCCGGCCTGTAACGAAGCACGTTTGGAATTGGCTTCATGTCCAGCTTCAGCCGCTCAGCCACCGTGTTCATCGCCTCAGGATCGATAGCGTACTCTGCAAAGTGAGCTTTCTTAGGTTTTTCTTCACCCATCAAAACTTCTTTAAACAATTCAAAGTCCGGTTGAGGCTTCTCCAATGGCAACACGGGGAAATACCTCCAAACTTCTAAGGATAAATGAATATTAGTGCGAAAATAAATTATTTTCTTCGGGAAGATGTCGCAGGATTCCATGAGCTTATATAAATGGAGCACTTCTCCTCACAAAACAGGAATTTAAATGAGCATTCATTGCAAGCCACATTTTAATTATAATTTTCCTCTCCTGTTTCTTCAATGTAGCGGCAAATTACAGAAAGTTCGGCGAGGAAGCCTATACTTAGTTCGGGGGTGAATTGTCGGGGAAGTTAAACGGTTTTCCATGCATTTTATTCTTTGGCAACCTGGAGGGCGTTACTGTTGAGGGGGAGACATGATCCGCGCCAGTTGAAGACCACGCAACCATTCTCAGTGGAGGAGGGTTTAACAAAATTATGGCACACTTGACAGACTTATCAACGAGGGAAGCCGTGGGGGGAGGCAGCAACCGATAAGCCGCCGAGCCGTAATCACAGCCGAGAGCGGGAATCTCACGGCTAAAGCCGTGAGGGCGTCAACGCAATTGTCGAGGAGAGATTGTGGCGAAGCTGTCTGAGTAACTATATCTTGGGGATTATGGAAGGAGACATAATAAGTGTGATGCTGTGGTCGTGGCGTTTGAAGAACCTTTAAGATGTCAAGGGGTTGTTTTGTTTGGCGGGTTTTGCTTCGCGGGGTTGCTGCGGCGGCAGGGTGGTTGGTTCTTTTCGCCTTGAAAATCCTTTGATGAGGCTTGAGGCGGGGAGGCTGCGCTGCACGTGCAGTAAAAGCCATAAAGGGTAGAGGAGAGCCAAAAGTGGGAATTTAGAAGGAAAAGTTAAAAGAGCATTACTTGTCTTTACTCTTCTTAATTGTTTTTAGTTTGGGATGATAGGGGTTGCGAAGCGCTGTCTACCGCTATGCTAACGCTAAGCTCTTAACCATGTACTTTGCCGGGTTTGTAGGCCCTCTTTCCGCTAATACTGTGCTTGCTCTGGTTCCGGTTCTGAAGGAGACCTTCGGAATTGACGTTGGAACCGTTCTTTTGGCAATACCATTTTTGATGTTTCCCTTTGCTTTCTTCCAGCTTTTCAGCGGAACGCTTTCGGACAATTACGGCAGGAGGCTCATGCTGACTGTAGGTTTCCTCATTTATGGGTCGGGACTTTTAGTTATAGGGTTCAGCCCGATGCTCGGCTTCTGGTCTTTTCTCTTAGCAAGGTTCGTATGTGGGGTGGGTTATGCGTTCATAGGGCCAGTTCTGCCCGCAGTCGTAGGTGACTTAACGGAGTTTAGCTACAGAGGTAAGGTTATGGGGATATACTCGTCGGTCAACACGTCCGCCATAGCGCTTGGACCCTTACTCGCAGGCTTCTTCGCCTATTCTTGGTGGAACATATACTTTATGATGGGTATTATGGCATACACTTCCATGCTTCTAGTCTGGTTTGTGTTGAGGGACACCAAGCCCAAGAACAACAACTATAATCTTAGGCAGGCTCTTTCAGACCTCAGGGGGGTTTGTTCTCTGAGAAGCGTTGTTGCGTTGAGTGCCGCTGGCTTCATGGGATTCTTCAGCTTCATGGGCGTCAACTCGTTCCTCTCCGACGCACTTTCCCGTCCACCCTTCAACTTCCAGCCCAGCACTATAGGTATAATTCTCTCAATAGGTGGAGGCATAGGTATATTTCTCTCCCCCATAAGCGGCTACTTGACTGATAGATTTGGACGGGGAAAAATAGCCTACACCGGTTTGTCCGCCTGTATTTTTTCCCTCTTCTTAATGCTGGTTGCGAGGGATTTTGTGGTGCTCGCCATCTCGATGGCGCTGTTCGGGATTGGAGGCAACCTCTTCTGGCTCCCTCTAAACGCTCTCTCCGTTGAACTCAAGCCGGAGAAAAGAGGGGCGGTCTCGTCTATTTTCAACGGTATCAGATTCTTCGGGTACGCCAGTGCCCCCTACCTGTTGACGCCGATCTATGAGGGCTGGGGAACGGTGGTTCTCTCAGGCTTCCAGCTGGTGATTGCGTTGAGCATAGGAGTAGCGCTTGTAAATATACCCATCATCAGGTATCTAGGACGGCAAGAGCTACCAGAAAGCCTTAAAGTCCTCAAAGCGGAGAAGGAGAAAACACCACCCCAGACGCGTGAAGCAGGATCAACCGTTTAGCCTCGAAAAGAAAGGTTTACAATTTAGATGATTTTTAGGTTTTAGAGCTCCGTAGAAGCACCATTTAGCACATTCGAGGCATCCTTTGCATCCAACTGAGAATTCTATGTTAACCTTTGTTCCTTGCCTTGAGACTTTTATCATCGACTTTGAAAGGCTGAAGAAGCCGTAATTTCTAAAGGAACATGCAAGCTGACAGGACAGGCATGCTGTGCATTTTTCAGGGTGGACTTCGACGAGCCTTTCCATCAGCCCACAGCTCCAACCTATTAATAATTTTAACGTCAAATGAGTTTTACGCTGTCGACCCTAAGGCTTCCGGGGGGTATTCGCGGCTTCCTACTGCGAAAATCTAATAATGTCGAGAGGCATATTCAGCTTCAAAGGGTAACATTTACGGCGGGGTCTCGTTTGGACGGGGAACCTGATGGGTCCTTGTGGTTTGCAAGTCTGCAAGGTGAGGGCAGGGTTTTCATGATGAAGGTTAGACCTGTCCATGTTAGGGTTTCGAGATACCAGAGAATAGAAGTTTACGACTCAGATTATTACGGTAGAGTTCTGGCTCTTAACGGAGAGATACAGCTTGCCTCCCGCTTCAATGCCTACATACACGAAAGCATGGTTCACCCGGCTCTTCTCACACATCCCAACCCGAAGAAGGTGCTAATAATCGGTGGAGGAGACGGAGGCTCAACCACGGAGACCTTAAAGCACGGAGTGGAAAACGTGACCGTGGTTGAGATAGACGAGGATGTTGTAAACGTCGCAAAGGAATTCTTAACTGAAGTATCTTCCGGCTTCTCCGACCCAAGGGTTAGGCTGGTCTTCGATGATGGACGCCACTTCCTCGAGGAGTGCAGGGAAAAGTTTGATGTGATCATAAATGACATGTCTGACCCGGTTGGGCCAGCTAAATCCGTCTTTACAGAAGAGTTTTTTAGGCTCGTACACGAACACCTAGAGGAGGACGGATTGTTCGCGACGCATGTTGAGTCGCCGGACACTTGTGAGGAGTTCTTCTACAGGTCGATCGCCACATTGAAATCTGTTTTTCCACTCGTTAGGCCATACAGGGTTTGGACGCCACCTTATGCGGAGTACTGGGGGAGAGCGGTGGCCTCCAAGCTTTACGACCCATTAACGCTGAATGTGAGGGAGCTAGATGACAGAATAAGAAGGAGAGGGGTGGAGTTACGGTGGCTGACTCCTGAACTCTACTTCTCGCTTTTCAACTCTCTCTCAAGGGACATACTGGAAAGAATGAGCTCTGATTGGAAGACATTAACGGACACAGACTTCCCAAAATTCAAGAGGAAGTGATTTAGACTTTCCCGGAAAGCATTTTGGTTACATCCATGATTTTTTTCATCAACTCCTCCCACTTTCCTTTCCTTAAAACCTTAATGGCGTCGGAGGCATTTATTGGAAGCTTAAAGAAATCGATGAACGAGCTGATCAGCAGATACATGTAACTATCAGCAACCACGGAGGAGCCAACGAGTTTCATCAAGGACTCATAAAAATTTTTGGGATCTGAGATGGCTTTCCTAACAATATCTTCTATAGAGTCGGCATTAAGTTCATCTTGAATGGATGAGAGAAGAATGAAAAATCCCGGAATCGTCTTATTTGCCCACTCCGCGTAAACTCGAACGGCCCTTGAAAGAATTTCAATGTTAACATCATCCATCTAGCTCACGCAGCTCACTACGGTTGAACAAAGATAAGGAAGAACGTGTAATAAAAATTTTGGGGGGGGAAGTACTAAAAGGTTCAGCTCCTTTTTGGCTATTTAACAGCTCTAGGTCATCAATCGTTAATGAATTCTCAGCTGTTCCTCCGGCTTAGTTAGCTTCTCCCTGTGATTACGTTGATTTCTCTTCATGAGTGGAGTTTGGAGGGTTTCTAACTGATTTTCCGTAGTCTTAAGAAAGTGGATGGAAGGTTTGCTGGCTGTGGACTGGTTTTTGTTATTTCTCGCGTTATAGGGGACATAACGGGTCTGGAGTGGAGAAAGAATTGTGAGTCAAGTATGCTCTAGCTTTACATCCACCCTTACAGGTTGGTTTAAGAGCGCATTCTTTGCATTTTCCTGTTAGTTTTGAGGCGTCTCTGAACTCTTTGTAGAGCGAGTTGTTCATCATCTTTTTCCAAGCTTGTTTTCCACCGTCCTCCAGAACGTTTCCCAGCTTAAAATCTAAGACGTCGCATAATAGGACGTTTCCGAGGGGGTCTACATCCATTGAAAGCTCGCTGCATCCTCCTGGGTGGACGTAAGGTGAGGATACAAGTGCCCTAGCGAATGGCGTGCACCATAAGCTGACTGGGAACCCGCGTTCTTCAGCAACTTCCTCGACGCTCCCTATTGCTGATGCAAGACTGGACTGAGAAGGCATTAGTTTCATGTCCGCGCTTCCCGAGGGTATTAGTGGTATTAAGGAGGCATTAACGCTCTCCAAGTCTGCCGAGAGGTTAACGAAGGCCCCCGCCTCGTGGGCGTTTAGTGACGTGATCGTCATGACGGGGTTAAATGGAACACTGTTCTCCTTCAGGGCTCGTGCTGCCGCCATAGCTTTCCCCCAAGCGCCTTTTCCTCTTATTAGTTCGCAGGTTTCTTTTGTGGCAGCGTCGAAGCTCAGGGAGACGTAAACGTCGAGTCTGCTAAGGCGGGCTGCAACTTCGCCGTCTATAAGGG
This sequence comes from Candidatus Jordarchaeum sp. LHC_1308, assembly GCA_019057675.1. Classification (GTDB taxonomy): domain Archaea; phylum Asgardarchaeota; class Jordiarchaeia; order Jordiarchaeales; family Freyrarchaeaceae; genus DTBI01. The sequence continues at coordinate 10,464 of JAHLWX010000052.1, forward strand.
TTCCGTTCGTCACTAATCCAACGTTCATCATGCCTCCAGCATATTCTAACAGGTGAAATATGTCATCTCTGAGAAGGGGCTCTCCCCCTGTAACCGATAGAAAACCCGGCTTCAGGCTACCGATTTCACCTATTAGCCTTTCAGCTTCACTCGTCCCCAACTCTGCTGTGAATCTACCTTTCACGTAACAGTGGAGGCAGCTACGGTTACACCTCGACGTGCAAAGCCAAACAACGAATCCCGGATGCGGCGTGACTATTATCCTCCCTCAAAAAAAGTACCCAGTAAAATGAGGAGAGACATAGTTAAAATATTTTTTTCCCAGTAGAAACTATAAAAAGCTCTTGCAAGTTTTCAAGAGGCGAGTTTTCTCGTGGACAAGGAACTCCCGAGGTGTTGTAGCTAAAAACGGGGGATTTTTATTTCCTGGTTCAGATGTTTTAACGGGAGGGTAATGGTAAGCGATTTACGAGAAAGTTTTAAACAACGTCGTTTCCCTTCCTTTTAGTAGTGTTCCTTTTTCTCTGGGAGGTTTACTGTTGAGTTTTAATAGAGTTAGGCAGAAGTTCGGGTCGCTGAGTGTTCTGATTGGTGATGGCTCGACTGGGATAGCCGTATTCACTGTTGGTGAGACTGGAACTGACCCAGACATGTCTGCGGCCCTTGTTTATGGTTTGGAACAAGCTATGAGGGAGCATTCAGCGTCAGCTAAGGATGTCTTCTTCGGTGGGCTATCTCCCCAAGGAGGCTTAGGCTGGTGCATGAGGCAAGTCGAAATTGGAGGGGAGAGCAGGGAGCTTTACGTTGGAGTCATGCTTTCTCCGGGTGAAAAATACACTTATGACGTTAACATTCTCTATCAGGACGAGGAGAGAGGGTGGTTCTTCCGGTTTTTAAGGGAAAGCTTGCTGGACAAGGTGGCTGATGCCATTAAGAAACGGATTGAGGGGAGGAGATTTGACGAGTTCTTGAGTAGTGGCCAAAAGATCGGAGCTATAAAAATGGAAGGGTTGCTGAGAAGCTCTGAAAACTTGGGGGAGACTTACAGAATTCTTTCTGAGGCGTTCAGCGAGTTTCAGAGAAAGGAGGAGGGAGTTACACTCGACGCACTTACACGTGACGGAGAGAGAGTTGACGGAAGGAAAGTTGTTGCCGAGGCTGCCCGGGAATACTTAGAAGCTGTTTTCGACGTTCAGGATGCCGAGGGGGATGGCGAGTTTTTAGCTACTGTGAGGAGTTTTAAGCGTGCTGATGAAGCGTTTACTCACGTGTGGCTTTCTTGTGCCGAGGCTTGCTGTGAGGCTAATCCAGCTTTCCTGTTCCTAGCAGGAGGCGGAAAGAGTTACCTTGACGTTTGGAGGAAAGCTCTAGATGAGGCTTTGAAAGAGTGGAAGAATAGGGCTGTAAGATTCCTGCTTGAGAAAAGGTTCGAAGAAGACCTCGTTATGGGTGGCAGTTTCACTGTTGGCCGTGATGAATTGACGATGGTGGAGGATGTTCTGAGGAGGGTTGCTTCTGAAATGGAGGGTGAGCTACGTGGCCGCTTCCCCCTTGTGGCATTGGCCTTTGAAAAGGCGGGGCGGGGAGTTCTAGAGGAGCTCGAAGGCTATGCCTACGCATTAATACAGTCCATTCAGGAGAAGGCTTTCAGCGAGTTTAAGAGTAGAGCGCTTGAGGAACTTAGTGAAGAGAGGATCCGACTACTCTATTATGGCTTGACCATTGAGGAGATGAAAGCGAGAGTTGAAGACTACGTTAACGAACAGATAAGGGAGCTCGAGGACCGACTTTACATGATTAGCCACTTGCTTGCATGTCCAAGCCCGACCATGGATAGGGCTAGAAGAGAGCTTAGGGAAGAAATTTGGGAAAAAGTTGTTTCGGTGGTCGTGAAGGGGGAAGTGCCCGTTCTCCTTTCCTCGATAAAGCACGTTAAAAATGCTGTTAGGGATATGAGAGGTAGGATCTTCATAGAAGTTGTGGAGGAGTTCCTTAAAGAAGCCGGTGGAGGCGTCATGGCGGCGCTTCCCGCATTAGGCTACATACTGGAGGAAGCCGGTGTGTTTGAAGAGTTCACCACGAAAGTGCGGGAGGCCTATGGAGAAATGAAGGCTTCATCTGAGGGTGAAATGGTTCTTGATAAGCTGAGGGAGAGGAAACTGCTTTTGTCAGGGTGTGCTGAGGACGTTCAAAGGGCTGGAAGCGCCTTCATGAGGGGGATTAAAAAAAGCATAGCTTCTTGGATGAGCAGAATTCTACTGGATGAGGACGGCAGGCCACCCTTAGTTAAGTTACTTTATGATTCCTATTTGGACATAGGGAGAAAAATTAACGGTGCACGTTTATCTTTCATGATTCTGGAGGCGATAGTGTCCGAGTTGAGAAGAGAAAAAGTTTCTGAAGTTAAGGAATTGGCGGACGCTGTTAGGAGAGTTTACGAGCCATTTATGAGGGAGCTTAAAAAGGTTAAAGGAGATGATAAGGTAAAGAAGGGGCTTGAGAAGCTTTCGAAGAAGACAGGGGTTACCTTCACTTCTGCAAGGCAACTTTCCTCTTACCTCGCCAAAAGGCGGAGCCGCATTTGGGGCTGGGTACTCGGGGAGGATGAAGGCGAGGTCGTGCTCGTCCCTCAAATAACGTTGGATCCTGAGGATGTAGCTCGATTCTACGTGAGGGTATCAGACATTATTCTGGAGGACGTCTCCTTCATCAAGGAATTGCTATCGCTACTTAAAGGTATCAAGGTAGACGTTGAAGGCGAGGTTAAAGATGTACTAGACTTTCTTGTTGGTGAAGCTAGAAAACTTAGGGGAATGCGAAGGATTAAAAGGAAGATAGAAGAACTCTTGGCAGAAGAGAGGGCTGGTATCTTTAGGCGCCCAGAGCCATTCGAGGGAATAGTCGAAAAATGGGTTGTCGACTCCTTCTTCGGGGG
>JAHLWX010000053.1 GCA_019057675.1 Candidatus Jordarchaeum sp. LHC_1308
ACAAGGAACTCCTTTGTCTTTTCATCCATGGGAAGAGTATCTGTCTTAAGCTTTTGTGAAAAGTCGCAGTTTCTCTCGAGAAGCTTCACAGCCGTGGAGAGCTTGTAATATATGAGGTCCGAGTTGTCTGTAGAGTCATGTATGCAGACCCATGTGCCGCGCAGAGTCTCAGCCATTGTTAGGGTGTAGGGGGGGATTTCAACCTCACGATACCACTGCTTCTTGCCGAATAGCTCGGTGAAGAAACGGTTAAGGGCGTGAACCATACCCGAGAAAAGCGTGTATTCTATCTTCATCCCATCGTCATAGGCTATTCTTCCAATGCCGTCCTCTCCTATCAGAAGCAGGGCGTGGATCATTTTTTCCCTCAAATATTTAGGAGGGTCGCAAAAAACATAAAACAGTAACGCTTTTTAAAACTAGAGGAGGGAAGTTAGAGGAGGAAGGAGCAGCTTGGATTTCGAACTCACCGAAGAACAGAAGATGGTTAGGCGAGCAGTCAGGGAGTTCGCCGAGAGAGAAATAGCTCCGAGGGCCAAGGACTACGATGAAAGGGAGGAGTTCCCATGGGAGTTCATTAAAAAGCTCTTTGAACAGGGGATAATGGGCTCCATGATACCAGCAGAATACGGTGGCTCAGAACTAGATAGTATATCTCAAACTATAGCGGTGGAGGAGGTGGCGAGGGCTTGCGCCTCGACGGCAATGACCTTGTCAATACATAGCTCTCTCTGTTCTTACGCCATACTCAAGTTCGGCTCCGAGGAGCAGAAGGAGAAGTACCTTCCCCGGCTGGCGAAGGACACCCTAGCGGCATTCTCTCTCACGGAGGCTGAAGCCGGCTCTGATCTTTCCGGAATAAAAACAATGGCGAAGCTGGATGGAGACGAGTACGTGCTGAACGGAACCAAAGTATTTGTCACCAACGGCGAGGATGCAAGGCTAATAATACTGTTCGCCAGAACAGAGTCGGGCGACCCGAGGAAGGCTCTAACGGCCTTCCTAGTGGAGAAGGGTACCCCTGGAATCAGGGTGGGTAAAAGGGAGAAAAAGCTTGGTGTGAGGGCGGCCAGCCTCACCGAGCTTATACTCGAGGATTGCAGGGTGCCAAAGGAGAATGTGCTCGGAGGTGTCGGAGAAGGTTACAGGGTGGCGTTGGCCAGCCTCGACTCTGGAAGAATAGGCATAGCGGCTCAATCCATAGGTATAGCCCAAGCTTCCCTTGAAGCGGCGATGAAGTATGCTAAGGAGAGGGTTCAATTCGGCTCTCCCATAGCTGGGTTCCAAGCTATTCAGTGGATGATAGCGAATATGGCAACAGAGATAGAGGCGGCTCGGCTACTCACCTACAAGGCGGCGTATTTGAGGGGTAAAGGGGTAAGATTCACGCTAGAGGCCTCGATGGCTAAGCTCTACGCCTCGGAAACGGCGATGAAGGTTGCCAGAAACGCCGTTCAGATATTCGGGGGGTACGGGCTGACAAGGGACTACCCGGTAGAACGCTTCTTCAGAGATGCGAAGTGCACCGAGATCTATGAGGGAACAAGCGAGATCCAGCGCATGATTATAGCCAGCCAGCTTTTGAGGTAAGAGCATGCATATTATAGTATGCGTGAAGCAGGTTCCAAGCGTTGAGATGGTAAAGATAGACCCGGAGACGGGCAGGGTTCTCAGGGAGGAGACGCCATTCATGATGAACCCTGAGGACAAAAACGCCCTAGAGGCTGCCCTCAGGTTGAAAGATGAGAATGGCGGGCTTGTCACGGCTGTGAGCATGGGTCCCCCTCAAGTGGAGGAAACGCTGAGGGAAGCCGTCGCTATGGGCGCGGACAGAGCGGTCTTAATCTCCGACCCGGCGCTGGCGGGCTCTGACGCTTTTGTCACGTCAAAGGTCCTCGCTAGGGCTATAATTAAGCTGGCTCCCTTCGACCTGATATTGTGTGGCAGTCGCTCCGCTGATGGTGAGGCGGGAATGGTAGGTATACAGCTGGCGGAAGAGCTTAACCTGCCGCAGATCACGTGGACACTTGACTTGAAGGTTAGAGAAGGCGTAGTTACCGCCAAGCGAAAGGTTGATGGAGGCTGTGAGGTAGTCGAGGCGCGACTGCCAGCTGTCGTAACCGTGGTTAGGGAGGCGAACAAGCCCAGGTACCCCACCATGAGGGGAATAATTGAGGCATGTAAAAAGCCTGTGGAGCACCTGAGGCTGAGCGACCTAGGGTTGCAACCGGAGGAGGTGGGGCTTCTGGGATCCCCAACGAAAGTTGAAAGAGTATTTCAGCTTAAAAAAGGAAGGAGGGGAGTTATTTTAAGGAAGCCTGTCGAAGAGGCGGCGAGAGAGGTGGCCCTTGTAATACTAAGGGAGCTAGCTAAGGGGTAGCCGCCGAGGCTGTGGCTCATGAATGATACTGATTCCTGTTGGTGATCTGCAATGGCTGATGGTGCGAGTGGTGAGTGCTGGGTCTTTGTGGAGCATGTTGATGGAAGAATTAGGCGGGCTTCACTTGAACTCGTGGCTAAGGGTAGAGAAGTTGCCGACGAGTTGGCTGGGACTCTTTCAGCTGTTGTTTTAGGGTGGAAGCATGAGGGGGTCGCGGGAGAGCTGATCCGCCATGGGGTGGACAGGGTTTACTTGGTGGAGCATCATCTTCTGAAGGACTACCAAGTGGACCTTTACTGTAAGGCTGTCTCGGACCTGGCCCTAGACGTCAAGCCAGACATAATTCTTTTTAGCTCTACTTTTGTTGGTCGTGACCTCGCTCCGAGGGTGGCGAAGAGATTGAAGACCGGGATGACTGCTGATTGTTTAGACCTGCAGGTTGACAAGGAAAGAAGACTTGTCAAACAGATAAAGTCAAGCCTTGGAGGGAACATAATGGTGGAGGTGGTTACGCCCCGCCATAGGCCGCAGATCGCGACGGTTAAACTAGGCGTGGCCGTTCCCACAGTCGACGACAGGGGCGGCATCATAGTGAAAGTCCACCCGTCCCTGGATGAGAAATGCGTCATGGTGCATTTAATTGAAAAAATTAGGGAAAGGGACGAGGCGGACTTGGAGGGGGCGGACGTCGTTGTGGCAGGTGGGAGAGGAGCTGGAGAGTGGGGGTTTAAGCTCATCAGGAGGCTTGCGGAGCTCTTGGGGGGAGAAGTGGGGGGAACTAGGATGGCGGTGGACGAGGGGTGGGTGTCGAGGGAAAGGCAAATTGGACAGTCGGGAAGAGTTGTTTCTCCAAAACTATACATGGCCCTAGGCATTTCAGGGGCGCTTCAACATGTTGTGGGGTTCAGCAAGGCCGGCTTGGTCATTGCTGTAAACAGGGATCCTGAAGCACCGATTTTTGAGCACGCCGACATAGGAGTCGTTGCCGACTTAAAGGAGTTCCTGCCAGCACTCATAAATGAGCTGGAGAAGGAGCTGGGGGCCAAGCGAGCTTAGAGTTGTTCAGAAGCTTCTTACTCAGCCTTTCGTAAAATTCCCACTTAGTAGATATCAGCATGAAGCCCCTATTAGATGATTTAACCTTCAGCGAGTGGCCTGTGCTAACTTCCCCCTTTTCGCCAACCAGCTGTCCGTCCACTATGACGTAGGCTGGTTCCTCCCCTGCGTTGTAGAGTGAAACCTCGGTCTCCGCGGGGAGAACCATTGAAGGGACACGGGATCCGTAGAACTGAGCCACGAAGGATACCGAGATAGCCTTAAGGTCGGGGTGAATTATTGAGCCGCCGGCTGACAGGTTGTAAGCAGTGGAACCAAGAGGGGAAGACACTATCACTTTATCCGCTCTGATGAAGGCCACAGGGTAGCTGTCGAGAATTAACCTGCACTTTAAAAGCTTACCGTAACCCCCACTTAGGACGGCTTCGTTGACAGCGAAGCCAACATACTCGCCATCAACGAAAGCGTCAAGAACGTTAAATGACCTAACCCGGAAGCGTCCATCCAAGATCTTCTTGACTTCGGAAAGAGCCTCCGACGCGTCAACTTCAGCTAAGAAGCCGAGACTGCCTGAGTTAACGGGGAAAATTGGGACGGAAACCTCGCGCCCCACAACCATCCTTGCGGTATGAATAACCGTTCCGTCGCCACCATTCGAAACTATAAAGGACATTTCATCAGCAATGTCGGTCGGGGAGCTAATAACGACTGCCTCATGTCCCTCAGATTTCAAGAAGTCCATGATTCTCCGAGTTGTGGAGGCAGCCTCCTTGGATCCACGTTTAACAACGAACCCTACTAGAACCATGGAAGACCCAGCCACCATTTAGAAAAATCACAACAAAAACACTAATAAAAACTTTATTTATTCCGCGACCTCAGCTCCCTCGCGCCCAGCCAATAATCATACCTTCGTCCACGTCGAACGCAAGTGGGAGGGAAGAAAGAGGAAAGGAAGAAAGAGGAAAGAAAGCGTGAAGTTTTCCGGGTTATTTCATCTTCAATCTCTCTTTAAGAAAGCTCGAGACGTCTTTGACTTGAACCTTTAATGACGGGTTGGCTGCTCCCGCATCCGAGAGGTTTCTTTCGCAGAAGGGGCATGCTGACAGTAGGAGCCGCGCCCCGGTCTCTTTGGCCTGAGCCAGCCTCTCTCTTGCTATTGAGAGAGCGAGCTCTGGGAAGGCGCTCTTGACACCTCCTCCAGCCCCGCAGCATAGTGCCCCACTCCTGTTTCTCTTCATCTCGACAAGCTTAACTCCTGGAGCGGAGCCTATGAGCCGCCTAGGTTCCTCGTAAACTTCGCAGTGCCTCCCGAGGTGGCATGGGTCGTGGTACGTTACGGTCAGCTCGCCTTCGGTAAGCTCAAGTCTACCATCTTCGACCAACCTTGCAAGAAGCTCCGTCACGTGGAGAACCTCGAATGGCAACTCTCCAAGGATTTCAGGGTAGTCCTTCTTGATTGTACGATAGCATCCTGCACAGTGGGTCACGATGGTCTTAGCCTCAGCCTTCTCGAAAACCTCCAAGTTATGTCTAGCCAAGGTCTCTGCGAGCCCTCTGTCTCCTACTCTTAGTGCAATGGAGCCACAGCACCACTCGTCCGGGGACACTGCAAGGCTCACGCCTGCAGCCGCCGCCACGTCATAAACGTCCTGGCAGACGGCGGGCATCCTATATGGCCCCGTACACCCAGTGAAGAAGAAGACGTCGGCCCTTGACCTAAGCTCACGCCCACTAGCCCATCTAAACTTATCCTCGTGCTTCTCCATGTAGGGGTTATGCTCCCTTCTAGCCCAATCGAGGATTTCCCTGTGTCTCGGCATGGGGCCAAGTCCCAGCTCCACCAAGTCTGTTCTAACCGCCTCGAAGAGACGGGTGTGGTCAATATACTTGCTTGTGGGCCAAGTTATTTGAGCCACGCCTGAAACATGGCAGACAGCCTTACAGGCACCACACGTCGTACAGTGATACATAACGCGGGCGAAGCCCTCGCTCGGCTCGATCTTCCCTTCCAATATCCCCCTGATAGCTCTGATCTTCCCTCTGGCGTAGTATGGCTCGAAGCCCGGCGTGTGATCCACCATAGGGCAGACGCCATACCATCCGAGGGCTTGCCTGTAAGCCGTCCTGCAATCACCTATCCCTGAGCATGACTGAGCCATGCTCGAAAGAGCCTTAACATGCCTTAACTCGACCATGATACCCCTCCTTAAAGCCTGTACTTTCCAGGGCTAATTATCCCGTTTGGGTCAAGCGTCCTCTTCAGAGTCCTCAGCAGCTCGAAGTATGGCTCAGGGAAAGCCGCTGCGTCTACTAGGGATTGGCTGTAGAGCTCGCCCGTCATATATGGCATCCCGCCGTTCCTTATGACCATGTGCATTTGGTTTATCCAAAGCTGCTTGTTCAGGCTTCTCAGCTCAGGCCTATCCCAGACGACGAGTCCACTGTCGACCTCGACGGCTGTGTGACCACAAAGAATGGCTGTCGAGACCCCTGAAAAGGCGCCAGCCTTCTCCAGGAGAGAACGGTTCTCCTCTTCCCACTTCTCGAAGGCTCTAAACATGTCCGGCATCCTGTGTATTGGCACATGATGCTCAGTGCTGCATGGCACGCAGCCTGGACCGGCGATGTTCCAGAGCGCATGCCAGTTCTGCCAGAAGCCATGCTTCTCGTAGTGCCACCTCGCGATGTTCCCATCCTCTATTTTCTCGCCGAGCTCCTCCCCTCCATGCCGTCTAACAACCTCGTCGGCCAGCTTTACTTTTTCTTCTAACTCTTCCTCGGTGTAAGCCTCTATGGTGTACCAGAGTATTCCCTTGTCTATGCCTTTCCAAGCGGGGATAAAGGGGAACTCTGTTAGGAAACCGGAGTATGCCACAACAGTTAGGGGTGGAAGGTACTGGGAGTCGTATATTCCGAGGCTACCCATTCTCCTCCATTCGAGCCATATCTTAGCCGCGTTAACGTCCCCCGGGTTCTCTAACAAGAATGTTTTGCATTCATGGTAATCTGGGCGAGGGAATATTTCTAATGTTGCCTTCGTCTTTATACCGAAGATTCCATTGTCTCCTAAGAAGATGCTCAGGATGTCCGGCCCTAAGCCAAACCTGCAAAATGACTCCTTAATGTAGATGCTGGCGTTCGACCCCGTCTGCACGACGTCGCCCTGAGGTAGGACGACTTCAAGTGCAACGCAGTGCTCACTGCACGTCCCATACATCGCCGCTCCACCTCCTCCCACCGAGTGGTGGCTGAGTCCTCCTCCAACAGTGGCGGACATCCCACTACCCGGACCAAGCGTCCCCGTATAGTAGCCTTTCTCAAAGAGCAACGTGTTTAGCTTAGCCCAAGTTATGCCGCATTCAACAGCCGCCGTCATAGCTTCAAGGTTGATGTCGATTATCCTGTTCATCCCCGTCAAATCCATTACTATTCCGCCCTTTTCTATGGGCTTTGAACCCCCCATTAAGCAGCATCCTCCACCCCTAGGAACAATGGGAACCTTATACCTGTTGGCCACCTTAACCACTTTCGAAACCTCATCCGTTGACTTGACACGGACAACGTACTCCGGCATCACCTCTTCAAGCGCTCCCTCTATACCGCGGGAATAAGTGTAAAGGACGAAGTCCTCGACCGACACATAGTCTGAGCCAACGGCATCCTCTAATGCACGCAAAACCTTATCCAAAAAGTCCCCTCCAAAGAGACCCTAAAAAATAGTACTAGGCGACGAGAAATATATAAGGATGTGTTTCTTAGCTCCTTGGATACTAGGAGCAGGGTAGTTTAAAGTAGCTTGAGAACATGACTAAAAACCTCATTTTCTAAAATGAGAAAAATGAGAAAGCATAGGAGTTGTTTCTTGGCCAGAATTTCCATGTCGCAATTATTTCAGGCTTAAGTTTCACTATTATTCTTGGGAGACCACGTAAGGCCTTCGCTGCAGGATGATCAGCGTTGCCTAAGTACTTTTCCGATATTTTGTCGAAGAAGTTTAGGTCTTCTAAGACTTCCGCCTTGCCGCTCAACATGACGCCCGCCGTTCTTCCCTCACTTGCCTCGTCAACCACGACTGATATGTAAGGCCTCTTCATAATATTTCTCGCCTTAACAGTCCTTTTCTGCACGGAGAAGTAAATGCAGCCGTCCTCGTAGAGGAACCATACTGGAGTAACGTGCGGCATACACTTTTCATCCACGGTAGCGACCCTAGCCAGAATAGGCTTCCTAAGCAACTCCTCAGCCCAAGCCTCCAAGCGCCTAACCAAAAAACTGCTTCCTATTCATTCAAACCTGACGATAAAAAAGGATAGATTTATAAAAAAATTAGGGTTGAAAGGCGCGCCAAGCCGAGACGATGTATGTTTACGTTAAGTCTGCACTATGCAGGGTCTCTCGATGGGGGTTTAAGTTATGCCTCTTTCAATGTACTTTGTAAGGGCTTGTGTGGCGCACTCGCGCACCCACTTACTTTCGTCGTGTAGAAGCCCTTTAAGCTTCTTGAATGCTTCAGGGCTTGTGACGTCTTTCTCAGCGTAACTTGCAATTGTGAGGGTTGCATATCCTCGTGCCAGTTCGTCCTCGCTATCCAGCAGTTCCACGAGCTTACCTAGAACCTTTGGATTAGTTATTCCTTTTTCAGCGTACGTGGCTAGAGCGAACAGCGCGTTGTTTCGAGCATGCTCATCATCCAGTAGGCCCACCAGTTTTTCGGTAGCCGTGGGATCTATGGAGCCCGCCTCAGCATAGCCTGCTATGGCAAGCGCCGCATTTGCCTTCACCACGCTGTACTCGTCGTCGAGTAGCTCCACAATTTTTCCCAGCGCCTCCACGTTTACTAGCCCCTTCGAGGCATAGCTCGTAAGAGTGAGCAATGCGCAGCTCCGAGAATCCACTTCTTCGTCGTCCAGTAACCTCATGAGCTTACCTGGAACATTATGACTAATTAGGCCTCTCTCAGCGTAGGCGGCGAGGGCAAAGGCTGAGCAACCCCGTACAGTCCCGTCTTCGTCGTCGAGCAACTTTGCCAGTTTCTCAAGTGCACTTTGATTGATAATGTTGATCTCCGCGTATTTTTCGAGGGCGAGCACCGCACACCTGCGTACCCACTCGTTCTCGTCGTCGAGAAGTTTTGCGAGTTTCTCCGGAACGTTCTTGTTTTTAATGTTTCTTGCAGCGTAGCTGACTAGGGCAAGCGCAGCGTTGCCGCGCACAGTTCTATCATCATCATCCAATAGCATTATGAGTTTCTTCAGCACGTTAACATCGGTTATGTTGTTGTCAGCGTAGCTTGCAAGGGCAAGCGGGGCATTTCTACGCGTATCGACATTTTCATCATCCAGCAACCTAACAAGTTTCTTTAGAGCAACTGGCTTTATGATCCCATTTGCAGCATAAAGAGCGACGGCAAGTGTCACTCCACCCCTCACTCCTCCATCTTCGTCGTCAAGTAACTCGACAAGCTTATCCAAGGCTTCAGGGAAGGTAGAACCAGCCTTAGCGTACTCAGCAAGAGTGTATGCAGCCTCCATTCTAACCTCAGCATTCTCGCTTGACAACTCATCAACAAGAGACTTAAATTCACACATTGTCCCGCGACCTCAACACAAGTAGAAACTCCATCTCCGAAATAACTTTTCTATAACATTCACTAACACTTTATTCTTCCTTGCAAGTGAATTTATTTTTTATGGGGTAAGGTCTGACACGTCATGAGGGTATTCTGCCAGTAAGGAACATTCATTAACTAAGAACAATTTAAAGGCATAGCTTAAGTGCAAGAGGAAGCATAAGTTGGTGGCATAAAAGTTTCTCTGGGTAAGTTAAAGTAAGCTCCCTAAGAAGTTATTGTGAATCAGTGCTGATATGGAAAGAGAGATTTCTCGGAGTTGCTTTCTCCTATTAATCGCATATTATCCTTGGGGAGAAAAAAGGGTTATGGTGGTTTGACGTGTTTCAACTTTTCGCTTGCTGGCTCGCCCCCAACACCCCAGCCTTCCTTTGGAACCTCGTGAATCAGTACCTCAACAGCTTCAGCGGGCACGCCCATCCTCGAGAAAACCTCTGTTATTCCCTTTATGACTTTCCTCTTAGCCTCCTCCGAGAAGCCCGTCCAAACATACACATGAACAACTGGCATAAATTACCAAACTCACAGCAAACTTAAAACTCTTACGTGGCACACGACCAGACTAAGACCTGCAAAGATCTAAATAAAATACTGGACGGCTCTTCCAGCATTTTCCCTCCGAATCCATTAGAAAAAAAGGTACAAGTTGTCTCGCCTTTATTCTTCCTCTTCTTCTGTCCATTCCTCATCTTCTAGTTCTTCGTCCAATTCTTCCTCTTCTTCTGTCCATTCCTCATCTTCTAGTTCTTCGTCCAATTCTTCCTCTTCTTCGTCCTCTTTTTCTTCGTATGAGAAGCAGAGCGCGCAGTATATTGGGTGTGGGTCTATGTGCCAGCCGTCTTCTTCCTTGAGTACGTTGATTATGAATGGCTCACCGCTGGGCTCATCCTCCCAGAACCAGTACTCGCATACGCCGTTGCGGTAGAAGGCGCATGAGTCCTTTTTGTCTTTTCCATGGTTTTCAGCAGCTGACACTAGGACAGCCAGTTTACTAAACATTTCCGTCATTCCCTGAAGCATTGAGCCCATTAATCCTTCGAAAAGATTCTTCATTAAATCTTCAAAATTCGGCTCTTTATCATCAGACAACGGCAGCACCATCCACAACAGTGAATGAATTACTAAGTGGGGAAAATTCATATTTAAAGTTTCGCTAAAAATTACTGATTGATCTGGCGTGTGCATTGAAATTCGGGTGGCATTCTTGAAGTGGCAGTTGCAGACTGAGCGTTTCGCCACCAGTTAAGTGGAATGTTCCACACGTGAGTTTTAGGTGGCTAGAGTTGCGGGCAGAAGATGTTATATTTGGAGGAGCGGGATAATTTGATTTAGGAACTGGAGGGAACACGTTGGAAATTGATGACATAAATGACATCATAGAGGATTTGTTTAGTGAGAATGTTGAAAGGCGGAGGCAGGCTACACTGAAGCTTGCCAAGATGGCTGAGGATGGAGTTACTAGCAGTGAGGCTTTACGAAGGCTCATAAGGTTGCTTGACGATGAGGACGAAGATGTACACATGGGCGCAGTGTATGCTTTGGCTAGGTATGCTGAGAGGGGAGTTATGGACTATGAAGCCTTGCTGGGGTTTGATGAACTTCTAAATGATAGAGATGATAAGGTGCGCAACATCGCTGCTTACTCCATCGGTAAGTATGCCGAGAAAGGGATGATTAAACCCGACGTGATGAAAAAGCTTGTGAATCTCCTAGAGGATGGAAACAAAGATGTGCGTATGAGCGCGGTGTACGCCGTTGCAACTTATGCTTTGAGGGGACTGATAGATTCTAAGGCGCCGAGAAAGCTGGTCAAGTTGCTTGGAGATGAAAATGGAGATGTGCGTAACATGGCGGCATTGACCCTTGGCAAATATGCTGAGAGGGGTCTAGTGGACTCTGAAGCCACGGGAAAGCTTGTTATGTTACTTGAAGATGAAAGCAAGAATGTCCGTGGAAACGCGGCGTGGGCTCTTTCTATGTATGCTGAGAGGGAGCTTACAAGCCCGGACGCCGCAAAGAAGCTTGTGAGACTTCTAGACGATGATGATGGCAAGGTTCGCCTAAATGCGGCGTGGGCTCTTTCTATGTATGCTCTTAGTGGGCTCACGGATCCAGACGTCCCTAAGAAGCTCGTAAATCTACTCGGGGATGAAAGAGAGGAGATGCGTAACGCAGCAGCCTACACTCTAGCTGTTTACGCTGAGAGAGGATTAACGCATCCCGACGCTGTGAAAAAGCTTGTTAACCTGCTGGACGAGGAAGGGGAAGAAGTAAGAAGGAGCACCGCATTAGCCCTCGGCGAGTATGCTGGAAGAGGGTTTACGCGTCCAGAAGCTCTAGACAAACTTGTCAAGTTACTGGAGGACTGGAATGTCGAAGTGCGGAGAGGAACAGTTTATGCGGTCGCCAAGTACGCGGAGAGAGGGTACAGGCATCCGGACGCCCTCAACAAACTTTTAAGGCTCTTGGATGACGAGGACAAAGAGGTGCGTGAAATAGCCGAGTACGCCTATGAATATTACGAGAAATGACCGGGATTCCGGATTTACTCCGAGGTGTAGGCAGATTTACCTTTTTCCTTGAGACTCGTTTTTTAAAACGAAGTAGAGGGCTCCTAGTTCGCCTGTGATCTTGACGCTGGAGGGAACCGGCTGGAATTCCTGCGTGTATATTGCTTCTATCGTGAATCCACCCTCCTCAGCCAGTCTTTTCAAGTCATCGTAGTACCATAGCCTGAGCACGTGTTCCTCTTCGAGCTCGAAAAACTTGCCGTTATCTTGAACCATCATTTTGAAGTAGACGTAACGAAGCTTTTTCGTCGTGTCGTAACGGTAAGGTTTCCAGGTAGCTTCCACTTTGATGCCGCCCTCTTCCGCAACCCATGTTTCATCTGGCCTCTTTTCGTTATCGAGGTTCTCACAGGCGCATGATAACTCCAAAATGTAGCATCCGCCCTTGACAAGCGACTCGGACATATACTTGAAGTGGCTTAGTATTTTGTCGTCTGTCTGCAGATATCCGAGGCTGTTTATTGCAATTATCGCGGCGTCAAACTTCTCGTTGAACTTCATGCTTGCCATGTCGCCCACTACGGCCTTCGCCATCCCTTGCAAGCCCGCCACCCTTATCTTCTCGTTAGCATACTCAACCATTTCGGGGCTAATGTCGTACCCTACTATCTGGTACCCGTACCTTGGAAAGGCCAGCAGGAAGATGCCACTCCCGCACGCCGGCTCCAAGATCCTCCTAACTTCAAAATCACAGTATTTTTTGAAACAGCCTATGTAGAACTCTATCTCCTTCGACACGTCACGTGAAAAGGCTATGTCGTAGTATTTAGGTAAACTATAAAGCTTCTGGCTTTTCCCTTCCAGCTTGCGCGCGGAGGCACCCACATCTTCATGGCGCCCCCGCCCTCCACCACCAAGCGAACCCCTATGCGTAGGTTTCCCCTTAGAACCAAAACTATTCATTCTTTCGCCTCCATATTTCACCAACCAAGCGTTAAAACCCGGCGGCAATGTTTGAAAGTCCACTGCGAATTTCAAAACTTCCTCGCGGAGACCACTCCGGCTAAAGCGATGTACCACTCCGATTAAAAACGTTATCTCATTGATGATGTGTTAACCGTTCTAAGCGTTTTTTGGGTTCAACTTTTTTACGGTGTACTAGTAAGCTGAAGAAGGTTAGGCGTCCTCTCCTACGCGTGGTTGCACCCTGTTCCCTTTCTAGATGAACGTTAAGAAAGCCCAGTAGGTTAAGGCGCATATGACGGTTAACGGTGCACCCACCTTGACGAATTCGAGGAATGTAAGGGTGTTTTGCTTTCTTTCAGCGTTCTGTATTATTATGACGTTGCTCGCTGCCCCCAGTATTGTTAGGTTTCCGGCGATGGTGCTTCCGGCTGCAAGAGCCACCAGCTGCTTTGTGGACGTGCCTCCCAGTAGCTCCATTAATTGTGGGAAAAGGTAAGCGTAGGGGATGTTGAGTAACTGGCTTAAGAGGACATTGTAGTATTCTAGGAGGGGGAGGTAGAGGGCTACAAAGGGAACGTTGGAGACGAACTGGCTTACCGTGATACTGGTCGCAAGTATCATTGGGATGGATGTTATGTTCGGGTTGAAGCCTATGAAGGACTGGAAGAAGCCAGAGTCCCAGACGCTCTTCATTAGCACGAACATTGAAGCGAAGAAGATCAGGGTGTACCAGTCAATGTT
>JAHLWX010000054.1 GCA_019057675.1 Candidatus Jordarchaeum sp. LHC_1308
GTCGCTGTCGCGCCTAGCCTCCCCCCCTAGCCGCCGAGCCGTAAAGCACCACGGACACGAGGCTCCCCAAACTTTTCGAGCAACTTGTCCACGGGCAAAGAAAGTATTTTTATGTGTGGCTGCCTCAAACCTCTAGCCTCGAGCACGCTCGCCCACTGTGCGTCTTCCTCCATCCTAAACCACCTAGAACATTTAAAACCCGCGAAATAGCTCTAAAGGCATACATGATAGGGGCTCTAAACTCCACAAAACATCCCTTTAAAGCCTTATCCAACTAATCCCTCAACCCCCAGACAATTAAAAACCGTTCTTTCCCCTCAACGAACAAACGATTCTCCCACAAGCCGAAGCCACACAGGAAAGCAAAAGCCTACACTCGGCAAGAGCGCCGCGTCTTCAACTATAACGCCCAGAGCGCTTGCATCTCCCTCCAAATCGCCCTACTTTTGGGGCTTACGAAGCCCGGGCTACAAATCTTTTTAATTGTGAAGCGTATTCCTTTAAGCTGCCTTCATGTAATATGCGGGTTTTGTTCGGTTGGTGGTGAGTGTGGTAGTTGAAGAGGCTAGGGAGCTGGCCCGGAAACTGCTCGGTGGTGGTTTTTCACATGGCTACCCACACGTTGAGAGAGTTATGAGGCATGCCGAAGTCATAGCCGGCGAGGTTGGAGGCGTTGACCGTGCGCTCTTAGAACTAGCAGTTTACCTCCACGATGTTGGTAGGCCTCTCGGGGAGCCTCACGCCTACTACTCTTCCCTCATAGCTAGAGGTTTTCTTGTGGAGTTAGGGTGTGAGGAGCAGCTTGTCAGATTGGTGGTTAACGCCGTCGAGTATCACAGTTACAGCTACGCCCGGGCGGTGAAAGTTGAGCCTTTAAGCGTTGAGGCTAAGGTTCTCAGCGACGCGGACAAGCTTGACGCTCTTGGCGTAGTCGGACTTCTTAGGGCTTTCGAACACGGCTCTCAGACAGGGAGAGGTTTAACGGAGACGCTAGCTCATTTCGACGAGAAGCTCTTCAAGCTTAGGGGGCTAATGCACTTCGAAGTTTCAAGGCGGCTGGCGGCGGAGCTCGATGAAAGGCTTAAGACGACCCTCTCATGGCTTAGAGACGAACTTAGAATGTAAGCCTTTAAAGGTTATCGGGGCTCACACCGCTGCATCATCGGAAATTAATTTCCGAAAAATTTAAATATACCCTCAGAAGGAGGACACTAGAAGACTCGTAGTGTGAGGTGTAAGTATGGGTAACTTAAGACGGCCAAACGCTGACGAGGCTTTGGGGACGCTTAACCGCTCAAGGGACGTCGTCCCAATGTCCGGTATCTGCTCGAGGTGCGTCGACGGGTGCAGAGGCGGATGCGACATCTGGATGGCGTCCTTCAGGGGAAGAGAGATGCTTTACCCTCAGCCCTACGGCGAGATAACTGCTGGAGGACGCAAAGAGTACCCCGTAGACTACTCACACATCAACATTCAGGGATACGCTTGGGGAGCTAAGGGTCTCGACGGTAATGTTGGCCCAGATGAGGCAGTGTTCACCAGAGTCGACGTGAGCACTGAGTACGGGTGGAGTAGCAAAGTTAAGATGCTTATCCCCATATTTATGGGGGCTCTCGGCTCGACGGAGATAGCGCGGAGAAACTGGGATCACTTCGCTGTTGGCGCCGCGATATCGGGCATATCGATAGTCTGCGGCGAGAACGTCTGCGGCGTCGACCCGCAGCTGGAGGTCGACGCCAAAGGTAAGGTTAAAAAGTCGCCTGACATGGATCGCAGGATAGAGATCTACAAGAAGTACTATGAGGGGTACGGGGAGCTGCGCGTTCAGATGAACGTCGAGGACACAAGGCTTGGCGTGGCGGAGTACGTTTCGAGCAAACATGAGCTTGAAGCCATAGAGCTCAAGTGGGGGCAGGGGGCTAAGAGCATTGGTGGCGAGATAAAGGTTAACTCGCTCGAGAGGGCGCTGGAACTCAAGAGGAGAGGCTACATAGTTCTGCCCGACCCTGAGAACCCTGCGGTGCAAGAGGCCTTTAGGAAGGGGGAGCTCAAGGAGTTCGAGAGGCACTCGAGGCTGGGCTTCGTGAACTACGAGTCCTTCATGGAGGAGGTCGACAGGCTTAGGGACCTTGGCTTTAAGAGGGTGACGCTGAAGACCGGTGCATACTCAGCCGTCGACCTAGCCATGGCGCTCAGGTACGGGGCTGAGGCGAAGCTTGACCTAATAACGGTGGACGGAGCCCCGGGTGGAACAGGGATGAGCCCGTGGCCCATGATGAACGAGTGGGGGATTCCGACCTTTTATCTTGAGGCTTTAACCTACCAGTTCTGCAGGAGGCTTGAGGAGAAGGGCTTCCGTGTTCCAGACATAGCTATGGCTGGAGGCTTCTCAACGGAGGACGGAGTTTTCAAGGCAATAGCGATGGGCGCGCCCTACGTGAAGGCGGTCTGCATGGGGAGGGCGCTCATGATACCCGGAATGGTCGGGAAGAACATTGGAAAGTGGCTTGAGGAAGGAGACTTGCCTAAGAACGTCGCCAAGTACGGGAACACTGTTGAGGAGATCTTCGTCACCTACGAAGAGCTAAGGGCGAAGTACGGAGAAGAAGTTAAGAAGATGCCACTGGGAGCCATAGGAGTCTACACTTTCTGCCAGAAGTTCAAGGTTGGACTCCAGCAGCTGATGGCTGGAAGCAGGAACTTCAAGCTCTCAATGGTTTCACGCAAAGACCTTATAGCTCTAACAGAGGAGGCAGCAAAGATTTCAGGAATACCCTACGTCATGGACGCCTACAGAGAGGAGGCGGAAAGAATACTGGACGGAGAAGCTGTGGCTCGCTAAGCGCCCTTTAACCCTTTTTTCCCAACTTTTAGCTTTCACACCGTGAATGCGATGTCAAGGAGCATCATGGCTGCGAAGCCCAACATGAAGCTTAAGGTTGCAAGGTCGGGGTTTTTCTGCGACTCGGGTATGAGCTCC
Source organism: Candidatus Jordarchaeum sp. LHC_1308 (assembly GCA_019057675.1). Taxonomy (GTDB): domain Archaea; phylum Asgardarchaeota; class Jordiarchaeia; order Jordiarchaeales; family Freyrarchaeaceae; genus DTBI01. The sequence continues at coordinate 2,981 of JAHLWX010000054.1, forward strand.
TCAACCGAAATGAAGAGCATAGCGCCCGCTGCGAGGGACATAACGATAGGGAGTATTGGGGTCACCGCCAGCACCGCCGCTGCCCCCACGACGGCGAAGATAGGCTCCACGACTGCTGAGAACTGACCGTAAAAGACGCTCTTTTTAGTCGAGAGCCCTTCAACGCGGAGAGGCATAGATACCGCGAATCCTTCGGGGGTGTTTTGGAGCCCTATTCCGAGGGTGAGGACGGCTGCTGAGGCGAGAGATGGCCCTTGGCTTAACGATGAGAAGGCTTGCTCGACGGCCCCTAGAGCTAAGCTGTAGGTGGAAATGTTAAGCGTGACTGTTACCCCTCCAAACACTACCCCCATGGCGAGCCCCTCAGGTATGTTATGGAGCGTCACAGCCAAGACGAGGAGGATATTTTTGTTCCACGTAACGCTCCGCCCTTCCGCTCTCTCTACTCCGTAGTTTATGTGGGGCACTGTTAAGTCAAGGAGCCTTATGAGCGCGCCACCTAGGAAGAAGCCCCCTATTACCGGAAGCCACGAATTGCCGGAGCCCGTTGCGAGGTTAACAGACGGAACCAGCAACGACCAGAAGCTGGCCGAAACCATAACCCCGGCGGCAAGCCCAAGCATGCCGCTCAGAACTCTTTCGGAAATTTTTTTGAAGGGAATTATGGCGAAAGATCCGAGGGCAGTCATGAGCCACGTGTAAAGGCCCGCGGTTAAAGCGTTGAGGACAGCGCCCTCAGCCGTCAATGAGTAGGAAAACATGCAGCCACCTCATTTTATGGAGAACGGGGGCAAAGTGGCACCAATAAACCCTTTTATATTTTCTTCATTTCTTTGAGGTCGAGTAGGCAATGGGGGGCGAATGCTTCAACGTTCACACCCTGCTCTTTGAGCGTTGCCCCAGGGGTTATTCCGCCGATCATGGATAGGCCAAACCTGTCCATGGGCACGGGTACGCCTAAGACGGGCTCATTTGGGTTTCCTACAACCAGTATTCCTCTCCACCCCTTGCTCTTCAGTGTTGAGAGCGTTTCGATAGTTTTTTCCCTCGCCACCGCCGGAATCTCCCTCAAGACTGCCGGCAGCATGCCCGACCCTGTCTCTAGAACGCTCATTATCGATGTCTGATTGCTTCGCACGAAGACTTCGAGCGGCGGTATTGTTGTTCCCTCGTAGGAGATAAGCTCCACGAAGCGGATGAGCTTATAGTTCACAGCCTGCACGAGGCCGCCATACTTGAATATAACGGGGATACCGGAGTGGATGAGAACCCCATCTATCGTCAAGTCGCAGACGGTGAAGAACGCTATCTCGCCCTCCGGGACAGAAACCTCGTTGTACTCCTCTTCCTCGTCCAGCACTTTAATGTAGGGTGCGGGGAGCAGATCCCTATCCCAGAGAACCCTAACCGTCTCCAGCATTCGCTCATGAAAGTCCTTGTCTATGAGGAAGACGTTCGTCACAACAACCCCCGTCTTTGCATCCGGCCTATAAGTCACAGAGTACGCCAAGGAGAGGAAGCGGGTTACGACGAAGTCAAGCCTCTGGGCGGCTAGGACTCTATTCAGCTCCTCCAGTCCCTTCCTAGTTATTGTTCTCCCGCTCCGCTCATGGCCCTCGACGAAGCCCTCCTTCTCCAGAAGCTGAAGATGATACCTCACCGCCCTCTCACTCAAAAGGAAACCCTTCTTCTTCAGCTCCTCCCTAATAACCGTCGAGCCCACCGGCTTCCTGTACTGGCTCAGTATACGGAGAATCTCAACGGTCTTCCTGAAACTGTCACTAGACCTAGCCATCATCACTCTTCCCCTTGAGCTACCCTCTTTAACGACAGTTTATTTTAACCTTTCTTTGAAAAACACAGCTAAAAGTGACAAACACGGCGGAACAGCCGGCTATTATGCTCCTTCCACTCGTCATCATTAATTTTCTTTATCCACTTGAATCCTTTCTTATTCGGATCCTATGTCGGGGCATTAGATCCAGCTTGGTTTTTTGTCTAACTTATTTTAGCGGAACCGGTATTGTTGTCGCGTATCCTATGTATGTGGCTATTTGTTCTGGCAGTATTTCTGGTTCTTCGAACATGTTTTTTAGCTGTTCTTTCGTTGCTTCTTCTAGTCGTATTGTTGATCCTGGGTGTATCATTGTGTAGACTGGTTTTCTAGCCGATATTCTCGCCCTGTATCCCGCACCCCACGGTTCCGCTTTTATTGTTATCCATCTTCCGCTTTTAGCTGGTGGAGCGCCAGGGTATAAGTGCCCTCCCTTGGTGTGTTCCCAGTTTGTAGGTTCTGTCGGCGGGCTTCTGGTCATTAATGGGGTTGCGATGTATAGTATGGCTTTTCCGCTCCAGTTGTCTGGTAACTCAGAAATTTTCTCGGCTACTTTTTGTGCGAGTCCGCCCCTGTCTCTTATTTTTATTGTAACTACTCTTCCTTCTCCGCCCATTCTTAACGTCAAGTTTGAGAGCCTTCGGATTGCGTCTTCGTTTTCAAGTTTTATGTCTGCGGCGATCAGCACTTCTTCTGGGCGTAACTCTACTGTTTTTTCTTTGCCGTTTTCGAGCGTGGTCTTTCTGAGCTTGGAGTAATCCACCATCGTCGCGGTGTATATGAGCCCTTCCTTGGTAGCTTTTCTCATGTGGTCTAGTCCTATTCCGATTTTTGGGGTAAATGTTGGGGTTATTGGCTCTAGCTTGTTTAGTCCCTCACCTTCTTCGCCTTCTAGGACTTCCGGCTTTTCGTAGAGCTTGGTGAGGGATACCAGCTTGTCCATGTATTGGACGAGTATTTCCTCCTTTTCCTTTATTCTCGCTATGATGTATGGTCCTTTCACCGACCTTATTCCGACGCTGCTGAGGACTTCCTTTATTTCATTATGCCACTCTCCCATGTTTGGGCTTCCTGCGAGACCAGAGTCTATTAACGCGGTGGCCAACATTCCCGAAAAGGTTGAGGGGGATGGGAGTAGCTGGCTTACGGCCGACGACTGGGGTCCGCGTGCTTTCGGCGTGAACTCGCCTGGCCCCCTGAACATCATGGGTTCAACAATCTTCACAGCCAGCGTTAACAGCCTTCCAGACAGTGCCACGTTCTCACCACCTGAACCGGGCATTTAGGTAAAAGGAGGCTGAACGGGTTATCATGATGGTTAAGGGCGTCCTCGTTCTCTCTTCGTGTTCTTCCTTATGCCTGTATACTGTCCTTAACGTTTCGCAGAGCGTCTCAGCGAGCTCTGATTGCTGTCCTCCGAGCATGTTGCGCTTGATTATCCTTTCGATGAGGAGCTTTGCCGCTTCGTTTCTTTCTTTCGCCAGCCAAGCTATCGCTTCAGCGTTTTTCTCGTCGAGTATGTCACGCAGCAGGGAGTGAGAGACACGCCTCTCCACTATGCTCTCCGCCAGTTCTTCCGCCTTCTCCACAGCCCACCCGCATTGTTTAAAGTGGAGGGGTAGGAGCGCCTCGTCACCCTTGTCTGCTCCCCTTGGAAGGAAGACGACAGCACAAGTGTCCTTCTTGCTGACTCTGCCGCCGTCCACCCACTCGGCTTCTTTCGAAACTTCCTTCATGGAGTGGCGTGTTGCCCTTAGGACGGAGTGAAGTGGGTGCATGTGGTGTGCGAAGACCACTGAGTAGGACTTTCCGACGTCCGAGATCGCAGCCACCACTCCACGTTCCACCAAGTGGAAGCCGTCATATTCCCCTTCGAATAGTTTTCTCGTCTCGGCTACCAGCCTTAGCCCGTTTTTTGCTGGGACTACTGCTAGAAGGTCGTCCCCTCCAGCGTATACTGTAACGCCAGCGAACTCTTCAACTTTCCTGCAATCTTTGAGCGCGGACACCATGAGGGCTCTCGACAACGTCACGTGGAAAGCCGGAGAAAGGATGATCCTCCTCTCTTTAAGTATCATTTCCAACAAATTATAGATTTTTTCTACATCGTTCATTGTGGCTTTTCCATGTGTTGCACTCAGGACCTGCATCATTTTTTTCTTCTTTTCTTCCGCCTCCTCATTACCAGCAGCAGTTTCGATAAGATTCCTCAGCATTGAGGCGATCTTCTTATCTGATATCAGCGAAGAAAGGTAACTTGAAACAGCGTTTGCCAGCTCCTCTTTTCCGCAATCCTTCCTCAGTTTAAGAAGGGTTGAGACCTCACCCGACAAGAGATTCCCCATATTGTCTGCGTCCGCATTTATAATAGCGTAGTAGACGGTTAGCTCGCCCCTTCCAAGTATGCGGGAGAGAACTCTCTCGAGGGCTCTCAACTCTCCTCTAGCCATCCTAAACATGACTCCAGACGGGAGAGCATAAAATGTGGCCGCCTCGTCCAGCAACTTTTCGTCCAGCTTCCCATGTAGCTCCCTATTGTCTTCCATGAATTTTTCGCGGCGGCTAGCGATCATCGGGATCTGGAGTAGCGCATCCTTAGTTGCAACAATTTCCTTGAACGTTGCATCAACACACTTCGCGATATGCCCTTTAATTTCTTCTCCGCCGACTTTTCCCTCGACTATGGCTGACAGCAGACTAGTAAGTTGCTCTTTGAAGGATTGAAGAGCGATGTCTGATGTCGATGTAAAGTAGGGGGGACTCACCTCATTATCGATAGGCCCAAGGAGAGCTTCCACTGCGGCATCAAACCTTATAGCGGCACACCTTTTCAGCAGGCAGTAACCGCAGAGCTTTTCCCCCGGGTCAAAATAGACTCTCCACCTAGAGGGGACAGTTTCCTTGAACTCGCTTTCATCACTGCTTAGCTCCAGTAGTGCCGGAAGTCGGCCGCAGACCGTGCACTCGCTGTAGCTCCCAGCATGGCACTTCTCTTCCGTCCACTTTGTCAGATTAAGATATATTGCAGGGTTAACTCTAAAATTTGAAAGTTCCCTCATAGCTTCCATAAGTTTAATAAACAGGCGGTGGTAAAGTGCGGGATCCTGCTCATTCCCGACCTCTTTAGCTACGTCGATCACGCTAACCCTCATCATGAGGGGCGGCAACTTATCTACACCAAGATCCTCTGCTTCTTTGAAAGCCATTTTCACGGCTTCAAGTAACTTTCCCCCATCGACCTCCAGCTCTTTCAAAATGGATTCTTTAACTTTATTGAACAGGAGTTTCCACGATTCAATGTAACCGCTAACTATCTTTTTCACCAGTCCGTCCTCGCTGTCCACCAGATTCATTTTCTTAAGAATCTCGAATCTTGGCAGGGCTAGGTCTAATGTTACGGGTATAACGGGATATATCGGGCCTTTACTGCTGTCATAGTTGAACCAGCCCCTCAGTTCCTCCAGCTTATCCTTCAACTCTTTTTTGTCTTTAGCCTTTAAGAGAAGCATGTGGAAGTAGAAGGGGTTGTTCCTAGCTGAGGGGAGAATCAGTATGTCTGGCCCAAGCTTTTCCACGAACTCCTTCATTGAAGCCCAAGCTAAAGCCGAGGCGATCCAGCTTGAAATCCACAGGTCTCGGAGCTTTCTTGAGCCCGATATGAAGCCTTGGACTCCTGCAAGATCTATTCCGACAAGGTATCCTCCAAGTGCATCCTGCCGGGATAAGTCATCTTGCCAGACCCAGTTAATCATCATTGCCGTAGCAGCTAGATGGTCGAAGATGCTATGTGAGGGGGATCTAGTATCGGCTGGTCCGACGGCTTTTTCGAAAACCCTATAGAAGTAGTACTCTACTGAGGAGTAGAGGATATGGTAGAGGAACCGGATGTCTGTTTTGCCATTGTTGGAGGCGGCTTTCACGAGTTCCTTCAGCTTTTCGGCGTAATCCTTCATTCCATTATCGTTTAGGGTGAAGTTTGTCTTAAACGACTTTTGCGGGTTGAATATGTTTCTGACTTCCACTTCACCTACTTGGAACTTTGAATCTCCCCCAGTCACCAAGTTGAGGATCCACCTGTCAACCGACGCTGCAAGCCGGTCTGCTTTACTGTATATTTTCCTGAAAACGCTGCCTCTCATGTACTCAAGTAGCTCTCTTCCGAAAACCTCGCTGACGAGCCAGGCTGCCTCTTGCTCGTGCCTCTCCTTAAATTCGTTTCCCATAAAATCATGTGCTTTGCATCTGCCAGTAATTATCCATGGCTTATTGGGTGGGTCGTGGAAGAGGGCAAGTATTTTTGCCTTGAAGAAGCCTTCAAGAATGCTCATTTCCCGTTGCCTCCTGCAACTTTAACCTTGACCCTATCTGGCTTCATGTCAAACACCCCATAGCCAACAGCGGTTTTAGCCCCCAGCCCCATCTTGAAGGCGTACAGTATGCTACTCAACAGCTTGCTCAAGTCCGTTCTATCCCCCTTAACGGCTACCTGAAACCTGAAAACCGTTTGGGGAGCAACAGTCAGGTAGGCTACGGGAACTGGGAAAGCCTCCGTCTCGTCAAATATGTCGCTTCCCTCCTTTGAATAGTGGGGGGTTAGGACGTCTGGGTAAAGTATGTACCCTCCGCGACCCGTTGAGACTGGGTAAGCATCCATGAAGACCGCCGAGCCAACGTGCTTGTTCCCGAAGACCTCGTCTCCGTCGTTGCCGTGTAAGGCGCGCCAAGCGGATTTGACGGCACCCTTAATGCTTGAGCTGGCAATGAAGGGGAGGTTGAGCAGCCAGTCGAAGGATAGGCCGACCTCGAACATGGTGTATCCGAAAGAGGAGCCAGCCGAGAAAAGCCCCCTCTCTACCAGAGAGGCTTCGATAGATATAACGTGGTAGCCTGAACGCCAGTATCCCTCAGAGGCAGCATCGAGGAGTTCGGCAGCCCGTTTTAGCGATGACGTAGCCCCATCTTTTGATGCCTTAACTATCCACTCTATAAACTGGCGCTCCAGCTCCTTGTCCTCTTCCTTCCCCTTCCTCTGCACACTTTTGCCTCCATGGTCTTCACTTGACTTCTCAGCCAAGTTTACTTTGCAAGAACCTAAGGCTATGAGCGACCAAAGGTTTGCTTCCTTAAACTCATGCTTTTTTTTAATTAATTCTATGACGTCGAAGATTTCGGTAACATTTTTACATGACAACAACAATCACCTTAGTAGCTTTTTCACGAAACAGAACGCAGCGTTAAAAACACCCTCAATAAACTTCTCGTCGTCTAGAATCTTATCTTGCCCTATTTTCTCAGATACAACGTCACACTTTATAATCTCGTAATCTTTCACTTTCTTCTCAGTTTTTCCTTTATGAACTAAGTTTTCAACATTCCAATCTTTGGAAAGGAACCCATAAACTGCGACAAGCCACACATTTCTCTTCTTTAAGGGGACTATTGGACGTATGTTGATGGCGCTTCTCCTCCTGCTTTCATCCCCTTTTCCTTTGTAGTAATATCCTTTTCCGTGTTGCATTCTCGGCAATCCAAGTATCCACGTGTGGAAAGAGCCGCTTTTTTTTGGAGAACTCTTAGCATTTTTTTTCCATTCGTTCTTCAGTGTTGCCTTTCCAATTTTTTCGAGGAGCTCAAACGGTTTTTCAGCGTTCACGCTGACAACCTCAATCCTTAAAACGTTGTTTTCCGGATCAGCTGTAGGATATTCAGGGATAGTAGAAGGGATAGTAGACATTTCGCATTGAGCGGGCACGCTGAACAATTCTTTTCCGTACTTCAGAGTACACTTCACCAGCTCGACCAGGCTTTTCTCCACTTCTTTCACATTTTCCTCATTTTTTTCTTCAAAGATCCTCCGCGTTATTTCCTTAAACTTTTCTTCGACATCCTTTCCAACGTATTCACAAGACAATGATATGGCGCCGAAGCCCCTCGACGTTATGGCTCCTATGCCGCCGAATGTTAAGGCGACGAGCAATGAGCCGACAAGAAAGTTCCGCTCGCTTTTCCCGAGGCCGCCTTTCCCGTGCAAGTATTCGTAAACTTCGATTTTCCCTCTAAGCTCTCCGGGACAAAATACAAATAGCTTATTCACAAGTGCCTTAGCATTTTCTTCAGCCATTATTTCTTTCTTTTTCTCGTCTATAACCTCACGCTGGGCTTCATCCTTTATCTTTTTTTTGTTGTATGGAACACCCATCCCGATTATTTTAGTGCGCGGTATGCTCTCTACTAACTTGTTAAACTCATCGGCGATTTGACCACGACTGGTTGCTGTATAACTACTATTCCTATCACCATGTTTACTTGAAGATTTCTGGATCTCCTTATCAACTTCCCTACGAGAATACGCTTTGGCAACTTTGTATAAGTGGTCTTTCCTGTTTTTGAACAATTCGCACGTGTCTCTTTCCATGTGGAGTCTCAGTTCCACCTTGCTGGGGCTTCTCGTTGATCCCAGCAATTCAGCGACCTTCTCGCATACTTCTTTAACGTTTTTCAAACTCTGCTTTCCCTCGCATCCCAAGAGGAGAGCGCGAGCCCACCACCTCCACAGACCCTTAATCTCGGTTAGCCTGACGGACTCGGCCAGTTCAAGCTCCAGCGATCCCGTAGCAGCATTGTACCCCCCTATCAGCGTCGGGGTGATGTTTTCAAAGCTGATAACCGCTAGGAGCCTACTCGCTGCATGTGAAGATGTCTCTTTAATTACTTTTTCCACAAATGTCTTCGGGTTATTGGCAAGCTGGTTGATGGTTAGGCTCACTCTCTTTCCTCCTCGTAGGCTGCTTCACAGAGCTTCTTCAGCTCTATCAAATATGGCTCAAGCACCCTGAGGGATGTTACTATGGCGGTAGCTCCTTTTTCGACCAGCTCATCGACCGCATTTTTTGGGTCTGACGTGTTCTTTATGAGCCTCTTCGCCTCCATGAACTTGAGCACACCATAAAGGTACAGGGAGTAGCTTAGCTCCTCCAGTGAGGGGGCTTTCTCCTCCTTCGACCCTTGCGCGTCCTTCTTTGAGTGTGAAGCTCCCTTTTCCAGCAGATTGTAAATTTTTGCGTATGTCTCATTTCCTGCTTTAGCCCAAAGGAAGGTCAGCGTTGGAAGTAGCCCTGTGTCGAACATAAGCGTCGGAATATTCCTTGACCTCGTCCTCAGCTTTACTCCCAGCTTATCCTTGTCGACGCTGTCCTTAAATTTCTCGGCAACTTTTTCAAGGTCAGTGAAGGCTGTCCTGAGAGCGTGCTTAAGGGCTTCTTGCGATGCACTAAATGCCACCGTTCATCCCACCTGCTTGATAAATATTAATCTTACAAGTCCTCTTCCAACGGTCTCGTTTCCGCCGATGACCAAGTAGCCACTCCGCGAATTAAATTCGTTTTCAATGAAATTCTTAACTTCTGAGGCACTCATATTAACGTTGCCGCCTCTTGTCTTTGAGTACATAAAAACCGTGTGGAAAACGGTATCTGATGGAACGTTTTCCTCTGTCCAGAGTCCCCCACGAGCCACTTTCTTTATGTCCTTTTCAAGCTTCACCCTCGAAATCTTCTGAATGCTCCTCTCAACAAGCCCGGCGGCAACATCATCGTGCACTATGACGAGCCTACCACTATAAGTGCTGTCCAAGCCAAGCTCACGACTGAACTCTGTCAGTTCATTTCTACTTTCCTTTTTAATTTTCAGAATGAACTCTTCGTTCAGGACGGCTTTATCATTAATGGCAAGCTGGTCGGATTCGGTAATCACCTCGTCCTCCTTGGGCTGCATCTTAACGAGCCCGCTAACCTTACCCTTTAAATTTTTGACGTCAACTTTGAGAGCCTCGGCAACTTCTAGGTAGCTCATGAAAACATTCAGCAGGAGCGGGCATGTGGCAAAGGCGTAGACTCCTCTGAGGCTCCTAACGGGGAACAACAGAAGCCTCATGTCAAGGGTATTAAAGGCGCCAGCATAGTAGTTCTCTTCCCCAGCTCCACCTTCGATCCGCGGGCCAAATATGGCGTCAACGATGCCTCCGTCTGTGAAGGACGCCCTTATGGCTCCTTTAACACCGCTCGAGCTGCATGAGGGGAATCCGTATACGTCTCTTTGTACTGGAAGATCCACCACGCCGCCAGCCCTACCGACGCCCATGTGGACAGGCGTAATCGCTCTAACCAAGACAAGAGAGCCACATTCGAAGAGACCAAGCTTCGCATTCAACAACACCACCCAAATAAAAACATTCAACCAAACATATATATTTTACCAAAAATAAAAGCAAGTGTATTAATATTACTTTTTTTAATATACATAGTTTTTCCTACCTCTA
>JAHLWX010000055.1 GCA_019057675.1 Candidatus Jordarchaeum sp. LHC_1308
AGGATAGAAGCCATAGATGCTGGGGAGCTTAAGGAGCCTCAACAGGAGCTTGTTGAAGACTTAATAGCCCATAGTAGCAAGCTTCGCTGGAAGGATCTACGGGGCAAGAAGTCGTAAAAAGCGCATGATCGTGGCGGCGGTTGAAGATGCCATTAGAGACCGTTAAGCTCACAGCAGGCTTCAAGCTGGATGGGCCGCTCCCAGAGTGTTCTCGACGTATAGAGAGATCTTAAACCGCCTGCTCGACTATGCTTGGGCAAAGGGGATTACGGGCTTCAAAAAGCTGAAGGCGGAGAAGTACGGCGAATTGAGGATGAAATATTCGAGCCTGCCGCCACACTACATTTACACTGCATGTCAGATGGCCTGCTCGATATACAAGAGTTTCAGGAAGCTTAAGAGGAGGGGCTAGCGAAAGCTGAGAAACCGTTCTTTAAGAAACAGGTCGTAATGCTAGATGATCACTTGTTCGGCGCAGACCTCGAGAACGGGCAGACTTCAATAGCTACTGAAAGTGGTAGGATTAAGCTGAAGCTGTTCCATGGAACATACCATAAGAAGTTTAAAGATATGAGGATTGGTCAAGCTTGGCTGGTAAAGAGGGGAAACGATCTCTACCTGAAGGCTGTCTTCTCTAAGATTATTGAGCTGCTGGAGCCAAATGATAAAGCGATAGCCGTAGATATAAACGAGAATAACGTCGTCTTCGGCTCTGAGAACAGCATCACCAATATTAGGACTGAAGAGAGGGTTATAAGGACAACCTACTTCCTAAAACGCAGAAAGCTCCAATCCAACCCCAGATTGAACGAAAACCCCCTGCTGGCAAATACAAGGGCAGAGAGCAAAGGAGGATTAATGTCATCTACCACAAGAATGCCAGCCAAATAATCACCGAAGCAAAGAGGGCTGCAGCCTCAACTGTTGTGCTGGAAAACCTCAAGAACATGAGGAAGAAGAGAAGCTCAAAGGCCCTCAGCGGAAGACTCAACAGGTGGAGCTTCAGGAAGCTCCAGAACATCACAGACTATAAGGCGAAGCTTGTGGGTCTCAACGTGAAGTATGCTGACGCCAAGGGCACATCAAGCCTATGTCCGATATGTGGGGGGAAAATTAAGCCCAAATGGGTACAGGCTGATGATGTGCCCTACATGCGGATTAGAAGAGGATAGAGACGTGATAGCAGTAAAGAACCTATTACACAAGCACCAGACGGATGTGGGGGGCTTCATCCGTTCACCCCAAAAGCCCTCCCATGATAGGAGGAGAGAAGGAATGAAAGTTTACACTAGACCAGAACGGGCGTTATATGAGTGCAGGAACTGCGGGTTTAGGACAAAAAAGAGCAGCTCAACGCCGCCATAAACATGCGTCCTCAGATGGAGAGGTTTCTCCACCAAGGCTCTTCGAGGAGCTAATGGAAGGCTCGAAGTGTGCTCGCCTTGACAGGGGAAGAGGCCGAGAGGATTCCGATGAACCCGAAAGGAGCCAAGACTACTGGGTCACAAGGGCAACATAACCCCCATCGAAGACAACGCAGCTCGGCCCTTCCTACTGAAGCATATGCAGACTTCTTCAAACTTACCATGAAGGACACAGAGACCTCATAGATAACTTGATCTAAGCTACGCCAAGAAGAGTAGGCGCCAGTTTCCTCATATCAGACCGTACACTCGTAAAGTTTCTCAGGGAAAAAGGTACCCCACGGAGAACGTATTGTTCCCAGCCGACCCTAAACATCCAGTTTTAAATGTATAAAGTCCGCTCCCAGATGTTATAAGCTAATTGACGAAGAACCGTTTCTCCCCACTTAAGAAGGGAGATCTTTTTATTTTCCCCTTTTCATCCTTTTTCTTGGGGGCTTGTTCGTTGTCGCTTGTTATCATCGAGCAGGTTTCAAGTAGCGTTGAAGAATCCTTAAGAAGGATGTTAGACTTCTTCGGCGGGTTAGAGCACTTCACCGAGGGAAAAAAGAAAGCTTTCATTAAAGTTGACTCCTCACCGCTCAAGGCACACTCCTCCACCTCCAACGAGCTTGTAGCCTCAACCATAAGCCTCTTCAGGGATGTCGGCGTCGGCGTCTACGTTATGGACGGCTCACCCCATGGTTTCCTTACGCGCTACGCATTCAGTGTTACTGGAATGGACAAGGTTGTGAAGCGTAGCGGGGGCAAACCACTTTACTTGGATGAGCAAATATCGGTCAAGCTGAAAGTTGGAGATGATGGGTACGAGGTTTTGTTCCCGAGGATCCTTTACAATAGTCTCCTAAAGGAGAGGGAGGAAAACCTCTATGTCTCGCTTCCAAGGCTCAAGGCAAGCCGCACGACCACAATATCACTATCGCTCAAGGAACAACTCAACCTTGTCCGCTACGAGAGCAGAGTTAACAAGCTCAACCACCAACTCCACCAGTTCATCGTCGACATATACCGTCTCGTGAGACCGGACTTCACAGTGATCGATGGGCTCAAAGCAGTTACGCGTGGCGGCGTACCGCCAACGAAAATCATTAATGCTTTTCTTCCACGACTAAACGTGCTGATCGGAGGAGTGGATTCCGTAGCGGTCGACACCGTAGGAGCCAAAGTACTGGGATACACGCTTGACGAGGTAAAACACCTCAAGCTCGCAGACGAGCAAGGACTAGGATACGGCAGACAGTCAAAGATAAGAATAGTAGGTGAGCTTCCAAAAATCGAAAAAAACGAGGACGCACCCCGACTACCGGAAAAAGTCAAAGTCATAGAAGGACGGGACATGGCATGCCCCGAAGGGTGCAAAGGCACAACAATAACATTGCTCGAGGCGCTCAGCACCCAACAACAAATAGGAACCCCCATAACAGTAGTATACGGCAAAGGAATAAACCTTAAAGAAGTCGACGAAGCAAAACCCCCAATACTAGTAGTCGGCCCCTGCGCCATGAAAGAAACAGCAGCCTACTTCAAAAAGAAACACGGCAAAGAAAACGTATACCTCGTAGAAAAATGCGGCCACCCAGCAAAAACACTCACCCACCTCCTAAAAATAACAGGCATAAAGCTCCAAAACCCCCTAAACCCACTTCAGACAATCACAGCAAAACTAGTCGCCCCAATACATATACCAACAAAAACACCACCATCACAATAATCATCCAGTCTTAGACCAACCCGTTTAACGCCTTCATCTCCCCCCTCATCATCAAACAACCTCAGGAAACCCACAGACTTTATTTGTGAGGAAAATCAACTTCAAAATACTCCAACTTACATATCTGCTTTTTGGGCTCTCCAAGCCATCACCTGTAAATTGAAGCCGTCCGCCGATGGCTTCGAGAAATTGTTTAGCACGGTTAAGACTTTCAGGGGTGCAACCACATATCGAAGGTCGATTTTGACGCAGAGTGAACCCCATTGCTCTCTCCACCACTTAGTTCGCCGAGAAACGAGGAAAAGGTTTAACCTTCCAGCAAACCTCGCCATCAGGGAGGGAGCGGAGTTGCCAAAGCTTACAAGCAAAGGAGAGATAAGCTCCTGAAGTTTACAAAACTTTCCATGGACTTGATGAGCGGCTTTTCAGGCTTATCTATACGCCTAACAGGCTCTGTCAATTGCTAGGAACAAATGACGGCTCTAAAATTAAACCATCGTGATTCACCCACAAGTCCATGTGCTTCAGCCGTGGCAGTCGACTAGAGCATGTAAAAACTTTTTAGATATACCGTTTTTCCAAAACTTATTTAAGAGAAAAAATAGCTCCTATTTTTAAAGGAGCCTCCGGAGGGCTCATCGGAGGGGAAGATTTGAAAAGAAAAACCCAGCTTGCAACCCTAACAATAGTTCTTGCACTCCTACTCCCAACACTCCTACTCCTACCAAATCAAAACATCACCTCCATCCCTATAACAACACCCACCCAGCTAAAAACACCCTTAACCCCCCCACAAGACGCCCCACCATGGTGGAACACCGCCTTCAAGTACAGGATACCTATAAACGTGACCAACAACGCCGGTGTAAACGCGACGATCCCGGTAGACGTATACTTAAACTTCGCAGAGCTAGGGGTAAGCTGCCACAGGAACAGCGTGAGAGTTCAACTCTGGAACGGCTCCTCATGGCTCCCCGATCCCGGAACACCATACCAAGTATGGAACGAGACCCTTAACGGCAACAACCTTCTAACGGCAACTATAACCTTCCACGTCAATCTCACAGCCTATCAGACAACAACCTACTACATATATTTCAGCGACGAAAGCACTAATGCGCCAATATTCACACCACAGGTTAGCGCCACAACTGCAGGCTCAACCATAACGGTGACAGGAACAAACTACAAAGCATACATATACAACAACAACTACGGAGGAAAAATATTCGAGTGCTACGATACTTTTTATGAAGGCAACTGGAGCACAACACCTTTCCATAACAACCCAACATTTACGGAAAGGTGGCGCTGGTTGTTTTTCTGGTTCACCACAACGTACACTACTAGTGGTTCTCCATCCAGTGTTTCCTTAAACTATAGTTCCGGGCCGCTCTTCGTCGTGGTTTCGTCCCGCGTCCCGTTTAGGAGTGGTAGTACCACGCTGGACACTTACGCCGAAATAACCTATAGGTTTTTTGAATGGGGCTGGATATGTAACACGACAACAATATTCCAAGACTCTTTCAGTAGCCCTACTGACTATGTTTCTTCATACTTGAGTTGCGGTTACTCCTTTGACCCCGGAATAATGCCGAAGCTAGTATACAAGACCGCCGGCACCCGCTACGTTGTGGAGCAGATGAGTAGCGGAACTTATCCCTTAGGTTCATCAGACTGGTTCTGTACGCTGAGCGAGTCGAGTGGGGTTGCTGCAGGTATAGTTGACGTCGTTCCTCCGCAGTCCCACGTCACAAGTCCTTCATCCATATCTTGGGGTTTCACCGTGAACTATAGTAGTAGTTCGGAGAACTGGTACAGGAGCACCACGGTTAGTCCAATATACGTTAACCCCGGAGACTGGATAAGTGAGTGCTACGCATTTTACGTCTGGAACGGAACTCAGGGCTCAAGCCCATTTGAGAGCTTTGCCGATGCCATGAAGGCTAGGTCTATATCCGTTGGCGGTGTTGAGGAACGGTTCTTCAACCTAACTGTCCACGTTGCAGACGCCGACGGCCGGGATCTGGGAGGCGCCCTCATCGAGGTGAGAAACGCCACGGATAACGTCCTCCTCCTCAGCAAGACGGCGAACGAAACCGGACACGCCGCGTTCTACCTGTACGCTGGCAGCTACAACGTCTGCGTCAGCTGGAACGAGACACACGAAGGCATAAAATACCAGACGTACACCAACAGCACAATAGTCGGCTTGAACGGACACCAATTATTAGAGGTCCAGCTGGAAGTGGTCAACCTCATATGCCACGTCATATACCCCTCGGGCAGCAACTTCCCCTACATCAACGTCACAGTAACAAATACGTCGGGGCTCGTCTCCTCAGGATTCACTAACGCCACAGGACACATACACTTCCGCCTCCCGCCAAACACATATAACATATACTTCTACGAGAATGGTGTGCAGAGACACGTTAACGGGTCAGATTACTGGAGTGTGTCTCTTAACTCCTTTACGAGCTTAACACTTGCCTGCACCGATTATGCCGCTGCTACAAGGACTTTCATAGTAGTTATGAATGGGACCGTGCTCACGCGTACCTGGACCCCATACAGTTTTCCGCTCATGGTCAACTGGACGTATGATGATGGAACAGCTGTGAATCGCTCAGAGAATTTGAGCTACTACTTGAAGTATAGGGTTACTGATTCCTCTTCGGGTCAGGTTGTCCTAGACTGGACGAACCTGACGCAATCCTATGGGGTACCAATCTACTATGTGGCCAACCTCACTGGTTTGCTTTTTGGTGGCACAGCGTACGTCGTCGAGTTTCTGGCGGGCGGCTCAGGCCTTGAAACCAGAACAAATCTCACGACGATCATAGTCGATCCTGTCGAGTTGAACGATTTGAATGTTCGGACGCCGACGCTGGCGGGACTCTACTACTGGAACGACACTGACATCCAGCTGCAGGTTAGCGTTTATGATAGCGCTAATGGGTTCCCGGTTGTGGGGGCGAACGTGGCGTGGTCTATTGGTGGGTTCGGGTGCTTCCAGCTAAGCGACAACGGGGATGGAAACTACACGGGCAGCATACCCAAGGACCTCCTTCCCCCAGGCCGCTACACCGTGACCTTTAGAGTGGAGTGCACCAACTACACCACATACTCGAAAGACAGGATTCTCGATATTTACGCTAGGCCTATTCAAGTGGCCTTCAACCCGTCGTACGAGGTGTTTTTCGGCGACGACTTCACCTTCTACGTTTACTGCACCGATAAGCTGACGGGTGCCCCACTGCTCGGCGCCCAAGTTACCTACTTCATTGAAGGAACAGACTTTATGGGGCTGCTTGTTGACCAACAAAACAACGGAAACTACACCGGCGTCTTCTCAACTTCTCTTCTCCCGTCCGGGGTCTCCTATAGTGTGAAGTTCAGCGTCTTTCTCACAAACTACTCCTTGAAGGAGGACAAGTTGTGGCTCTTCGTTAAACCCATCCCCATGGCTGTTCAGGACGTGCGTGTTTCGGAGACGCGGTGGAGGGAGACTCTTAACCTGACGGTAACGGTTTGGGACACGCACAACAACGTTCCACTCACGGATGCCGCGGTGAGCTGCACAATACTTCGGGACGGCTCACCAGTCCTCGCAGCCAACCTTACATCCTTGAACAACGGAACCTACACTCTTAGCGTCGACACAGCTGGCATGCTTCCAGGCAAGTATACCGCTGTGTTCTACGTGAGCAAGGAGAACTATTCTGCCCAGCCGAGGCAGGTGGACTTCGAAATACTGAAAATAGCAGCTACGGCGACGCCGACGAACTTCATGGTTCTAGGCGGCTTCAACCCCTACCTAGTTCTGGCTGGAGGTTATGGTGAGGTCGAAAACAGCGTCCCCTTCGTCGTTTTGTTCTTCGAGTACAGGGACTCCAGTGGCAGCCCTGTCCCGGGGGCCACCATGACCGCTAATGGTGTTCCTCTCATGTACGTTGGTGATGGACGCTACATGCTGGTTGTTCCGACGTCTCTTTCCCCATCGACCATACCTATCGCCATCAGCGCTTCCGCTGAGAACTACGAGTCGGCTCAGACGTTTCAGGTTCTCACCATCAAGGAGAGAAGTGTCGCTATACCCGGCTTGAACGTGAGGATTCCGTTAACGCTGTTTATCATATTGGGTTTGGCTGTTATTTCGCCGCCGGCCAGCCTTGCAGGGTACGTTTACGTGAGGAGGTTGAGGACTCCACCAATTATAAGGAAGATTGACAGGCTGATAGAGGCAATAGAGAAGGGTGAGCCGTTCGAGGTTGAGAAGCCGCTGTCAAGGATGGAAATGGTTAAGGCTCTCCTCTGGGAGGAAATGGCGCTTATAGGTGTTGAGCCGAAGGTTGCGGCTTACGTGCCTGCCGAGATCGCCGACAGGCTTGTTCCACTGCTTGTGGAGAGCGGGCTGAGCGAGGAAGCCGCTGTCGCCCTTTTAGGAGAGCTGAGAGCTAACTTGCCAGCTGAGAGGGAGCGGCTACTTGCCTCCGTAGGAATACCGCCGGACATAAGCGCCATAGTACTGAGGGAGCTTGAAAAAGAAGAGGAAGAAAAACGCCAGTAATCCTTTTTTTTCCTTAGATTTATAAGGAAAACTTTTATGTTTTCGTTAGAGGGACTGCTGAGGTTTATTGGTTTGTCTTGCCAGCCTTTGAGGGGGGCTATCACTTGTCATATGAGCGGCTTGCGGAGCTTCTTGAAGCTGTGAAAAGCGTTGTGAGAGACTTCTTGGTTGTGGTAGCCGACTTCATAGAGCATGTCCTCTCTGATTTGAATTACCGTGGCGGTGGAGCTAACGCGGTTACTGAGCGATTGAAACTTTGGAGCGACGCGATGCGTGAATTTTCACTCTTAGCCGGGGACTACATTCAGGTTGTTTATGAGGCGCGTGTTTTCACGAGTCGCCTCCTGTCCCTCCTAGAGCCATCACCTCAAGGTGGGCATCCACGCCCAACCGTTAATCTTGGTTCCGCTAAGCTTTTTCTGAAGGAGCTCATAGAGGAGAATTTTCTGAAGTTTGATGAGCAGGTGAACTTGGTTTGGGGGCGCATGCTTAAGCTTTCCAGTATTATCGCCCCGCTGTATGAAGATGTAGCGGTGAAGCTGAAGAGACTGGTTGGCGAGGAGATTAGGAGATGGGTTGGAGAGGGAAGCAGCGTGATGGATGCTTACGATAGGGCTCTTGAAGCGGGCTGCGAAGAGGAGCTTGCGAAGGAAATCTTGAACTTATTGTTCGGCCCGAGGCTCCTCCTAGACGGGCTAAGAAAGATTGCCTTGACGTTCGACATGAACCCTGACCCAACATCGCTTCCACTTGACCGCCTTTTCGAGATAGTAAGCATAATGAGAGAATCCGTCCCTGACATTTTAAGGGGACTCGAAGCCCGGCTAATCATCCACCGCTACTGGGTGAACACGCTTTTCCACGTTTTAAGAGTACTACATGGCTCTGACCGTAACGCGTCCGCGCTCCTAGACCAGCTCATGGATGAGGTAGCACGGTCAAGAGGCGAGAAAGCAGTTCAGAAGCTCTTGCCTGAAGACGTAAACTTGGAGGAGCTCAGGGCGGGACTCGTGATAGCGCGAACCAACATCGTAGACTCCCTGAGAGAGCTCCCCTACTACAAGCTCATGGTGGAAAAACTCTTCACACTCCTAAACTTGGTCAACATTCCCATTATAAGAGAGCTTTGTGAGAGAGAGCTTGAACTGGTGCGCCGCGTTGAATCCTCAATCAGCCAAGCGCTGAGGCTGACCAAAGATGCCAACCTCAAGGCCTACAAGGCAATGGAGGAACTTAAACACCTCAACTTGGAGGTTAAGTAGTGTAACTCTCCCCAGTGTCAGCTTTTCTCTCCATCTTTCCACTCTTAATAGTCCTTGCTATAAAATCAGCTACGAACTCAGGGTTCTCCCTGAACATCGCGACGATAGTCTTCCTCAAAAGTTCATCGTCCGGGAGCGGGTCGACGAGCATTTTTTCTATCCCTGCCAACAACACAAACTCAACGTACTCTAAGTTGTCTCTAAAAGTGTCCCCCAGAACCGCGTCCACTATCTTTTTGAGGGCTATAAGCCTGCGGTAGCTCTCCTCCGATATCTCAATAGCAACCATACCTAACACCGGGAAAACTAAACCAGACAAACTTCTAATAAACCTCTCGAAAAAGCACGCTCATTCCCTCTCATATTCCTCAAAAATCCCCTCACCAATTACGACGCAATGTGCTACGTCAGCCCACGTTCTATCTAATCTTAAGGGCACCATCCCACTGAACCATTAATCCTCCCCGGGGGGAATACTTGCAGATTCTGTCTTTCAGAGGCAGCTGTCTAGATGGTTGGCTAGCGTTAGGTAGGATGAACCCTTCTTGAAATGGGTTCTAGAACTACTCTATAGGTATCAGCTTCGTCTTGAAGTATCCTTCAGTCTCGTCTACCGTCAACGCGTAAACTCTCGTCGGCGGGTTTACACCTTGAAGCGTCGTAACACCGTTGACTTCCTCCAGCCTTAAGTGTGTGTCTGCCATGTGGAACAACGCTTTCCCACGCGTCTGCCCCCTCTTAACAACCAAAAACAAAGTGTACCCGTTCACTCTTGAAGACTCGATTATCCTCCTAATCATCTTGATCGCCTCGTCACAGCCGTAGATATGCTCCAGAACGTCGGCTCCAACAAAGATTACAACATCCCTTGACGAGAGCTCCTTTAACGCTTGGCTGGCGACGCTGATCACCTTTCCCGCGTCTTTGATGATGTTTTCCCCGTAAAGCACATGAACACCTTCTTCCTCCTCGCTCCCTGCAAACTGAACTATGTGAATGTATTTCTGCATGACTGTTTCATCCTTGAAGAATGGTTTAAAGGAGCTTTCTACGTCGAGGCGGGTGAAACCAGCAGAGGGAATGAAGACCGATGGGCATCCCTGCATAACAGCGTTAACGACGGAAGGTATAACGATCCATCTGTAATCAGTTCCCACGCCAATGCCCACCTCAAGCATGGTTACCTCCCCCCTACCTAAGCCGCCGCTCAGAATTTCATCCAGCTCATCTATATTTGTGGGAAGCTTCCTACCTGCCTTCTTAATGGGCGGTGGACTAACCCTATCACCTAACTCATATCTGCATGGCTCGATCAACCTGAAGTTGCCATCCTTAAGCGTGAAGCACCTGGCGGGAAACATTATCTTCTCCCCTCTAACCTTCTCGATGGTGATCTCCCTCAACAAGAAGCTCCCGGCAAGCCTCCAGCGCAGCGTCACGACTCCATCCACAACATAGTCCAGCGGGGTTTCCCCATTTTTCTCGACTACGAAGACCATGCTTGAACCAGTTGCCTCCCCCATTTCGAGCATCAGCTTTTCCAACTGAATATCGTCATAAGGCATGTTGAGAGCAAATTTCAATGCGTCCAAACTGTCAAGGACTGCAACTCTCGGATCGGCGCCGTCTTTAAGCTTAAAGTAGACGTACTCGACGAACTCGGGGGCGCTAGCATACTTAAGGGGTAGCCTCCCCCCTTTCGGAGGAATACTCGGGGCTCTCGCATCAACGAACCCCTCTTCTCCAAGAAACCTTTCAGCCCAAGGAAAAAACTTGATGAAAGAGTTGCGAGAAAGCCTAGTTGACACGTAAACTGGAGTGCCGCCAGAAAACTCCTCAAGGAGGGATAAGGTGAAAGCAGTCTTCCCACTCCCAGCCATCCCCTTCACAAGTAGGGAACCACCTTCCTCAATCAGCCTCTTAACTTCCTCCGGAACATGCCTAACAGAGCCTATCAATAAAGACCTCCTCCATCAAAAATCAACAAAGAAACCCTTTTTTACGAAGATAATAAGAGGCCGTCATGACAATTTATTTTTTTCCAATTTATGTCGGACAAGGACGAAATTCCTCTATTTTAGTAACTTAATGTTTTTTCATTCTCCATAATGCCTATAAGTGAAGAGGCGCCCATTTCTAGTTAAAAATCTAGGAGGGGTTTAAGGAGTGAGGACGGATGAGAGCTACGAGAAGCTGATGTTTGACTACGTGAAAAATATTTGCGAGGAATTCGGCCCACGCGAGTCTTGTTCCCCCGCCGAAGTCGAAGCCCTGAAGAAGACGGGTAAAATCTTAGAGGGGTACTGTGACTCCGTCGATGTTGAGGAGTACGAGTGTCATCCTAGAGGCTTCTTGGGATACATAAGGTGGTTCATATGGCTTTACATTGCCGCGTTGCTTCTCTATTGGACTGATTGGGCTTGGTGGTTTGGCGTGAACCCTGCATCACTCTGGTTCCTCTCCATGATCGGAGCAGCGATGATAGCGTTCGCCTTCATAGTGCTATTCCTTCAATTGATGTACTTGGCAGAGTTTGTGGATCCGGTTTTCCCGAAGAAGCGCTCCCTTAACGTTATTGGGAAGTTGAAGCCTAAGGGGGAAGCCAAGCGCCTCGTGATACTGGGAGCTCATGTCGACTCAGCGTATGAGTTCACTCTTTCAAGCAGGCTCGGACGAGGATCGTACATTGTAATGGTCGCAGGAATAGCGGCGTCAGCCTCCTTGATGATAGCCTCAGCTCTTAAGTTTGTAGGCGTCTTACTGATGGGCTATCCAGCCCCATTCTGGCCGACCCCAGTCCCTGCCCTAAACGCCGTAATGTATCATGCTTCATCTATACTGAAGGCGGCGTTCTGCATGCTCGACGCTCAACTCTTGCTCTGGCTGGTTGGTGCAGCCTTCGTCTTTCTCGTCTCCTACTTCTTCGTGAACACAAGAAAGCTGTCTCTGGGAGCAAACGACGACTTGGCGGGTGTGGCAGCAATAATAGGTGCGGCGAAGTACCTTTCCAAGAACAGGCCCGAGAGAACTGAAGTCTGGATAGTTGCTTTTGGCAACGAGGAGAGCATGAGAGGATCAAAGAGGTTCGTCGAGAAGCACTATAAGGAGCTAGCCGAAAGGAGGGCTTACACGGTGAACGTCGAGATGGTTGGGTGCAGCAGTCCGCTTGTCGCCTCAACGGCTGAACCAATGTTCCTAGCTAAACACTCGCCTGAAGTCTACAAGCTACTGGCTGAGGCTGGAAAAGTTGCGGGGATACCCGTCAATGTTGGAGCGATGCCCTTCGGGGGCACAGATTCAGCCAACTTTTCACGCAAAGGTCTCTTGGCAAGCGCCCTCCTCAGGATAGGAAAGGAAACAGAGTCTCTTTGGCACACCCCAAATGACACGCCTGAAAACGTGGATGCAAGAAAAATAAGAGAAGCATTGGAAGTTCTGCTTGAATTCGTAAACCTAGTCGACAGGAAAAAGTAAATTTATCCTCTTTTATTTTTACCATTTTTCGGGGGGCAGCGTGTTGGAGGTTTACATCGTCGCCGTGGGCGACGAGCTTTTATCTGGACGTGTACTGGACTATAACACTTACTGGCTGGCTAAACGCCTTTCAGGGATAGGTTTTACGGTCGTCGGCGCCTGCATGGTTCCAGACGAGAAGGGCG
>JAHLWX010000056.1 GCA_019057675.1 Candidatus Jordarchaeum sp. LHC_1308
CTATATGACAAGTGACGTTAAGCCATGGGGCGTCTACCTTAAACCAATAAGAGCACGTGACCAAGTTCTCCTCGTAGCCATGTCTGAAGAGACCGCGAAGCTCGACTGGGCAAAGGCTGTGCTGGAAGGACAGACTGAGGGAAGCTGGATTGAGATAGAGCCGCTTGTCCTGAAACCTTGGCTTTATAGCTCGTGGATTAGCCCAAGGTGCGCTATAAGAGCGCAGCTCATAGATTCAAGTGGAAGGGTGATTTCTGAGGGATGGTCTAGAGACTTTAGAGTCTTTTTCCAAGGAGCAATGGTTTCCGTTGAGACCGGCAGGATCCCGAAAACCACGTATAACATAGGAGAAACCTTAGAGACCACTATAATGGTTGATGCGAACGAACTCTTATCGCCAATGCCCGTCAATATTATTGTGAAGACAAAATCAACAACTAGTGAATCTGAAAGAAAGATTCTTGACATGTCAGTCAAGCCCGGAGTGACGACCAGTATACCTGTTAAATGGACTATTCCAAGCGACGTTCTGGGAGAAGGAAAAGATGAGGACATCATGTATTTATCTGTGGAAATCTTTTATGATGGCGAACTCATAAACCTCGTTGAGACTCCTACAAGGTTTAAAGTGGTTAGGGGACCAGGAGTAAGCTTAAAGATTATCTCAATGCCCGATGCTGCCACGCCAGAATCATCCCTCACAGGAAAAGTTGCGATAAGAGGACTTAGCAGCGCCCTAGTTCCCTGCGACTTAGTAATAGAAAAAGTGACTCAAAAAGGAGCAGAAAGAGCAGCGGTGGTGCCTTTAAACGAACCCATAATAGATTCCGTGGTTGACATCCCGCCTTTAGTCGTTCCAATAGGTAGTGATAAAATTACAGTTAAGACTTTCCTCACAAGAGATGGAAAGAAACTAGCGGAAGATAGCTTGAATGTTAATGTGGTACAGCTAAGGGAAGCTATAAGCGTCTTTTTGCATGAAATACCCGAAACTATGACCCCTGGATCGCTTCACGACGCAATTATTCAACTTGAGAATAAACTAAACATGCAAATAGCATTTGACTTTACATATACAGAAACTGCAGATAACACAATAGTCCTTCAGGAAACAATACCAGTCAAAATAGAAACAAAAGATAAGGTTCTCATCAAAGTACCAGTAAAGGCACCCTTATTCGCAATAGATAAGGAATGCAGGTTAAAATTTGAAATTAAGAAGGGAGAAGAAGTAGGTTGGGTTAACGAGAGGCGCATAAAAATTGAGGCCGTGAGGCCAGCAATAAGAGTGGCGTATATCAGTACACCACCTCTCTCGGAGTACATTCAAACTGAAAAAGAACTTGAATTCAAACTATCACCGTCTGTTCAGAGCTTTGCAGACTATACTCTTCCGGTTAGAGCGGTTTTCGCCATATTTGAAAAGAAAACCAAGAAGGTCGTCATGCGGAAAACAGCTGAACTAACGCTCACCAAAGGAAAAATAGAAAGAATAACTTATGAGCCATTAACGTGGAAGGTTCCGAAGCATAATGAAGCGGAATCTTATTACTTAGGTGTAATCTTCTTCGAAAAAGTAAAAGGGGAGCTTAAGGAGATTCCCAACAAGATAGTACAGAACTCCTTGATAACAGTTACATTTATGCCTAAGAGTGGCTCTTAGACCTCAAGCCTGACAACTAGGTCACGTGCAAGCCGCTGGTACCAATTTAGCAGGTCGCCCAAGTTCTCTGCCTTAAAGTAAACACCACGTCCCTTCGACGCGATAGCTTCCATTATTCTTTCCTGCACATCTCCACCAATGCCCACAGTATAGATTACAACGTCATTCCTGCTGGAGAAGAAGTCATGCACGACCTGAACAGGGGGACCCTCTTCACCCCATAAGTCAGGAAAGCCGTCGCTTAAAAGAACGACCATTGTCGGTAATTTTCTTTCTCTCTCTTCTTTATTCCACATTTCAATTAACTCTATGGCTTTCACTAAGGCTTGTGACATGTTTGTATGCTGACTAGAAACCCTGTTAAGTCGGTCGATGATTAGCCTGCTGAGCTGTGAGACGCCTGCCATTTTGCTTTTTCCAGGGTGGAAGTATGGTAGCTTTATTCCTCCTGTCATTAGAAAGGTTATTGGCTCAGCGTCTTCCGAGTATGTTATTATAGCTACTTTTTCACCGTACCCTCTGCCAACTTTCTCCACTAAGTATAGGAGCGTGGCGAAAACTGCACCCGCCACTCTTTTGATTGCTTTCCCCTCTTGGAACTGTTCTAAGAATTCCTTGACTTCCGGTATTTCCTCTCCTCCTATAGTTTTAATGGCTTCAATTGCTGGAGCAATGTTTATGACTTTCATGTCTTCCGTTAGCATACTTTTTGAGACGTCTATTAGGAGAATGGCGTTGAAGGGTACAGCTGCTCTCCATGGCTTAATTTCATATTCCTTTATTTCTGCGAAGTTTATTATTCCAACCTGTCTTCCCGTTAATGGCGGATCTGTCGAGACTATGTAAACATTGATGTTAAGCTTTGGATTCTTAAGAACCCAGTCTTTGAATATGACTCTGCCATTAAGCCAATCTTGGAACTCCTTCTTAGAATCCATGACGCGTTTTATGGCTTCTTCGGCTTCACCTTCAAGGGGTTCTATTCCAAAGGAAATTTTTGCTAATTTTTGAGGTGCACCTTCAAATTTTTTCATGTCGACTTCAAATCCTTCGTCTAATCCACATGCCTCGCTAAGGGCTGGTTCAATCATAGCAACTCCCTTAGGAACGCTCTTGTCCAAGTGTACCAGAGCTACGCCCCCCGTCCCAGAGAGTGGGTCTTCGAACTCAACTATTGCCCCTTCATGGACGTCAAGTTCCCCGGCGTCGTCGTCATTGATCGTTATATAACCGGACAATCCTTCTCTCACCATGACCTTTAACGTTTTCTTGGGAGATTTCTCCGTCTTAGCTTCTTCCGCCTCCTTAAACATTTTTCTAAGAACTTCTTCTTCTTTTTCCTCATTTACACCGCGTTCTGTATCCTCCCTTTTCTTCACCGTTTTTTTAACGGCCTTTAAGGGTTTAATTGCTCCCTCCTCTGCCTTGCCTTTATCAGCGCTAATATTGGAAGGCTCATCAGGCATGGTATCCCCTTCTCTTTTTATAATTAAAGAGAACTTAGTATTTAACCTAACGGTTAACTTGCGATGAATTTTCCTCTACTTTATCTCCTAAAAGAGGCTTTAGGAGCGAGCATAATTTCCTTTCGATTTCCAGTTGGTTTTTCTCAGCTGCAGTTGGCCATAATATACTATAAAAGCGTCGTCTTGGCGAAAAGTCGTCGAATCCTAGTTCTCTGCCAAGTAACGGTCTGGAGTCATGTGTCTCAGATTCAAGACGTGCTATTACTCCAAGGTTCATCACTGTGAGAATTATGAGGGAGAAATGGTCACCGTTTCCTTTCTTGCCTTTGACAAGTAGGAGACAGTCATCTCTCACAGATACCTTAGGCGGAAGGCTTAAGAATACCTCGAAGGAGGATATGTCCATCTTTCCTTCCGAGGAAAGCTTTGCCATCTTAGATGCGAGTACCCTCTTAGCTGTGGGGAGAAGCTCTCTGTCGATGTGGACTGATTCTACCTTTTGAGGGGGAGATTTCAGCTTTGGAGGTATCAGGCGTAAGGCATTAATACCTAAGATTCGCTGCACGTCTTCAAGTGTTCCAGGAAAATCCTCGCTTAACGTGTAAGATATGAACTGAGCGGCGTGGTGAACGTCGAAGTATGGGAAGTCCGTCCCGAAAATTATTTTTTCAGACCATGAACGGTACAGACCTAGAGATTCCTTCAGTCTGGATGAAGCTTCTTCAAAGAGTTTTCGTACGCCTGCGTTATGTATGCCTGAAACTTCGCCGTAAATGTTGGGGTGGCTCAGCACCATGTATAACTCATCGTAGCTCAGATGGAAACCTATATGGGCGATTATTACCTTGAGCTGCCTCGCTAGGCTTTTATCGATCCTCGTGAGTTTGTATCTCGCTTTAGTGGTTGCAGAGGCTATGTCAACTACCTGATTGAAGCCACGGGTATCAAATATCACTGGAACCCCGAATTTGGCTGCTTCCATGAGGAAGTCCACTACGGGCTCGGAGTCTATTTCATTGCCCCAGCCATCAGAGCGAGGGTGAAGCTTCACGCCCCTGAGACCAAGTTGCGCAATAGCCCTGTGAAGCTCCTTTATGGCAATTTCCCCCTCATGTGGAACTATTCGTGAATAGCCTATTAACTTAAGAGAGTACGGAGCGCGTGAGACCCACCTGTAAATGTTGTCATTCGACCTCCAGTAGGTAGCTTTCCCCTCGTCTCCCTCTCTCCATTTGAACTCATCGTTAAAAGGAAAGACCACCGTCTGGTCTATCACCCAAGTTCCATTAAGAGTTTCCCGCCATTTTTCTTCGTTTTCAAGCAGATCCTTAAGAAAACCGTGAGGTTGAAACTTGAGGTCAACTTTTTCGTTGGAAAATGTCTTTAACAGGTGACTTCCCAGCCTGATGCAAAAGTCGAACGTTCCCCCGGGAGCAGCGGGGTTACGGTTACTCTGACCATCCACGTCTACACCCAAGTGATGGTGAGCATCAACAATGTAAATTCTATGTGCAACACCAGAATCTTTGCTAACAAGCTCCAACATTTCCTCTACCGCCCTTCGCTACTTATACCCCTACAGACGCACAACGCAAATTATAACTTCCCCTTAAATTATTAACTAATTTTTATTTAAAAAATGTTTTTAAAGAGTTACATCAAAAAAGACAAGTTTGAAATGGTATTTTCTAATCTCAGATGTGGAAATAACGCTCACATTTAGCCAATTTTTGTTTGTTAGGTTCTCAGAAAAAATAAATAAGAGTTTTAACTTAAAAGTAAATTATTAGTACAAGTTAATTGGTGAGTTTATGCCAGCCAAAAAAGTGTCGGCTGAATTAAAGGAGGTTGCCTTCTTTAGGAACTTTGCAACCGTTAAAAGAAGTTTCGCGGTCGAACTCGGCGAAGGTGCCGCCATCCTTTTACTTGAAGGGATAGAAAAAGAATCGACTATAATTCCTGGCTCTGTAAGGGTTTTTTCTAAACGGGGTGTCACGGTCACAGGGGTAAACGTGAAAAGCGCTGTAGTTGGTGTTGAAGAGCTTGAAACGAAAAAACAGATGATCTTAGAGAAGTTAAGGGAAGCAGAGGACAAGCTTAAGGTGCTTAAAGAAGAGGCAAAAGGGCTGAGGAAGTTAACGGCCTATTTTGACAGAGCAGCGAGGAAGGGTATTGAGACTTTCTCCACGGTAGCCCTTACTGGGGAGGCAGGTGGAGAAAAACTTACCAGCTTCCTAAGCGAAGTGACGAAAAGAAGGAAAGAAGCGATCTCCGAGCTCGTAAAGAAGGAGAGAGAAATAAGTTTTATGAATGATGAGATTAAGAGGCTCAGAGCCCTCTTGGAGGGGGGCAGCGAAAGAGTTCTGGAGCTGGGCGCAATAGAGCTTGCTGTCTCATGCGACCGTGGAGGCAAATACGAGTTCAGCATACAGTACGACGTGCGTGACGCTGGATGGATGCCTGTCTACGACGTTACATTAGGAAAAGAGGCTAACGTCGACTTTTACGCGGAAGTTATACAGAACGTCGGTATTCCATGGGATAACGTCCCTGTGGTTATAAATAGTAGGGCAGTTCAAAAAGCTTGGAAGCCGAAGCCGGAGCCATGGTTCATAGATGTTATAAAGTCGATGGCTCCCCCTTCACCAGCTCCTCATATGAAGATAAAAGGAGTGACAGCCAAACCGCCTGAGGAAATAATAATGGAGAAAGAGGAGAGGCTGGAGCCAGCATTCAAAAAGGCGGAGACCATTGAAGGGGGACTTGCGTTCCAATTATCTTCAAGGGGTTCCTTTGCCCCAGGGAGGCCTACTTTATTACTGATCGAAAGTTTTTCCATGAACACTGAAACTCTCTACGTTTGGGACGCTTACACGTCGCCCGGATTTGTGGAACTGGTGAAAATCAAGAATGAAAGTTTCCCTCTTCCTCCAGGAGTGTGCAGAGTTTTTAAGGGGGACATAATGGTTGGCGTGGCTGAGCTGCCATACGTTGCCCCAGGCCAAGAAGTTGAGTTACCCGCTTCTTGGGAAGAGCGACTTGAGTGCGAGAGGAAAATGACGCTCAGAGAGGAGGAAAAGAGAGGCGTTGTAAAAGGCAAGACCACTGTGACTTACGGATACTCTATCAAGGTCAGGAATCATCTTGAGGAGGAGGCAAATGTGATCATCTACGATAGAATACCGTTACCACGAGACCCTGAAATAATCGTTGAGCTCATATCGTCCATCCCGTCTCCAAGCGAGAAGAGCGAGACAGGTATAATGAAATGGGAAGACAAACTGAAACCTGAACAGGAACTTAAGATAAACTACAAGTTTACGGTTTCATTCCCGCCAAGCTACGAGGTCTGGCCCCTACCGTAAAACATTGCTGAGAAAAATGACAAAAAAATAAAAATAAGCGTTCATAAGAAATTTTCTTGGTGATACATTTTGAGAATATGGGGTCTGAGGCTACGCATGTTCATAGTTGTTGCCTTAATGTTTGCGCTTTTCTATGCACTGATAGCCGCTCTTATGTACCTTGCAAACATTAAGTTACCGATAGTTTATGTGGTTATAGCGACGTCCATTATTGGCTTGCAGTATGTTATTGGCCCTAAACTAGTTGATTTGATTATGAAGGTAAGATACGTTAAGCCACATGAAAACCCACGCCTTTATGGGATCGTATCCAGAGTTGCATCTAAGGCAGGGATATCCATGCCACGTGTAGGCGTCTCTGACATCAGCATCCCAAACGCCTTCGCCTATGGACGAACTATACGTGATGCACGTGTTTGTGTAACTCAGCCACTTTTAAGCATTCTTGATGACAGTGAGCTTGAAGCGGTAATAGGACATGAAATAGCGCATATAAAGCACAGGGATATGCTAATTATGACGGCGCTGAGCGTCATACCGTTAATATGCTACTATATTTACCTCTCCACTTTATTCTCGAGTTACAGTAATAGAGACAGAGGCGCTGTTGCCCTCGTGGTAGGGATCGCAGCCCTAGTAATGTATTTTGTAACGGAACTTATAATACTCTATCTAAGCAGGATTAGAGAGTACTATGCTGATGCCAGAAGCGTCGAACTTATTGGTCAACCAGATGCCATGGCATCCGCCCTTTACAAACTGGCACGTTACAATGTGATGAGGAAGGAGCGGATCGGCGAGGAAGAAGCGAAAAAGCTCGAGTTCATTAAGGCGTTCCTTGCTGTGAAGCCTTCTTATAGCGTTTCAAGGGAGATCCTCGTTTTAATGGATGCCGATGTTAATGGCGATGGAAAAATAGACTCCTACGAGCTCCTCCAGTTCAAAGAAAAAATAAAGGGCGTTTTAGGGTTGAGAAGTAGAATAGCGGAAGCTTTCAGCACTCATCCAAACATGCTGAAAAGAATAGCCAGACTTGCAGATTACATCAGCTAAGAGGAAACATGATTACTTTTAGTAGCCAATAATGAGGAAATAAGAATAAATTTTATTCTTCTTATTTTTTTATTTTCTGAGAGAGGTGTGCGTTCCGGTTCTGGGTGGAGTTATGGTGTCCATCTTTGTTTTTGGGCTTATGGCTGGTGATGTGGGTAAGACCGTTGTTTCATCTGCGATAGCTAGGGGTTGGTTAGACGGGGATTTGACGTTGGCGTCTTTAAAATTTGCTCGGAGCATGACTTATGGTATGACTACGATGTTTACCTCAGATGTAAGATGGAGGAACGACTTTTCTGCGACGACATAGTGAAGCTACATAAAGCTACGATGCTGAGTAACATACCATACGAGGTGACTAACCCCGTTAGCACGCTAGAAGTTCTTAGGTTTAAAGAGGGGGACGTTGCTTCAAGGGTGTTAGTTGAAAGGTACACTATCTTCAAAAGAAAGATGTTCAATGTTTTGAACTTTAACTCTTTGTTGGCCTCAAGGTCTCTTGACCCGGAGTTTATCTCCAAGTTAAGGGGTTATGCCGCTAAGATTGTTGGATTCAGTAATGATGAAGAGTTTAGAAGAGTGCGGTATTCTATTGCTCCTAATGCTATAGAAAGCTGTTATAACGTATTAAAGGAGAAGTATGGGGCACATAGTTGTTGAGGGGCACGAGGACAAGATGTCCATCGCCATCTCTAAGCTTCGATATAATGGTGGGCGTGGCTCCCGGCTTAGCTGTTCTTTTTGATGCTAAGAGTTTCAAGGCAAGCGTGGGCGCTAATATCAGACAGGGAGCTCCGCCGAGCGAAATCAGGATGAATTATATAGAGCCTCATCTTAAGAGGGATAGCCTGATAAAGTTACCTCCTCTTCCTTCGAGCAAGAGTGACTGTGAACAGGTTGCCGAGGAGCTTTTGTCGTTAGTGAACGTGGTGGCTAAAGAGGTTGAACGTTTGGAGTCTTAGGCGCGGCCGCCACTAAACTTCCTCAGCCTCTTCAGAAGCTCAACTTTCTCTTTAATGTCAAGTCTTGCTTCTTCAACTACCCTTTCGAGGAATGTGGTTACTTCATTCATGCGTTTTCTATCGACAGGGTATGGAACACCGTCCTTCCCGCCAAAGGCAAACGAGTACTTTACAGGATCCTTCCAGCTCGGCGAAGCGCCAAAGACAAGCTCCGCAATCAAAGCTAAAGCTCTCACGGTGCTAGGTCCTATTCCTTTTATTGCGAGAAGCTGTTCATAGTTTTCAGGCTGCACCTCATACGCCTTCTTTAACGCATCCCAGTTGACTTTAACTTGCATGTTAAGCTGCCTCGCAACATTCATCTCAGGAAGCCACTCGAAAAGACTCCTTTGCATTTCACCAGCCGAAAAGTAGCTTCTGATATGTGAAGGGTTATCTTTGACGAGGTCAAGGGAGATTTTCCTGCAGCCTTCGCTCTCTCTAGCTGTCATGTTTAGCACGCTTTCATGTACAACGTCGCCGACTATGCCAGCATGCGGCTCCTCTACGAATGATGTAACTTGTTCGGATAGCCAATGATACCTCCTAGCAGATTTAAAGTCAGGGTTCATCCCCTGCTGGACGACTGCCCACTCACCACTTTCAGAGATAAACATCACATGATGATAAAGAATGTACCCGCTCTGAATGGCCACGTTATCAACCTTCGCAACCATCCTACTTGAATAAACGAGCCTTTCAACTTCATTTTCAGAGAAGCCGAAGGCTTCACCAGCGCGCATTACTTCTTCAGGTGTTTTCAGCGAGGCTGCTCCCTTGCCGCCAGCCGCCACTAGTCCATGCTCTTCAGGGTTCAACGCTAACTTCAAGGCAGAACACGTAACCGTCGTCGTTCCCGAGCTGTGCCAGTCAAAACCGAGAACACACGACAAGGCTTGGAACCAGAATGGATCGGAGACTCTCCTTAAAAACTCATTCTCACCATACTCTAACACTATAAGGGACACTATAGGCTTCGCTAGCTTAACCATACGTTCAAACAGCCATCGAGGCGCGGTGCCACCGTGAAGAACAAGTTCTGCAACACCGCCACGCTTCATACTAGACCCCGTCACGAGTAAAGCCCAAAAAAATTTTTTAAACTCAAAAAATAAATAACGCTTTCTATAATTCCCTGAACAAAGACAAGAGTAAAAGAAGAAACACTTAGCAAGGGAATACTTAGTAAGACATTTGTCAAAAAAGATAAAAAATTAGTTTTGAAAATAAAAAAGTAGGGAAATTTTAGGGAGAGGAATGATAAAAAAAGGAGGTGATAATAATTCCTATTCTTGAAGGACGTGTAACAGATGAGAACCGTGTACCGATCCCCATGTGCCCTGTGGAGGTTGGGGGAAGAGTCATTATGACGGATAATGAGGGAAAATTTTCCATAGAATTACCTAAAGGAAAGTATTCGCTCAAGATAAAGCATCCAGCATATTGGGAAGTCTCCCGAAAAATAGATTTGAACAGTGATTTTTACACTCACATAATACTACGAAAAATTGAGTGAAGACAAAAAATAAAATCGGCTTTTTTAGACTGTATCTTCTATTACGGATATAGGTACCTTACTTCCGTTAGCAATCAACTTGTAAAGTTCGACTATTTCCTCGTGAGGTACGCTGGTTTTCCTTCCGAAAAGGTACTGCTCCTGTAGTTTAAGAAGTATTTTTCTCACCGCTGGGTCGTTTTTATCAACTTTTATTCCAGCCTCGCTCAGCACATATATTATGCTCTCTCTGCCTGTTGTTTCTCCGATCACTATCTTGTCTTTCATGCTTATTTCTCCGACTCCAACTTCCTCGGCTCTAACTTTCTCGTAGAGGGAGACATCCCTGAGTACTCCATGTGCGTGGATGCCTGATTCATGCCGGTATATGTTCTTTCCCACTATGGGAGTATTGGGTGGCAAGGGGATTCCCGAGGCTTTTTCTACGAAGGCCGTGATCTCGGCAAGCATGTTGACTTTATATTTTGTCACGTTAAAATGCTTGTAAAGGTTGTAAAGTACTGCTTCAAGCGAGGCGAATCCTCCTCTTTCACCTAGGCGGCAAATGCTTGTGTCAACCCACTTGGCTCCTGCCCTGATGGCCTCAAGGACGTTTCCTACTGCTAGACCCATGTCATCGTGACCATGGAACTCTATTGGTATCTTGACTTCTTTAACAAGATGAGAGATTATGTTGTATGTTTCGTGCGGGGTAAGTTCGCCGAGTGTGTCGCAGAACCTTATCCTGTCAGCTCCTGCTTCGGCCACTTTGTTGGCGAATTCTATTAGATATTCCATTTCCGTGCCAACGCTTTTCTCGGCGTTAACTGAAACGTAAAGTCCATGTTCTTTGGCGTATGTTACAGCCTCGCATATTGTTTCCAGAATTTGCTCCTTTGTCATTTGGAGCTTTATCTCCCTGTGTCCTTTCTCTGTAGCTATAGATAGGGCAACTGCTTTAAAGTCGAGTTTAGTTCCAAGCGATTTTTCTAAGTCACTTTTTAGTCCTCTATGCCAAACTAGAAGCTTGTCAGAAAGACCGTACTTGTTAAGCTCTCTGATGAGGTAATAGTCCTTCAACACGTAAGATGGAGAGAAGGTTTCTATCTGTTCAACGCCAAGCTTGTTGAGCATTTTGGCTATTTCAATGCATTCGTAGAGGGTAAAGTATACTCCAGGCATCTGTCGTCCGTCTCTAAGTGTCGTGTCGCATATGTAGACTTCAACCATCCCTATTTCACCTTTACATTTTTAAAGCTAAAATAATACATAGTTCTAATTTCAAGTATTATGCATTCAATCTAAAGTCAACCCTTATTAATGTTTCCCCTATAAGAAAATTAGTAGAACTACGAAGACATCCAAAGCGGGATTCAGACAACGAGTTCCTTGAACAGCTTAGTTAAAACAATGCCTTTCTTTTTTTTAACAACTATAATGTCTTCTACACGTACTCCTCCGAACCCGTGCATGTAAACTCCTGGCTCAACAGTAAAAACCATTCCTTCTTTGAGATGTTCCTTGCTTGTTGAACTTATTGATGGAGGCTCGTGGACGTCTAATCCAATGCCATGTCCTAAGCTGTGAAGAAAATACTTGCCATAACCTTCGTTTTCCAGAACTTTCCTCGCTGCAAGGTCTAACTCGCTACATGCAACTTCAGGTTTGATTATGCTGAGGGCGGCTTCCTGAGCCTTTATAACTAAGTCTAACACCCTTTTCATTTTATCGTTTCTTCCAACTATGACCGTCCTCGTGATGTCCGAACAGTAATGTTCGTATCTTACCCCGAGGTCTATCACTACAGCATCTCCCCACCTTATCCTCTTCCCACTGCAGGTTGCATGAGGAACCGCCCCTCTGCTTCCAGAGGCGACTATGGTTTCGAAGGGAAAGGATTCAGCTCCAAGCTTCCTCATCTCGTACTCCGCCTCGGCTGCTACGTCGCACTCGCGCACCCCCACTTTTATCGTCTCTAAAGCCGCCCTTAACCCTGCTTCAGCTATCTCAACAGACTTACGTATTGTCTTAATTTCTTCATCAGACTTAATGCTTCTGATATCCCAAAGTCCACTGAAAAAATCGAATGAAACATTGGGAAGCTCTTCTTTTAGATGTGAAAACATCCTAGCCTCAAGGGACTCCTCAACACCTATTTTTTTAAGAGCTTCCCCCAAGAAGCTT
>JAHLWX010000057.1 GCA_019057675.1 Candidatus Jordarchaeum sp. LHC_1308
TGTGACCGGCACCTCAGCGGAACACGGCGATGACGGCCAAGTTGGAAGAGGCAACAGGGCGAATGGACTTATAACTCCCTACAGGCCCATGACGCTCGAAGCGACAGCGGGGAAGAACCCCGTCAGCCACGTTGGAAAAACCTACAACATCGCTGCGAGAAAAATTGTTGAAAAACTTGTCAGGGAAGAAGAATCCGTGGAGCAAGCATCATGCTACATTGTCAGCAGAATAGGGAAGCCAATAAATGAGCCTCAAGCGATAAACATTGAAGTCTACACGGATGCACCGCTCAACGTCATAAAGACGACGGCAGAAAACATAGCCAGCGAGGTAATGGACGAAATGCCCCACATCTGGAAAGGCTTCATAGAAAAACAGTACGAACTATTCTAAAATCGACCATTCCAAGTCAGAGATCACCCCTTTTACTAATTATTTCCCGTCCCCGGCCATAAACGCGTAGCTGAGTTGATGTTCCAATTTTTTCAGGCGATTATCACATCCGTTAAACTTTTAATTTATCTCTTTATAATTCATAATGAAACCTAGAAGGATCATCATAATTACTGTAACAATGTTATCCATCTCCTCATTGTTGTTAGGCGCTCTACTTGTAAAGCCGCCGAGTTCCCTACAATTTCTTCCCGTAATTTTTCCTCCTACACCTCCAGTCCATGATGATCCAATAAACATACACTTATCGTTTCAGAACGATCCTCAGAGTAGTATAACCGTCATCTGGCAAACGGCTAGTGCAGCCACGGGAGATGAGGTCCTGTTTGACACTGTGCCCCACTACGGAGCGCCCACCCTTTATCGATGTAAAGCCATAGGAGAGCATCATTCATACGCGGGAGCTACCGGGTACATTCATCAAGTTGAACTCACCGATCTAAATCCCGACACCACATACTACTTTATTTGTGGCGGTCCGGGAAATTATAGTGGGGAGCGTGCATTCAGAACAGCTCCTAACTCGTCTTCCTCCTTTACCTTTGTATGTGGAGGCGATTCTCGAACCAACGAGGTTAATAGGGCTCTGGTCTCAAAGGCCATGCGTCACGTGAACCCTGCGTTCGTACTGCATAGTGGCGACATGATCGATGATGGGCGGATACAGGAGCAGTGGGATTCATGGTTTGCTGATTTGAACGACAACTGGATAGGCGATAACGGTCTCACCATTCCCATAATACCCTGCTTGGGTAATCATGAATATAACTCGACTAACTACTATGAACAGTTTGCACTTCCGGGAAACGAGCAGTGGTACTACGTGGACTGGGGGCCGAACTTAAGAATCATCGTCTTAAACAGCTATGCCTCACCAACACAAGTTTCAACAGATCAGGTAAATTGGCTCAATGAAACTCTAGCCAACACTCCTCCCGACAAATGGAAAATCGTTATGTTCCACCAAAACGTCTATTATAGCGGTGGACACGGCAACGCCACTACACTTATAGAGTACTGGGTGCCCCTATTCGACCAGTACCATGTTGACATTGTCATCCAAGGACACACTCATCATTACCATCGAACCAAGCCGCTTTACAACAACACCATCGTGGATTCGTACAGGGAGGGCACCATGTACCTGACCAATGGCTGTTGGGGAGCCCCATTCCATGACTACGTTCCACAACTCTACAGTGCCTACGGTAACGCGACGCTCTGCTTCACACAGATTAGCATATTTCAAAATGGGACGCTCTATCTTGAAACGAAGGATGTAAACGGATACACTATCGACTCGTGCGTACTCACCAAATAGCTTTAAATGAAAAATCATAAACAAGACTCCTTCTGAGACTCTGCCCTCCGAGTTTTGGTTAAGAAATGAGCAGTAACATACTGGTTCTTCCATGGCGGCAGCTTGAGCGCCTGCACAGTCAATTCATCTGCTGGTGAGTTTCGTGATGTAAGCGCAGTGTCTCCTGCTGGTGGGCGCGGAATTAGTTACGGGGCAGTGCGTTGCCGCCCGCTGTCCCTTTTAAGCTTTAAGGCGAAAACCAGTTTTTCAGTGACATTAGATTGAAAAATAGGTCTCATGGGTGCTTCGGGAGAAGACAGGCAGTGTTAAAATCGCGTTGGAGAAACGAAGGTTTATATATTACATTTTTCCAAAAAATAGTTGAGTTAAAGTGGGGAGAGGGTTTTTTGAAAAAGATTGATGAAATCAGGAACTCAATTAAAAACTTGGAGGAGAGCATAGAGAGAGCTGTGGCTTTTTTTGAGGCGTCGCTCGACTCAATGAAGCAAGAAATAGCCTTCATAAACCAGAAAGTCTCTGACCTTGAAAACAGACTCGACAGGATAGATGCTTGGCCACACATGAGCGAAGTTCACACAAGTGAAGAAGATGCGAAGCACAGAGGGAAGTTACGCGAAAAGGAAACTGGGGAAGAAGAAGCGGCGCCTAGTGAGATAGGAATCAAGAGGCAGGCTCCGCCAAGTAAAGTACCCTACGTAGCAGCCCCGGTGAGCTACGAGGGGGACGTGACGCCTGTCCACGCGTCGGCTGAGACAAGTAGACCACCGCCACCTCCCCCGATTCCGGCCGCGGTAAGGCAGCCCCGAGTTGCTCCAAGCCTCAGAGCGGAGGAAGCTGAAGGTAGACCGAGAGGGGGAATAGTTGAGGAACACTTCGTCAGACCATCCGCCTTCCTGAGGAAAGCAAGTGAGCTTGAGGCATCGATACCTCAATCAGCCCCAGGCCCAGCGCCACAGGCCAACTTACGTCTTCAAATTTCAAGTGTGCTTGAAAGCATGAGGGGAGGAACGCCGCCTTTAACACGTCCCCCAGTTCAAGTACCCTCCGCAGCAGTGCCCCCGGCCACACCAAGAAGCTACACTGCAAGCCAAACCGAAGAATATACTCCCCCTTCACCAGTGTCCGCCCAAGTTCAACCAACTGAATGCAAAACTTTCAGGGTGCCAGACAACTGGCTCCCCGAGTCCTCGAGGGCGAAATACTACAACCCCAAAAAACTCGACAAAGGCGTCTTGAAGGACATGGAGAAAAAGACGAAGGAAATATTCGTAAGGTAGCTGGGATTAAGCGTTAAAAAAGCGCCGCTTAGAATAAGTTCCTGTGATAGGTCTGGTGCCAGCATTAGAGAGAAAATTTAATTAGGTGTTTCTGGTCGCTTATCCTTCTGGGATAAGGGCGGGTAGTCTAGAGCTTCGGATGAAGCGGGGAACATGGTATGACCCGGTGAAACAGTAAGTTTCACCGCATGTAACCGGCTTCGGGAGCCGGAGGCCCCGGGTTCAAATCGTGCATGCGTCTGCATGCGCGTGTGACTCCTGGCCCGCCCACCATTTTGCTTTTATGCTCTATTAGTGGGGAAGCGCTTTTATGTTGTGAGGGTGCTTGTTTCTAGGCGGAGGGTTAGCGGTGTCCTCGTCGTTGAGGTTTATTGCTCCGACTTGGGATGAAGTTTACTTTCTGGCTATGAAAGTGGCCGAGGCTATGTTGCTCGATGGCTTGTCGTTTGATTTGATTGTTGGTGTTGCGCGTGGCGGGTGGATTGTTGCGCGCATGATGTCTGATTTCCTCTCGGTTAGGCGTGTGGCTTCTGTGGTTGTGGAGTTCTACTCTGATTTGGGTGAGCGAATGGAGGAGCCAGTGGTCACGCAGCCTGTTTCCGTTGATGTGGCTGGGAAGAGGGTGCTCTTATGCGATGACGTTGCCGATAGTGGTCATACCCTGCGCGTGGTTATGAGGCACCTTGAGGAGAAGGGGGTGGGGCTCCTCAAGGTTGCGACTCTTCACCTTAAGCCTTTCAGCATAGTCACGCCTGATTACTATGGTGAGGTGACTGATGCTTGGATTATCTATCCGTGGGAGCTATTTGAGAGTGTTGAGAGCGTTTATAGGAAGCTTGGGGGGGAAGGTAAGGGGGAGCACGAGATAAGACAGTTCCTCGCCAATATACCAATCCCGATTAAGTATCTGGATCCCCTCCTAAAGTGGAGGAAAATTTGGGGTGGCTCCCGGTGAAGGTTGTGGAGCTGTCGGACGGATTAGTTGTGGGGATATGTGGCCTAAGGGGGCCTGTTGATGTTGACGTTGCTCTTAAGCTCTCTAGGGAGGTCGAGCTGAGTTTCGGTGTAGCAGTGCAGTTCTTCGATGCTTCGCTTGTAGCAACTTGGGAGCATGTTTATTTTAGTGTGCTGAACGCCGTTAAGGCTATTGAGGCGGGTAAGAGCATAGCGAAAAGCATAGGAGTGGAAATTTTAGTTAGGCTTTCTGGGCAGAGGCAGATAAGTGTGGCACTGGAGATGTTCGGGTTAAAGGGCGGGTGCAGGATGCTTGGGCTTGCAGTCGTAGGGAGGGAGAGGAATATGGTTGAAAAGGTGATTCATTATGTGGTCGAAAAGCTCGGCTTAGAAGATGATGATGCAGCCCTCGACGTGGATCGCGGGAAAGCCGAACAAATAATGAAAGCCTTCAACATAAAGGACGAAGAGCTAAGTGCCATCCAAGCCGAGGGGGAGTCTGAAGCGCTGGCCAAGTGCTGTATAGAACGATGTGCCCTCTTAGCGCTGGAGTCCTAGCATCTTGGCGGTTCACCTGCCATTTTTTCTCGCCTACCCGTCTCCAGTAACTTAAATATTTTCTCCCTCGGGATTGCTCCTTCCCTAACTATTACTGGCGGGTTCTGGATCATGTCGATGACTGTTGAAGGCGTCCCCTTTGTTTCGCCCCCGTCGAGAATCAGGTTCACGCTGTCGCCAAGTTGCTCAATAACCTCCCTCGCAGTCTTAGCAGGCTCGTGCCCCGAGATATTAGCGCTGGTTCCTGTTACCGCTCCGCCCGTCATCTTGGCAATTTGCTGAGGAAGAGGGTGGTCGGGTAACCTTACTCCTATGCTTCCTCTGCCACCTGAAAGCTCATCTGGCAGGGGCTCGCGCTGGAGGAGCACTATGGTTAATGGGCCGGGCCAAAACTTCTTCGCAAGTAGCCGCGCCTCATGTGTGAAATGAACAAGCCTTTCAGCGTCACTAATGCTTCCCACTAAGAGTGGGATCCCCTTCTCCACGGGTCTCTTCTTAACTTGGATAAGCTTTTCAACGCGCTCCTTTAAGAAGGGGTCTACGCCGAGACCGTAAAGCGTATCCGTGGGGTAGGCGACCACTCCCCCCTCAAGTATAACCTTAGCCGCCGCCCTAGCAGCCTCCACAACATTTTCCATCGTAACCTTAATTACCTTCCCAGTTCCCATAGGATATCCCCCAGAGATAAGTTGAATACATTTGTTTCTTCTAACTTTCCGGTTCCCCTTCAAGAATGGTTAACCTTTTAAGCTTAATATCTTTGAAGTATCCCCGGTGACCTGATGGATGCTGTTGTTTTGGCTGCGGGTGTGGGGGCTCGTATGGGTATGCTCTCACGTTTATACCCCAAACCCCTCATCCCGGTGGCTGGTAAGCCCCTCATCGACTGGGTGATCTCCTCCCTCCTTAAATCTGGGGTGGAGCGCTTCGTTGTCGTCGTCGGCCACATGGGGGGGCTTGTTGCTCGCCACGTTAAAGAGGCGTGGTGTGGCTTGAACGTTGAGTGCGTTCAAGCAAAAGACTACTTGAAGGGTGCAGGCTGCTCCCTCCTTGCAGCTGAAGGACACGTGTCAGGTGAGTTTCTGCTGTGTCCCGCTGACCTAGTCTTCGACCACGAGATAGCCTTGGGTCTTATTAAAAACGTGGAGAGGCTCGGAGTTCCACTGATTGCGACAGGTAGGTCTGAGAGGGGGGGAACCGCTGTCTCCACTAGTGGAAGGAAGTGTGGAGAAGTTCTAAGGATAGGTGAGGGAGACGGGAGTGGAAGGGTCTGCGTTGGTCTTGTAGCCTTGGACTCCTCATTCTTCAACTACATTAAGAGGTCGCTGATGGAAGGGGAAGGAAGCGTGGTTTCAGCCCTTAAAATGTATGTTGACGTTGGGGGTAAGCTATGCTTCGTCGACTTCTCCATGAATGTCTGGTTTGACGTCGACACGCCTTCAGATATTCTTGACGCGAACAGGTATGCCCTCACAGCTGGTCTGGTTCCGGAGGGAGGTATGTACGTGCCTCCGGGGGATGTAATGAGCGTCATGGGAGTTGCTGACCGCGAATCAACTTTGGTGGGGCCAGTCCTGTTATTAGGGGGGAGCGTCGAAGGCTCTATTCTCGGGCCTAATGTTTCGCTCTCCGGTAATGTTTCATGCAGAAGAGCTGTGGTATCTGATGTCGTGGCGTTTGGCGGCGGGAAGCTTACCGGCGTCACGAGGAGAGTGGTGTTCTTCGACGGCGTATCCTTCTCGGTGAGGGACGTAGGAGTTGAGCAAGTATAGGGTTAGACGGTTTTTCCGCCCAGCTGTTTACCGGGCGGCTTCCATTTGCGCCAGGGCTGGGTTAAATCCAAACCACGTAACGCTAGCATCCCTGTTTACGTCTATCATCGCATCGTTCCTCCTCGCATTGGGCTTACCAGTCCTTTACGGTTTACTTGTTTTTGTTTCAGGTTTCTTAGATGGTGTTGACGGCGCTCTCGCCCGGCTGACCAACAGGGTCACGCCCCGAGGAGGGCTGCTTGACTCGATAAGCGACAGGTACTCAGACATAGCTTTGCTTTTCGGCTTCGCCTTCTGGAGGGAGTCTGAAGGGTTCATCTTCATCTTTCCAGTTAAGGTCTGGGTTACGCTTGCGGTGGCAGGCTTCATCATGGTGAGCTACGTTAGGGCTAGGGGGGAAGCTGTGGGGGTGCCATTGGATGTAGGGTTCGCAGCTAGATCAGAGAGGCTCCTCATTCTCTCAGTCTCATCTCTTCTCTATCCTCTTTCCTGGCAGGCCCCCCTGCTGGGCTTAATCCTCTGTTGCATCGCCTCGCATCTTACAGCCGCATATAGGTTTGCAGTAGGTTCCGTCAAGTTAAAAAACAAGCCCTCCTCCAATTAATGGAGGGTTCCAGATGATGTCCATCCTCTCTCAGGTCATATTGTCCTCCCTAGTGAAGGCTGGAGTGAACTTCGCTGTTTCTGTTCCAGATACACTGTTCGCCGAGGTGCTTGAAAAGCTGGAAGACGTCGGAATAATACATGTTCCTGTTACTCGTGAAGAGGAAGGTGTTGGTGTTGCGGCTGGAGCCTACCTCGGCGGGAAGCGCCCCGTTATACTAATGCAGAATAGTGGCCTCGGAAACTGCATGAACGCCCTTCTCTCCCTCAATAAGACCTTTGGCATCCCATTACTGATGCTCATATCCCAGAGGGGTGGGAGAAGAGAGAAGGTAGTTGCCCAGATCCCCATGGGCAAGGCAACCATTCCCCTGCTTAAAGCTGCCTGCATACCCTTCTATGTTTCTGAGTCGCTTCAGCAGCTGAGCGAGCACGTGGTTGAGGCGGCTAATCACGCTTGGAGAGACGAGATCCCTGTCGCAGTTATCGTGAGGAGGGAGCTAGTTGAAGAGGATAGAGGCTATTAGGTGCGTGGTGGAAGAACTTAGCGATGAACTTGTTGTCTGCAACATAGGTTACCCTTCCCGTGAGCTTTACAGCGTGGGAGACAGGGATGAAAACTTCTATATGCTGGGGTCGATGGGACTAGCGTCCTCCATAGGATTAGGTCTAGCGCTTTCAACGAGGAAAAGAGTGGTTGTTTTCGACGGAGACGGCTCGCTTCTCATGAACCTCGGCTCGCTGGTTACGATAGCCAACAGGTCTCCTTCAAACTTGACCCTCATAGTGCTGGACAACGAGTCCTATTCGACCACTGGCGGCCAGCCAAGTTACACTGCCGGAAAAACCAGCCTTGCAAGGATAGCTAAGGCGGCGGGCATAGATAACGTGCTCGAGGCGAGAAGCCCTGGGGAATTGAAGAGAGCGTTCAACGAGTCGAAGGGTAAGACTTCAGTAATAATAGCCAAGGTGGAGAAGGGAAACGCCGACGTGCCAATAATACCTCTCTCACCATATAAGATAAAAAAGCGCTTCATGGAGGCTGTCAAAAGCGGCCATGCAGCGTCAACATCAAATTAATTACAACAAGCGTCTCATCCATGATACAAGCTGATTTCACGTTGAAGTTTAACGTGAAAGTTTTATATTGGTCTACTCACCTTCTTTCCCCTAAAAGGGATAAGTGGAGGGTTGATCTTTGAAGAGGGCGTTCATCGCTGCGGCTTTTATCTCGATCATCCTGCTGGCTTCCACAATGCCCGCTGCGGCTTTAGCGTCGCCAGAACCAGCGTTGCTACTAGACACCGGGAAGACTGACGCTAAGCAAGACTCGAGCTACAATTTGTCTTTGTCGGTGCCGATTTACTACGTCCAAGAAAGCGGAGACGTAATCTTGTTCCTCTTCGTAGCAGTCGACTCGGCTGGAACCAAGGTAGCGGTTGCCTTCG
The DNA here is from genome assembly GCA_019057675.1 of Candidatus Jordarchaeum sp. LHC_1308. Taxonomy (GTDB): domain Archaea; phylum Asgardarchaeota; class Jordiarchaeia; order Jordiarchaeales; family Freyrarchaeaceae; genus DTBI01. Next base: position 8,388 of record JAHLWX010000057.1, read on the forward strand.
GCAATGGAACAACCGGCTGGCACTTCTCCGGCTCCGCAGCATGGACTCAAGACTACTTTGACCCAAGGGCAAGCATGGAAGCGAAAGGCGAAGGATATCTTATCATGGCCGCTCTGCTTATGAAAAACGTTTGGCCGAGCGGATGGAGAGTTGTCGACCAATGCTTCGGCATGGTTCCAAAGTTTGACAGTGGAACATCGATGCCATATGCCGTGACGTTTAATCAGGACTTCCGCATGATCCTGATATACAATGTCGAGGCAAACGCCAGCGCTTAACCTTCACTCTTTTTTTCAAGTTTTCTTAATGAGTAGTCTGCCTGAGTTGTCACTCTGCTTAATGCCTCGGAGATCCTCGTTACAGCATTCTCCAGGTTCCCCGAAGTGGCCATCTCTGCCGCCTCCCTGAAAATCGATGCTGCATGCTTCAGGATCGTTGAGCCGGTGGTAGTCGAGATAAGATACATCTCGTTTCCTATGTATTCCATTAACCAGAGGAGGACGTCCATTCCTCCAAGCTCCTTGCCCTCCTTCAAAGAAGAATGGTACCACAATAATATAGATGACGAAAGTATGAGTAGCGTCTTCATCCTTTCAGATCCACAATACTTATCCACATCCCTTATCAAGTCGGTTCTCCCCCTTACTCTTTCGCCTTCTGAGCGAACCTCATAAACCACTCCTCGGCTTTTGCGGCTTCTTCTTCTCCTCCCCCCAACGCCTTAATTAGCCAGCCGAACTTATACGCTATCAGGGTCAGATTGTAGAATCTCGGTCTGACAATGTACCTTATGAAGTAAGCCGCTATGTTGGCTGACGCGTCAAGGATCCCCCAAGTGTTTTTTCCGGAGAAGATCACCTCGGACATCCCGAAATAGAGGGCTCTCCTAATGAAGTGCTTCCTTGTAAGCCTGTGAGGATAAACCCTGTGCCAGACGACGGCATCAGGGTTGTATACCACCTTGTATCCCGCCGCCCTAACCCGCCTCCCAAGGTCGGTGTCCTCGCCCGAGTAAAGAGAACCGTACTTTCTTGTTATGTTCTCGTTGAGGTAGTTTACCTTCTCCATGACGTTTCTCCTCACCGCCATATTGCAACCATAGGGGGGAAGGGTCTCTGTTCTCTCCTTTTCCGTCCTGATCGCCAGTATCGGATATATCGGGGGTTTAAGCCACCTCGGCATCGGCGTGTAGAATATCGGTAGAACCCTGCCCGACACTAACCCTATGCTGTCCCCTTCGTCAAAAACTCTCACAAGGTTTGAAAGCCAGTTTTTATCCACAATGCAGTCATCGTCTGTTGACGCTATTATCTCGCCCTTGGACATCCGCATAGCCATATTCCTAGACATAGTGTTCCCTAGCTCGACCTTGTTCCTCAGAACGTGAAGCCTTCCCTCCCTTCCGAAGTGATCCCTTACAGCGTCAAACGTTCCATCAGTTGAGGCGTCGTCAACCACCCACACGTCGAAGTCAGGATAGTCCTGCGCCAGAATGCTCTCCAAGCACTCGATGACGTCGTCCCTGCGGTTGAAAGTACAGACGATAACCGAAACTGACCGCATTCCGCACACATCCTTTTTCTGGGAGGATCAAAAAACCTTAAAACAGCCACAACTATAAAAATTATCTCCTCCAAAAACCACCTTGAGCTAAATCCACTCCTGTATTGTCAGCATTGAAGCTTGTAGCTTGCTGAAGGCTACTTGCATGATTGAACTTCTTTTAAAACATAAACCTTTTAATTTCGAACTTCACAAATTAATACTAGGGTATGTGCCGCCTCAGGAGGATTCCGGCTTGCTAAGTAGAAGGTTGGGGTGCTTGGAGCATCCCGTTCGGCAAGAAGTTTACCGTTGGGTTTGCGAGAACCCCGGGGCTTATTTCTTCGAGATCGCCAATGAGTTGTCGATACCAACCGGAACCCTAGCATGGCACCTAAGAGTGCTCGAGGCCGAAGGTTTCCTCGAAAAGATAAAGTTTGGAGGGAGGGTCGTCTTTTACCCCAAGCACCTGAGGGACGCCAAGCTGGAAAAAGCCCTCCTCCTCCTGAGGAACAGGAACGCCCGAAAATTATTCGACATAGTGGTTGCGAACCCTGGGTTAAGCCAGTCGGAAATCGTGGAGCGCTTCGGCCTCCACCACGACACGGTTAGGTGGCACATTAAGAGGATGGTAAAGGCGGGGCTGATTCGCGTGAGGAGGGAGGGGCGGAGTAGCAGGTACTACGTGGGCGAAGCTGGGGAAGCAATAGTTAATGGTGAGATCAGAAAGATCTCGTCCAACTTTGTTGAGTTCCTCTTAGACCGGCTTCACGGCGAGAAGCTGAGGCCTGAGCTAAAATCTCTCGATGGAAGCACCCTCGTGATAAAGCTTAAGCCGGTCGGACCATACGAGGACGAGAGAACGTTCACAATAGACCTCTCAAAATTCAGCATATGAAGTGGTGTCGATGGATAAACCAACATTTAACGTCGACGCAAGCATCCTCATAGGAGAAGGAGGCGTCAAGCTGCTAATCGCCCTACGCATGGGCGCCACAACAATAGAGGAAGTTGTAAAACTCTCCGGGCTTAACGAGCGCGTGGCAAGAGCCAAGTTCAAGACCCTGCAAGAACTGAGCTTCGTCAAGGAAAAAGAAGGAAAAATAACCCTGTCAAGCAAAGGCAAAACATTACTGGAGAAACTAATACTCGAATGCCTCAGGTAACCTTCAAGGGAAAAAATGCTTAGAGACTTAAAACCCATATTTCCTGTTTCTCAGGCAGCTTCCTTGCCTCAACCTCGAACTCAGGTTCACCTATCCTCCTCACGTTATCCTTACCCTTAAGGAACTCGTCGACCCCTCCTATGTTGAGGTTGAGCTTCGGCACCCTGTAGTGCATCGGGACAACAATCTTCGCCTTTATCTTCTTTATCGTCTCCGTCGCTTCTTTAGCGTCTATTGTATAAACACCACCAATCGGAACAAAGAGCACATCCACTTCGCCTATCTCCTTCACCTGCTCGTCGCTCGGCACGTGACCCAAGTCCCCCAGATGGCAGAACCGTACTCCGTCAACGTTAAACACGTACACGCTATTCCTCCCCCTAAGAGAGCCCTTTTTAGGGTCGTGATACGAGGCTATGCCCTTAACCGGGACACCCTTAACCGTCTTCTCTCCCGTAAAGCCCACTAGTGCCTCGCCGCTCCGAGCCTTAACCTTCTCTATCCCTGTAGCATGGTCAAAGTGGTCGTGGGAAGCCAGAACCAAGTCGCCTTTAACATTCGGCTCCGGTAAACCAACAGTTCCACCATGAGGATCGGTAACGACGGTAACGCTACCCCCCTTAACCTCGAAGCATGAATGGCCCCACCATCTCACCTTAACCAATAAACTCACCTCCCAAAATTACAGATAACCTATTGCAAAGACGAAAATAAAAAGGTTAAGGAAGAAACACTAAACCAACAGCATTAATAAAACCCATTAGAAATAGCCTTTTAGAAGAAAAACCATTCACCGGCACATTCGCGCCAAGATAAAAATGGAGGAAAAGAGAACATTTCGGCCAACTAGAAAAATTAGAGAGCTAAGTTTTTTACATCGCTTTTAATAATGATTGCACTCTTTCTTTTGCCCTCGTCATCTCCACCAGTAGTAGTCCTATGTTTGCCCCCGGCCTCGTTATCGCCGACAGGACCGCTTCCTTGCCGACTCCCATTATGGTAATGTCCCCCCTATCCCCGCTCACTATGA
>JAHLWX010000058.1 GCA_019057675.1 Candidatus Jordarchaeum sp. LHC_1308
TAGTCCGGCAATTCTTCTATGGAAGCATCTTTACTCATAAAAACTCACCTCTCCCTCGATCTCCCCTTCAGAAGGGAGGGAATATACCTTTTTAAATTTTTCTATTCAAACAAATACGCTAAAAAAACAAAATGAAAACCCAGAATTCATAGTTAGTCTAAATTAAAGCTTCACCAAAACAAATCTCAGATAAATTCCTAAGGATACCGTAAGATCTAAAATAGTAAACCCGCAAACGTAGCCATCCCTATTCTGTTCACGCCCTTTGTCCCTCAGCTTATTCAAGCCATTATGTTGGCCCACATACCATGGTTCCACTAGAGATCTTGTAACTTGCCCAAAGAGAACATATGAGAGTGAAGTTAGGTAGGCTCACCCGAGGAAGTCATATAGAGCGAAGAAATAATTTGTTCAGTATAAAAACTGAAGCTTGATTAAGGGGTTAAATAGCAAGTTGAAAACGACGTTTGCCTTTGGAGGGAGGTTCGGGAAAATGGAGGGTTACGTGTTCTTCAGCATGTTGATTGGCTGAAGAGCGTGCCCAATGGAGAAGCTTCATATGAAATTTTTTAATAAAAGGGAAACGTAAAGTTAATATTAACAATTTTCCATTTTCTTGCCATGAATTCCTGGTTGTTTGGTGGGTTTCTTGATAAATGACTTGGTGTGGTTGAAGGAGGAGTTGAGGGGATTCTTCAATTGGTTCGTCAAGTATATTAGAAGAGTCGTTTACGCTATAAGGTCAGCCGGGCTGGAAGACCTTTGGACTAATGAATTTGATTTGTCATCTTTCTATAAGAGGGCAAGTATTCTTTTCAGAGAATTGGCGGTGTTTGTTGAAGATTATATTAGGGCAGTTAGCAAGTTTCTGGCACTGTTTTACGAGTTGGCGTTGATTGCCGGTGTATCGGACATTCAGGAAGCTCTTTTCGGCGAAGCTCTTTTCGGCGATATGCACAGCAGTGTTGATGAGGGTTTTTTAATGTACCATGTAAGGTCTACTGTTGATCTTTTCCTGCCCCCGCTGGACGAGTATTTTTCAGAAGCCATTAAGAAGTTAAAAGTTCTTGTCAAAGCCCAGCGTTTATTGAAGTCTGAAAAGATAAGGCGATTTAAGGAGGAGGTGTATCTTCAAGCAACCGAATGGGTGAGGGCCAGGTGGATTCTACTCGATGCCTATGTAAAGGCTTCTGGCGGCGTGTTGAAGTTGGAAGATTTCATGAGAGTTATTCAGGAGTTAAGAAGCCTGGCTGGGGGTGCTTTCGCCCGTCTCTCAGCGATAAGTAAACTTGACGCTAGTAAATATCTTGTGATGAGCCCCGAATTAATTGTGGAGGAAGTTAGGGGGCTCGCTGAGAAAATGGCTGTCATTTTTGAAAATGAAGAGAAAATTTATTTCGCATTACTTGATGTTTTGCGCTATGTTATGATGGCTCTTTGGGGCGATGAAAGAAAGGAGGACCTTGTGAGCGTTGTTAGGGGAGAAGTGAATGTTGACAGCCTTGTACCCGAAGAAGTGAATTTTGATAAATTGCTTTTTGCGGTGAACATGGCAAGACTTGAACTTGAACAGGTGAGGGAGACGTTAAACGAATCCGAGAGGATTCTCCCAAGCTTCTCAACGATGGTGGAGTTGCTGGAAAGCGAGGAGCTCAAGAAGGCGTATGAGTATTATGTTCAAATGATGCACTTGAGAGAGGAGTACTGGCCAAAAATATACGACGCGCTTTTATCTCTCCAAGGAGAAACGGCAAAGATAATAAAGAAGAACAGCTGAAAACCAAAAAAGAGAAAAGGATCCGTGTTTTCAAATAAACTTTAAAAATAATGTTAAAACAATGTGAGGTAGCAACTGGCCTTAAGTTTTTCTTTGAAAGAGGTGTTTGTCCGTGAGATATAAATTCGGAGGAAGAGAGCTTATCGCTTCTATGGTGCTCCTCGTAGGCGAGTTCACTATTCTAACTTTATCTCTTATCGTACCTTGGAAAATTAACGTGATAATTTACGTCGACGGCGTTATTATTCAGCAAGTTGGGGGGGTGTCGACCAACGCCTTCTTCTACGGTTTACCTCCACCTCCAATTATGATGTTTATGGTTGTATGCGAGGAAACAAAGAACCCTTTAACTTGGTTTTTAGTTCCCTTATATATGGGCATTAAACCCGTCTTACTTAACAGGACAAGACTCAGCGAAGTTAAGGCTACAAACTTTTTACCACTGATATATTTCGTGGAGCGCTACTTGACGTTTCCATGGTCTTCCAGCTTAGCTACCCCCATGATGTTCCCGCAGGGAGGATTCGGTGTTTACTGCCTCTTATTCGGGTTGCTCTTAGGGGCCTTCAGCACAAATTATTTCTCATCCGCCCTCTTAAGGAAAATTATAGAAGTCCTCTCCGTCAAGCTTAGCGAGAAAGGGTCAGTCCCTCTCAAGGAGTTGGCAAGCGATACAGGATACTCTGAAAGGTTGATTTACGCCTTGCTTTCAGAAGCCGTTACGCAGGGAGTTCTCGGTATAGTGGTGACGGCTGAGAAGGTGTGCCGCATCGACTCGGAGGAGGGTAGGAGAGCTTTTATTGCTGTCTTTAACGAAGCACTGTCCAGGTATGGAAAAGTAAAGATCAGCAGAGCTAAGCGATTCATGAAAAAGTATAACGTATACTTTACAAGGAGCGAGGAGGTCTTACTCCGCTTCCTGTCGGAGGCCGTTGAAAAAGGGGACATTGAGGGCGAGATTAACGGGCGATGGCTTAAAAAAATTGATTAATCTTGAAAGCCCAAAATTCATAAATCCTCGTCTTGATAGGCTGAAAAATAAGAGGTGGCACCTAATGTTTGCCGAGAAGCTTGGTATAGACTACGAGTGTAAGCTGAACGAGCATTTATCATTTGATGATGTTTCTCTTCTACCGTCCGAGAGCGGTGTTGAGCCCTATGAGGTTGACCTTTCCACTTGGCTAACGCCTGAACACGTCCTCGCAGTCCCGATAATTTCTTCGCCCATGGATAGGGTGACTGAAGTTGAAATGTGCATAGCTTTAGCCAGGGAAGGAGGGCTCGGCGTTCTCCACAGGAACTGCTCCATAGAGAAGGAAGTTGAAATGGTTAAAAGAGTAAAGAGAGAGGAAATTTCGGGCATAATACGTGACCCCGTCACTACGACTCCCGACACACCTATTTCGAGCGTCATAAAGCTAATGCAAGAAAAGCGCGTATCAGGCTTGCCCGTTGTCGACCAGTCAGGCGAGCTCGTTGGAATAATAACGAGGAGAGACGTGCTGGCAGCTAAGCCGGATGCATTAGTCAAGGATGAAATGACCCCCCGGGAGAAGCTTATAACATGCGTGGAGAACGAGATCCTAGTGAACGGCAGGTTGATGACTGAAAAAGTAAAGGAGATTCTCCACTCAAATAGGATAGAGAAACTACTCGTCCTCAACTCCGAGGGGCACCTATCGGGCCTAGTGACCTTCAAGGACATCTTGAGACTGGAGGAGAACCCGTACGTTTCTAGAGACTCTGAGGGGCGCCTCATGGTTGGAGCGGCCATAAGTCCGTTCGACAGGAGGAGGGCGCTGGCTCTCGACGCGGCTGGTGTAGATGTCCTCGTCGTAGACGTGGCCCACGGATTAAACCTGAATGCCCTATCATCTATGGAGAAGATATCTAAGGAGGTCAACGCGTGGATAATCTATGGAAATATAGCAACGCGAGAGGCGGCAGAGAAGGTCATATCCAGTGATATAGAAAACCTTGCAGGTCTGAGGGTTGGTCTGGGCGGCGGGAGTATATGTCTCACGACGCACGTCACGGGAGTCGGAGTGCCTACACTCACGGCCACAGCACTCGTGGCTGACGCTGTACATGAGAGCAAGGCGAAGCTCAGCGTCATAGCCGACGGCGGAATAAGGAACAGCGGTGACATAGTGAAGGCTTTGGGGGCAGGCGCCAGCGCTGTGATGTGCGGCTACCTCTTCGCTGGGACGGATGAAGCGCCAAGCGAGAAGGTCTACATTAGAGGCGTTCCCATGAAGAGGTACAGGGGAATGGCCTCTCCCTCAGCTATTAGGGAGAGGTTTGCAGCTGACAGGTATGCCAGGAAGGTCAAGGAGGTTCCTGAGGGAGTTGAGGGAGTTGTCCCATATAGGGGGTCGGTGAGGGCTGTGGTGAGGGATCTTGTTGCCGCTATACAGGCGGGCTTTGGCTATATTGGGGCAAAGAACATCGAGGATCTATGGAGGAAGGCTGTCTTCAACAAAAGGACAATAGTTGGGATGCATGAGGCGCTGCCGCACGACGTGCTCCCTGAAACACAGTTCCCCGAAAAATATGATAAGTCTTGGTTCTAGTGCACGGTGGGGGTCGTGAAGCTCCGACAAAGACTGGAGAAAGTTCTGCCGCCAAGCATGCTGCAATATGCACCGAGGAAGTTTGAAGTCGTAGGAGACATATGTATTTTGAAGCTCAGGGAAAGCCTTTTCCCATATGCCTCAAAAATAGGTGAGGCTTTTCTAGGAGCAGTCCCCGGAGTAAGAGTGGTGGCGGTCAGAGTTGGGAAGACTACGGGAGAGGAGAGAGTTGCTCCTCTATTAGTCGTTGCCGGGGAGCAGAGGACTGAAACTGTTCACAGGGAGCACGGGTACCTCTTCAAGGTTGACCTCTCAAAAGTTTACTTTACCACCAAGCTGTCCTTCGAGCATCAGAGAGTTGCGTCACAGGTCAAGAATGGAGAAGTTGTCCTTAACATGTTCTCTGGCATCGGAGGTTTCTCCATACCTATAGCGAAGAGGGCAAACTGTACAGTTTACTCCGTCGACGTAAACCCCCACGCTATAAGATACCTTGAGGAAAACGTGAAGCTCAACAGGGTTGAGGGCAAGGTTATCCCTATACTAGGTGATGCCGCCACCTTTACCCCTCCGTCTCTCGTTGACAGGGTTCTGATGCCGCTTCCCCTAAAAGCCTACAGCTACCTTAATCATGCTGTGAGAATAATTAAAAAAGGCGGAACGATACATTATTACGACGTAGTTGTGGAGAAGGGTGGAAGTCCTCTTTAAGAGCTGAAGCTTAGGGTTACCGGCAGGCTGAGGGAGCTTGGGGTTGATGCCGAAGTGGTCTTCAGTAGGAGGATGAGAAGTATAGCCCCTAGAAGGAGCCTCGCTGTGTTGGACGTTAAAGTAGATGGGGATTAACTTGCACGATAAGGAGCTTGAAGAGCTACGTTCCCTCCTGAAAATGGGTGAGGGGACTAATGTCGAGTTTAAAAGGAAATTATCGAAGGAAAGCCTAGACGCCGATAAAAGACAGAAGATTCTAGCTAGGCTAAGACTGATGACGAGCGAGGGAGAAGGAGTACTAGTGTTAGGCGTGGACGACATAAGAGGGGAGAAATGGGAGGTTTATGGTCTAAAACAGGGGGAAATTAGGAGCAGCGATAGAACAGTGCGGGAACTGTGCATAGAGGCCGGTGTCCGGGTCAAGGAAAAGAAGGTTTACAGGACTGAGAAAGGCCTCGTCGTTAAGTACTTGTTGGAGAGGGAGGAGGTGGAGGTCGGCGAGGTTATATCGCTCAGCTTCGCTGGCAGAGTTAACGCGGGTAAAAGCACGCTCATAGGGGTGTTGCTGGGAGGGAGGCTTGACGATGGAAGAGGAGGGGCAAGAGCATACTTGCTCAGGCACCCCCAAGAACTAAAGAAGGGCCAGACTGCAGACCTTCACTACGCATTCATAGGGTTCAACGCTAAGGGTGAAGTGATGGAGTATGAGGATCCACTCAGCAAGGAGGAGAGAGCCAGAGTTCTGGATGAGGCTAGGAGGATAGTGACCCTTATAGACGCACCCGGCCATGCGGAGTATCTTAAGAGCATGATAAGGTCCATTCTAGGCTCAGACTCGCAGTATGGCGCCATACTGATACCTGCCGGCGACGAGTATAAGCTCATAGTAGCTGAAGAGAGCAGGAGAGGAATTGCTAGGCTTGACGACATAACTCGTGAACATATGCTTCTGATGACGAGCAGGGACACGCCCTTCATAATAGTCATAACAAAAATCGACATGGCAACTTATGATGTGCTCGAGAAGGTTAGAAGCGTTGTTAGAAGGACTGTGAAAGAGATTGGACGCGTACCCTTATGGGTGAAAGATAAGGAAGACGTGGAAGTTGTTAGGAAAGAGATCGCGCATAAGGTTATTGTGCCTGTGGTTGAGGTTAGCTGCACTACAGGCGAGGGGCTGGACGTACTCAAAAAGCTACTTTACGCCCTCCCAGTAATGGTGCCCGACGAGTTAGCCTACAAACCGGCCTTGGCCTACATAGACAAGGTCTACAAGGGAATAAGGGGGGCGAACGTGGTGGTTACAGGTACGGTCAAGCACGGCGTCTTCAAGCCCGAGCAGAACGTCAAGGTTGGACCAGATGCCGACGGAGGGTTTCGCAGGGGATGGATTGCCTCAGTCGAGGTTTTCTGCGAACGCGTGTCCCGCGTCAAGCCGGGGGAAATGTTCGGCTTCGACATTAAAAGAATAGACCCAGAGGTTGTTAGGAGGGGGCAAGTGGTGGCGGATGTTGACATGGAACTTACAGCTTGTAGAGAGTTCTGGGCTAGAATAGTCGTTACCCGGCACCCGACTAGAATAACGGTAGGCTACTCACCCGTCCTCCACTGCAATACGATAAGCCAAACAGTAGTGTTCGAAGAAATAAAAGGCAAGGAATACCTTAGTGTAGGGGATCACGCAGAAGTAAGATTACGGCTGAAATACCGCCCCGAATACATAACTGTAGGGGATAGAATAGTGACGCGGGAGGGCACTACAAGAACGATAGGAAGGGTGACGGAAATAATAGAGTAAGTAGCATCAAGTCGAACTTCCAGTTGTTATCTGACTCCTATATCCAAGTGTGTGGTGGAGTGAAATGTCGCTGTTGTAGGTTCAGACGCCCAATAGCCTCACAAATCCCTAAACACCCACCAAAACAAAAGAAAAGAAAACTAAAAATGAAGGGGAGATTTAAATCCTGCGGCGAAGCAAAACGAAAACAGACGCTAAGGCTAAAGCTATGATTAAGCCGCCGGATACGACGTAAAGCGTCGCCCTCTGACCTTCAGCCAAGGAACTATAAGACCCAACAAGCCACAACAAGCCCGATTCCACAGCCCCGGGTCCCTCTCCGGGCTCCTCTCCAAGCTCCTCCGTTTGCGAGTATACCATTGCGTTCGTGTTTTGTACTGTTGCGTCTGTATTGTTTACCTGTGCACTGCTAATCTCTGGAATCACGCTAGTATCGTTGGCTTGAACGCTTGGAGAACCAACCACAGCGCTTGTACTCATCATCCCAGCACCACTAAAGAAAAGAAAATTTATTCCACTGTACCCCCTAAACTTCAAAACCCAAAAATCACTGCTTCCAGCGCCAAACGAGCACGTGCCTCCCGCTACAACGTATTCTCCATCACTGATCTGCTGGACAGAATAAGCAAAATCACCGCTACTTTCTCCGTATGATTTTGTCCGGTTAATCTTCTTAAATAGCCCTTTCAGGGAGGTTATCGAGCAGTTCTCTAGAGTGTTCTCTGCGTCCTTAATTTTAGTTAAGATTGAGAAGGCTCCGGATAGTTATCATCGACCCAAAGGAAGTGTTTGTTAACCAAGTCGAGGCTTCATCTAACTGAATGACTAAACTAAGAGGTATTACGAAGCAGGCATGTTTTCATCCAACGAGGAACCTGTTTCCTTTATGAAGCCAGGGTGAAGCGAGTGCCGAGGAAACACCATCAGAATGCTATTAGCTCGGGAACCATGCTTGTGTTTTTTTCTGCACTTTTACTCAAGAATTTGCTTACAGTTTCATTAGTTGTCCTCTCCGATGGACTGGATCCTTACCACGTTGGTTGCGTTAAATATTAGTATTAGTTAGTGGCGGAAAATAATAGGTGTCGCTGTTTAGGCTTTTAATGATGTTCCAAATAAAGCGCTAAAGTGATTTGAGGATTTACTCCGCTAGTTTGAAGCCTGCATCTTCGAGAATTTCTTCTTGGAAGCCGAGCCACCAGTCAGGCACGTAGAGAAGGTCGTTTCTACTTAGCTTCCTGAAGATCCTCGCTTCCTGGATCTCCTTTCCCGGATTTAGAGTTCCACCCACGGCTTTCGTCGAGAAAGCCACTAGAATGGCGTCCACGGTCATCCCTTGATGCTTAAACCGGAAAACGTAGACTCCAAGGAGGCGTTCAACTTCGACTTCTAGCCCCGTCTCCTCCTTAATTTCCCGAGCCACGGCTTCCTCGTAGCTTTCCCCTACCTCTGGTTTTCCTCCGGCGAGAAGCCACTGTCCGCCCATTGCCGGTCGGGGGCGTCCATCGTTATCTAAGAAGCTCATGGGCTTCTTTATCATGACAACTCCGTCCCCGCTTTTAATTACAGCCACTACTCTAATCCACTTCTCAGAGTTGAAGTAGTCGAAGATGTCCTTGACCACCGGTATTTCTATGATCCTGAGACGGGCGCCCTCATACCTAGAGAGCAGACGCTGAAGTTCCTCCGGCAGCGTACCACTCAACGGAACCACCAGCATGAAGAGGGGCATTCAGCTAATTATTTTTGTTGTTTGTGTTTCCTCAGACGGTATAGCAAACTCAAAAAATTAATATTCCTAAAAAATCACCGTAGAACCCGGCAATAACTAGGAGAATATGTAACTTATGGATGACATAATTCGAGTGCAGATTCTCATCGGAGATTGATGGAGGTGGAGGATTTCAGAGCCATAGATTTCCATGTTCATCCGTTCCCTCAGGTCTCCCCTGACGAGCTGCTGAGGGCGATGGATGAAGCCGATATTGAAAGGGCTGTGCTGATAGGGCTGGATATAGACCCAGCTGACGTTGAAAATAAGAGAGTCAGGGAGCGTATTGAGGCGACGCTCCTAAACTTGACGATGGGATTAATCTTCGTGCAGTTCGACGAGCTGAAAAAAGAAGCGTATGATTTCATGCCAAGCTTTAGGACGGAAAATGAGCATGTGGCTAAGCTTGTCAAGTTGTGGCCGGAGAGGTTTGTCGGCTTCGGCTCAGTCGACGTCTGCAAAGGGCAAAGTTACATTGAAAAGACCATTAGAAAAATTAAGAAGTTGAGACTTAAAGGGGTTAAGGTTCTCCCAACAGCACAGTTCTTCAACCCGGCACTAGACAGAGAGCTGGTTGACCTACTTTTCTCCCTATGCGAGAAAGAAAATTTAGCCGTGATATATCACACCGGGTGTGATGTGGGAGCGTTCGAGCTACCCCACCTTTCCGAGAGTGCAAATCCAATACTTCTAAACGGCGTGCTCGACAGCTACCCTAACCTGAAAATAGTTCTTTCTCACTTTGGAAGCTACTCGGCGAAGTACCCAAAAATATGGTTTAAGGAATGCATCGATATAATGAAAAAGTACGACAACACGTATGCCGACACCGCTGCAGTCCCCTACATTTTGGAGGATGAAAAGGCGGTGGAAAAAATAAGGACAGAAGTTGGCTTCGAGAGAGTTCTCTTCGGCTCAGATTACCCGGCGGTGATCCTTGTAACCATAAATGACGAAAAGGACATCATAGAAAAAACGCAGTTGCTAACTGCTGAAGAGAAGGAGCTCGTCCTCTACGAGAACGCTGACGAACTGCTTAGAAGCCTTTGAGGAGAGAGAAGTGTGAAGGTCACTTTTTTAGCTTCTGAGAGCCTCGGAACAAGAAGCATGTCCACCATGGTTAAAGCTGGACGAGTAACGATAATCATAGACCCAGGCGTCGCTCTAGCCCCAATGAGGTACGGGCTTCCACCTCACCCAATTGAGCTGGAAAGGCTAGGCGAACATTGGAATAGGATTAAGTATGCTGCCGCCTCCGCCGACGTCCTCGTAGTCACCCATTACCACTATGACCACCACAACCCACAGGAGCCGGAAGTTTACAGGGGGAAGACCGTCCTAGTCAAGCATCCTACGAGCAAAATCAACGCGAGCCAGAAAAGGAGAGCTGCGTTCTTCCTAGCACAGATCAGACCAGTTGCTGGAAGCTTGGAGTACTCTGATGGAAAAGAGTTCAGCCTAGACGACGTTGCAATCAGGTTTTCGCATCCAGTATTCCATGGAACCAGTGAGAAGCTGGGCTACGTGACAGAGGTCTCAGTCTCATATGGTGACAGCACCCTGGTGTTTACATCCGACGTCGAAGGACCAAGCATAGAAGATCAAGTAGCCTTCGTGTTAGAGGAGAACCCTGACATAGTTATCTGCGATGGCCCAGTCACCTACATGCTTGGTTACAGGTATGCGTACGAGAGCTTCGAGCGGAGCATTGCCTATGTTTCGAGGATTTTCCGGGAAACGAACGTTAAGGAGTTCATATTTGAGCACCACCTTTTAAGGGACTTGGACTGGAAGGAAAAGCTTAAGCCACTGTTCTTAGAGGCTGAGGAGTGCGGAGTGAAGGTGGAAACTGCCGCCGAGTTTATGGGGCTGGAGAACGAGTTCTTAGAAGCTAACAGGAAAAGGTTATGGAAAGGCTCAGAGACAAGTTGAACGCTTAGATGCTACTTAGAGGCTAGTTTAACTTTTGTTGGCTGGCGTTGTAGGCATACCTTCTTGAGAGGAGATGGGCGAGCCTTAATGGTTCAGGCGTGCGATGGCTCGACGTTTTAACCACGAGTTTCACGGCGGTTTCTAGCGACACCTTATGTCCCACGCTTACATAGACGGGTTTTAACCCCTTAACTGAGACAGCTGCACCGGCAACACGCCCCCTCAAGATTATCGGGGAAATCATGAATTCACCTTCGAGCCTTCCTGGTTCGAGGATCTCGCCGCAGAGAAGACGTTTGGCGACGCCTATTGTTGGCTTGTCAAGCAGAACCCCCAAGTGGGAGGCTGCCCCCAAGAAATATGGGTGGAGCACGCCGTTCGCATCCACCATAAAGACGTCCACTCTTTCCTTGAGACGCTTGACAGCCTTCATTATGATTGGAGTTTCCCTAAAGGAGAGGAATGTGGGTATGTAAGGAAAGTAAACTTTAGAGGGGGCAAATGCCTCCTCCACCTTTCTTAGTCCTTCAAGTTTAAGGGTGACTGCGCACGCCACGGCGCTCTCACCGTTGTAGGATACATCGACCCCGCAAACGTTCTCGAGGCTGCTGAAGCAGTCCTCTTCAACAACTTTTTCCGCAAGCCTCAATTGTATAGCCCTCAGCTTCTCGAGGCTTACCCTACTTAGCTTACCCCGCTTCAAGGGAGAGGCACCTCACGGTATGTCGTAGCGTTCAGGGACGAATTCTCTCACCTTTGGAGCCCCCGTCACTGCTTGCTCTAGGCTTGACACCATGTTGTCAAAGAGAAGCTCGAATAGCCCTCTGGCGCCCTCCCCCATGGATGCCCTCACGAAGACGAAGAGGGAACTGTTGCCTATCCGCTTAAGCCGCCACTCCTCCACACCCTTCTTTTCTCTACTTGAGAGGCTAAGCTTAACGCCCGGAGTGTTGGGCAGGCTTCTAAGCATGTTAAAGCACGCCTGTCTTATCCTGATGTCGGATTTTTTATCTGGCTCCCAGCTTGCAACCACCCCCCTCTCCATTGATAAAAGGTACGCATTGTGAATGGAGATGCTGACTTGCCTGTTGGTGATGTGCCTGAGTTTCTGGTTGAGTAATTGCGTGACTCCCTTAGGAATGCCTTCCGGGGACAGGAGTTTGACGAGGAACTCCTTTGTCTTTTCATCCATGGGAAGAGTATCTGTCTTAAGCTTTTGTGAAAAGTCGCAGTTTCTCTCGAGAAGCTTCACAGCCGTGGAGAGCTTGTAATATATGAGGTCCGAGTTGTCT
>JAHLWX010000059.1 GCA_019057675.1 Candidatus Jordarchaeum sp. LHC_1308
GTGAGATTTTGCTTTTAATTTATCGATGCGCGTGGTGGCTGGTGGTAAATATTTAGTGGGGTCTATTGCCGAGAAGCCTATGAAGATTAATTAGGATGCTTTGTTAGGAGGTTGTTAAGAGGGTAGCTGAGAGCTACGCTGCATTTAGGATTTTGGCTCTCAAGGTTGGGTTGGAAGGCTTGTTAGGGCAGTCAGGCTGGATCCTTAATAGGTGTCGAAACATTGGTGCTAAACAGTGAGAAGCTGAAGCACATTGAGGAGTTAAGCTTGATAACTCGTTATAAGTTTAAAAACTCCTTGTTGAGATAACAAGAACGCTGATTTAAAGAGTCGCCCAGTTTTTACAAGAACGCCCAATTAATGCACCCTCCGCAGCGCAAGTTTCCAGTTGAGAAGCATAGAGTTTTGTAGAATATCTTAAGTTAGTAATGCCCAGTTATGTTACTAAATAAATCTAGATAGTAACAGAGAGATCGGTGAGGCTCGAGTTGGTGTCGCTTTTATTAAGAGCCAGCTCCGTTTTCTCCTTTATGTTTCATTACTTGTTTTCACAATAACTTCTTTGTCGTTGACTATCGGCGTTATGGTGAGAACTAATAATATCGTTATCACCGCTCCTAGTAATGTTGTCATCATTCCTCCGTGAGCTAACATTAGAAAACCGCCAGGAGGCATATTAGCATACACTAAGAAGACTTCAAGAAGTAATTTGTCCCACGTTGAAAATCCATGGAAGCAAATAAGATAGTTGATTAGTTTAAGTAGTCCGACATATGTTAGAGTTGAGTTTAGCACTAAAATTGTTAAGATCACTAAAGCTACTAATGCTAGCAAGATAAGTGGTACCATTATCTTAGCCTCTCTTACAATGTTGTACTGTTCTGTCTCTTGTTTTGGGAGAGTTAGTGCTAGCGGTAGTGGAACGATTAGAGTTACCGCAAGATATAATAAAATCAACTCTCTGTCCCTTGGAAGGAAATCGTGAAGTTCGAGATATCTGAACTCTTGGGGGCTGAAGGGCATGATGGGTGCGCTATGCCAGTAAACTCCGTTTACGTTTAACATGGTAACTATTGTTATGAAGGTTAGTGCCAGCGTTGCATATAACATTAGTTGTCTTGTTTTCAGCGGAATATGCGTGAAGAAGTCCTCTATTTTGGAGGGCACGCGGTATTTTAGAATTTGCTCCTTCATAATGGCTTGGAGTACTATTAGGCAGATTATTGAGAATAAAATTCCTGTCGCTGTGGTGCCTGCCGGGCTCTCTCCATAAGGGAAGTAGTCCCAATTTATATAGGTAAAGACGGTGTTTCGCAAGAATCCATGAATCATCGAGGTAACATTATAGATGACGAACAGGTTTCGCTGAATTTTTCCGTATGACAAGAGCAGTAAGAGGAAGGGAATAGCCCAAGAAGCGTAGTGGTGATGTATTTGTCCATAGGACAAGTAGAATGCCATGTATGTTCCAACGATATAGGCAACCTGTGAAGGTAATTCAATGACTCCCTCGTTTCTCATTAAATATGTTATCACAGTAAAAATAACGGCAAATACTCCCAAACTCGCTATAACACTCAGAGAACCTAAACAATAATCTACTACGTAGGGACTTAGCTCTGTTCTTGCTAAGAGCGAGTAATAATTCATGTCAAACACTCCTGGCTCAATTATGATCCTCGAGGTTGTTGGCTGAAAAACCCACAAGTTGAGATAAGGAATTTGTTGTATCATTCTTGGGATAACAAAAATGGCTGTGAATAATACTATTTCCATTATGAGAAATGCTGGTAATTCTCTTTTTTTGTTTCTCCAAAGAATTACTAGCAATGGTGGTAGTAGTAGCAGTACTTGATACTTTATTGCTGCTCCAAGCATCAGTTCTACTGATGCTAAAGCATAACGCTCACGGGTGAAATGGTAGAATGCTGCCATTGCTAGCATGTTTTCGACGGAACTAAATGTTCCATGTAGGGCACTTATATATAGTGTCAGAGGGTTAAACCAGTATGCCAATGCTAGGGGCATAGCGTATTTTTCTATTCCGTTTTTATGTGCAAACAAAAAGAGAATATAAGCTGTGATAAGATCGCTTAGGATTAAAGGGAACTTTATAAAGAACTCTTCAGCTACTGTAACGTTCTGGTGGAAGACTGTAACGTCCCATGGTAGTAAACGTACAGGAAAATAAGAAGCAATCAAAAGGAGATAGCTTAAAATGGGGTAACTCCATATGGGGAAGTAAGTGGTGAAAGGCCATTTAATGAAAAATGCTGCAACGCCTTGCATGTAAAATAATCTAGCTATAGAAGCGAAAATTGTCATGTCATATTGGTGAGAAACGAAAGGTGCTATAGCAAGGCGAAACGCAAGCCCCAATATTACTCTTCTGTCCTTGATAAACGTTTTAAACGAGGTTTCAGCCTGCAAAACACCACCTTTCATTCTTTTCTTCACTTGGAAGTACTTTAATGTTCTTACCCTACGAATCCCCATCTTTTTCAGACTTATTCCGATAAAAAATCATTCGTTCTATTTAATGATTTCGATTTTTATTATTTCCAAAAGTCATAGCTGTCACGGGAGAGAATATTGTTGCTCTCCGTCAGCGTTCTTAAGTTACCGTACGTGCTAATCATGTTCTCTCCGTTTTTAGGGAGTCTAATATTCCGAGGAATTGTAGGCCACCTCTGGTCTAGTTGGTGTTTTTGCCTATTCACGTCGTTTTCGAATAAGTAAGATGGGAGAGCTACCGGGGGATTGGCTTCTTGAGAAAAGTTGAATCTTGGAGATAATGCAGATTGAAAATTTTTTAATGTAGAGCAAGTAATAGTGCTATGCTTGTGTCGTCGACTAGTTACTAAGTAAACCTCTGAGAATATTTTTTCGTGATGAATAGTAGCTTATCATTTTTTCTATGACTTTCAGCGTTTTCTGGGCTGACTTGTCCCAGTTGAATTTACTCGCCCATTTGATGGCTTTTTCTTCCATTTCCCGTCTGAGCTCATGGTTAGTTAGTATTTTAACTATTTTGCGGGCTAGCTCTTCTATGTCCCCGTGCGGGACTAGGTATCCTGTTTCTTCGTCTTTTACGGAGTCCCGCAGTCCAGGGGTGTTATAAGCTACCACCGGCGTGCCGCAGGCGTTTGCCTCTATCACGGATATACACCATCCCTCCTTCATTGAGGTTGCTACATAAACCCACGCCCTCTGTAGTAGCCTAACTTTTTCCTCTTCGCTTATCTCTTTAAGGCATGTGATCTTGACTCCTAGCTTCTCTGCTAGCATTAGTATGTCATCATGCGCATCGCCTTTACCTGCTATTACGAGCTCGGCGTCCGGGATCTCTTCCTTAACTATTTTAAAGGATCTGACCAGATGGTCGACTTGCTTGTACCTTTTAACCCTGCCCACATACACTACTAGAGGCTTCTCTGCCTTTTTACCCGTGGAGAAGTACGAGTTTATACCGTTGTGAATGACTGCTACCTGCTCTCTTGGGAGGTGGTGGTTGACAAGCTCTATCTTCGTACTCTCTGACACGGTTATGAACGGCGTTTTTCTATATGTCAACGGGATTAACTTTTCGAGGAGGTAGAGGGGTAGGGCGAGGGGGAAAGGGAGCTCCCTGAAAAAGGTTTTATCGTGTAAGTGGTGAATTATGGCGATGAGCGGCTTCTTAACGTAGAAGGGGGTGAAGAGTGGAGCCTTACTTATGTCGTCAACCACTACGTCTAAACTATCATTTCTAAGCTTGAAAATGTAATATAGGGGGGCTGCGATGCCGTAAAGAAACTTGCCTCCTACTCTATGGATTTTTACGCCATCCACTTCCTCGTAGCCTTTACATCCACTATATTTTGATGAGACCACGGTTACCTCATGCCCTTCCTGCACTATTCTCTTGAAAATCTCGTGTAGGTGGATTTCTGCGCCGCCAGCTTCAGGGTTTAAAATATCCCGCCAGTTAAATACAAGGATCCTAATGGGAACCACCTTCCTTCACTTGTCCTACAGCTGGGTCTTCCACCATAATTCCTTCAAAAGCGGGGAGAGTTAAAATTTATCCCTCTTTTTCTCTCCTTAAATATGTTTCATCTTCCTAACTAGTGATGGTTGCTAAGAGGTAAAAAGGAGGTCAAAATATATGAGTAAATGTAATTTGGGAAATATGGACAAGCTGCGGCTCACCGTATGAAACTTGCATTGTATAAATTAGCAAATGGCTGTGGAAGTTGCAATTAATGACATCTTCTCTTTCAACAGGCTCATGTTCTACTTTGGTGTGTTTTCTTCCTAAGAGGTGTTTGTGGCTTTCGAACTGATCTCAGATTGGCACGTGGAACTCGAATGGGTGGCTACATCTTAGTTGCGCTTAGCTTCTTAAGAGGATCCTCGTTTCTTGCCCCTCTTTTTCTTTCTCATAACTAGGAAAGTAGATGACTCCCCTTTTTTAGCTTTTTATCTCCTTAAAGGAATTTTCTCGGAGGGAGAACTTTTTATTTTAGAGCGCTTTTACCTTTGTTGGTGTTAGAGGTGTGTTTTATTGGCTTCGCCTCGCATAGCTGAATTCTTAGCGAACCGATATGTTTTGGCGGGGTTGGCATTACGCTTAGTGATCTCTGTATTTTTCGCACACGACTTTGACGTGGGCTTCTTCCTCTCCGCTGCGAGGGCATATTACCATGACGGCACCTTAATGCTTTTCTACGACTGGGTTTACCCGGCAGTCTACTTCCTGATTCTCTTAGCGTCATACTTCCCCGCTGACCTGATAAGTGACACGTTCTTCGTCTTCGGGCAAGGCTTTTCTCTCTCCGAGAAGTTCTTCCTTAAATTACCATTTAACATTTCCGACCTCGGCGTCGCATACCTGATTTTCCGCATGTTAAAGGAGGAGGGGGGCGACAGGCATGCCTTGCCTTTAAGCTTGGCTTACTGGCTTAACCCCCTCTCGATTTTCACCAGTTGCGTCCACGGGAACTTTGAATCCATCTCAGTCTTCTTCTCAGTTTTAGGATTCTACCACCTGCTGAAGGAGCGGCATGTTCTGGGAGGGCTCTGGCTAGCCTTAAGCTTCGGCACAAAGTACCAGGGCGCTGTCCTACTTCCTGTAGCTATACTTTTCATGTGGGGCGACTGGAAGAAACTCCTGAAGTTCACGTCATCCTTCCTCTTCTTTGCGACCCTTACTCTCCTTCCCCTAGGACTCTTCTACTACGAACCACACCTCCACCTGCTCATTTTCAACCCATCACTCGTACGGATACTACCCGTCACAGGATACGACGCAGGGCCTGAAGCAATAGTAAATCCGAATGCAGTGTTTCTCTTCTTAAACCCGAATATGACATACTATAGCTTTCTGGTAAGGTGCGGCTTAACGAATATTCCGTCCATGTCCTTCACCATGAGTGTTGCTACTTTTGGCCCGGTGTTTCTCTGCGTGGCTTACTTCGCCCACTTTAAGGGGGTATTCAGGTTAAAGTATAGTAGAAAAAGGACGCTTCTTGGAGCCTACTTCTCGGCTGCTTTCCTGTCCGCGTTCCTATCTATGGGTAAAGTGTCCCCCCACTACGTTCTCTGGGCGCTGCCCTTCCTCCTTCTACTCTATAGTGATGGTGCGATTGAGAGGAACCTTCTGCTTCTCTTTAATTTCATACCCCTCTGCAATTACTTCCTTGTTGACAGCATCTTCTACTATGTTAATGGAAAGTACTGGAACTACGCGGCGTCCTCGACGTTTATTCCAGCGGTCGGTCTAATATTTTCCGCGGTGTGTTTGGCGATACTGGTAAACCTTCTCTTCGAAAAAAGCGTCGCCCCATTCAGCAGGCAGATTTCACTAGTCGCCGAAATGATCCCGAATAATCGCCTCACGACTCCCTTAATCATAATATTTTTCCTCGTTATTGTTTCGCTTCCGTTAAATGTGAATGGCG
Source organism: Candidatus Jordarchaeum sp. LHC_1308 (assembly GCA_019057675.1). Lineage (GTDB taxonomy): Archaea > Asgardarchaeota > Jordiarchaeia > Jordiarchaeales > Freyrarchaeaceae > DTBI01. Next base: position 5,943 of record JAHLWX010000059.1, read on the forward strand.
TTCTCTGGTCGCAGTACCCGATTCTGCCCGCCTACCCGCTCGAGGAATTAACATACCCCGCAATCCCTAGACTGGTAATCGCTTTCTTGGTTCCATGCCTCCTGCTTCCCGCCTTCCTCCTAACGGTTACCAAGCCCATCCTACTAGGGTACAGGCATCCCGCCACGCGTCTAGGTCTGAAAGTGACAGTTGTCTTCATCTTAGTGCCCCTAGTAACCGCTTCAACACTCGCGTCATGGATACTACGTGAAACCCTACCTTATGTCGCCTCTGGGATATCCCAGACATTAATGTTCACACCCTCCCCCTCATTCTTTAATCCTCTATGCGCTAATGGAGGTATACTCGTCAGCATACTATTACTGGTTTCCTTCTTCGCCGCCCTTCTTCTCCTGCTCGACAACGTGGACAAGCACCTTAAAACTGAAACTCTCCTCCCACCCCACGACAAGTAACCCGGCTATTCATCTTCAGGCTTAAAGCTTCCTCAACCAATGTTTTTTTGTTCTTCGCCGCCCATCATCAGTTTTACAAAAATTTTAAATCTTTCTCGCATCCTAAACCTTCGGAAGCCCTTTGGGAGGGTGCCTGCTTGTCTTTGTGGCTGTCCTTGGAAAGGCGCATGCTCGTCTTGATTGTTCTAGCTTCAACGCTTTACTCCGCCGTATTTTCGTTCCTTTCTTATATGAACCATTTTTCGTTTAGGACGCTTGCAGGCGACCTCGGAATTTTTAATCAAGCCCTCTACTCTTCCCTGAACTTCGGTCTCCTATTCTACGACTCTGTCGAGTTCGGGAGCCACTTCCAGTTTCACTTCGACCCCATCCTCTTCCTGCTTCTTCCGTTATACTCGTTTGCACAGACCCCCCTCCTTCTCCTTGTCATCCAGTCCTTTGCGCTTGGCTTCGCAGCGGTACCCGCCTTCCTCCTTTCGCGTGACGTGCTTAAATCCAATTTCCTCGCCTTCCTCCTATCGATGTGTTACCTTGCGAATCCGTCCATTCACGGAGTAAACCTATACGATTTTCACCCCGACTGCTTCTTCCCCCTTCTATTCCTCTCCTCCCTGCTCTTCATGGAGCGTGGGCGCCTCATTAAGTCCGCCTTCTGCATTGTTCTAGCCTTAGCGTGCAAAGAGGTCGCCGCCTTCACAGTCGCCGCCATCGGGGTCTACGCCGCGTGGGCTTACAGAAAAGAGATTCCATGGCGTCTCCTCGCGAAGCTCAAACTTAGGAATGCATTCTCGAGCCGCCGCCTTCTCTTCGCCGTATTAATGGTGTTTCTCGGCGCAGGATGGTTTGCCTTCTCGTCGCAGCTCTTCCCACCGATCGCCTCCGCCGATAGGCACGCCTTCTCTTGGAGCTACCTAGGCGTCGGGATAAGTGGAGTTGTAAAGAGCTTTTTAACAAACCCTGTTGGCAGCCTTCAAGCAGCCTTCACACCCACCTCATCCAAGCTCTTCCTCCTGAAGCTCCTATACGGGAAATACCTCACAGACCAAGCACTACTAGTCCTCGCCCTCATCGAGCCATACATGAAGACCATCTACTTCTTCGAGCTTTTTTCCCCCTTCGCCTTCCTGCCTCTGATGAGTCCAGCAGCGCTGCTACCTGCTGCCCCATGGATCCTCCTCAACGCTGCATCCATTACGCCGACTCATTATGTTGCCGTGGGATACCAGTACCCGGCTATCCTTGTTCCATTCATGTTTTCGGCGTCAGTTTACGGCGTGAAAAACCTTACGAGTCTCACGCGGATAGTTGCCCCAAAAATTAGCCCCGCCCTCCGCTTGGTGAAGGCGGCATACGCCGAGGGCAGGGTCTCCTTCTGCCTCGCCCTCCTAATGTTAAGCTGCAGTTTAGCCGGCTTTTACGCTTGGAGCCCTGTATGGCTCGTTGAGGGCGCAACTCCTAGGGATCATATTATCCACATGGTAGCGTCGTCTATTCCGCCATGCTTCTCCGTTTCAACACAAAACGACCTGTTTCCTCACTTAACCCCAACCCTTGACCTTTACTTAGGCCATTACACTTTTATGCCGGCTGATCACTACGACGTCGTGGTGGTCGACACGTTCTCGCCATGGTACTACCTGAGCGGTTCCGGTGGGCTGAGGATGTTTTACGACCTGCTGGCGCCGAGCGAGCTGGTTACGGGGCTGCTTGCCTCAGGCAACTATACCGTCCTATTCCAGTTCGACGGGATACTGATAGTTGGGAGAGCCAGCCTTACTTGATTCTTTCTTTGAATTGCGCCAGTTTCTCGAAAAATTTGACTGAGGGGAACAAGTGGTTGAGTATGTAGGCATAGTACAGGTTGAACTTTAGGAAGCCGAGCTTGTGCATTCTTCTAGAGGAGGGGAACACTGGAATGTTTAGGCTGTAAACAGTTTTCCCTCTAATCCTTTTGACCAGTTCGAGTCCGAATATTCCGTCCCTTCCATCCAGCGAAATTTGGCATGGCATTTCGACTCCAAGGTAGCCTCCGGCCTTGAAGTATGCGTCCCTCCTCACGACGGTGAAGTAGCCGGGTGGGAAGAACATCCCTAAGCGGTTTAACACGTATCTTCCCAGTGACCATACGAAGTACTCTATTTTACCTATCAGGGGGGCATCGTAAGGGACCGCTAGGCCGCTTAGAGCCACCACGTCGCCGTTTCGGAATTCCTCTTCAACCTTCTCGAGGAAGTCTGGTGGGATGAGCGTGTCCGCGTCTGTGAAGACGAGTATTTCCCCCTTAGCGTGCATGGCCCCCATATGTCTTCCGTCACTTACCGTGTGCTTGTCGCAGAAGATCACCCTTGCCCCCTCCCGTTCAGCTATTTCTGCCGTAGCGTCCCGCGTTCTGTCATCAACCACCACTATGGTTTCAACGTCCTTAAACGTCTGCTTAGCTATGGACTTAAGAGTCAGTCCGATATATTTTTCCTCATTTATGGCTGGAATGATCACGGAGAACTTTGACATATCAATCCCTCATTTTTTCACGGCTAGTATTTCTATGTGGCTTGCTAGGCTCGGGGGAGCTTCCAACACAAAATACCTTTGAAGGAGCGTTGGTGGCACTGGTAGTAGGAGAAACGGCCTCATCTTCACACCCTTAAACCCAGCGCCCTTCATCGTTCTAATCCACTCGCTTGGCGGCTTAGCTGAGAGGTGGGTTTCCATCGGTTCACGGGCTAAGATATGAATTAGGACTGTTGCCGCCGCGTTAGTGTTAGGCGTCGTTGCCACCAGCACCCCTCCCGGCCTCATCACCCTATATGCTTCCCGTAGCGCCATTTCAGGCTCGGGGAGGTGTTCAAGGACGGCGAAGCAGGTCACCAAGTCGAACGACTCCTCCATGAACGGGAGCTGCTCTGCGTCCGCCTCAATAAGCCCATCTTTCCTCCCCATCTCGACGGCGTAATTTGATATGTCCACTCCAACAGCATCGTAGCCGAGTTTTGAGAGTAGCTCGACGACAAATCCATAGGCACATCCTACGTCAAGAGCCCTTTTACCCTTCCCCTCGAAAACCTCTCCCCCCACGTTGCGGTCAGCCCAAGACAGCATGCTCAGGTAGTGCCTCTGAATAGCCTCCCTCTTCCTTCCATACTTATACTTCTCCTCGAAGTACCATTCACCGTAAAAATCTCTCCTCATGATTCTCCCTTTTTGATGCTTCCGACATTTTCTCCATTTTCTCGTTGACTGCCAACACTGCACTCAGCAATGTCGGCTCAACGTTCCTCTCCTTAAAAAACCGTATGAACGCCTTTAAATCTTTAGGCAGGCACCTTCCACTGAAAGGCTTGCCGCCATATATACCATATGTGCCTATGCGTGGGTCTAAGGCGGCGGTCTCCGCCACAAAGTCCGGGTCTAAACCGAGCTCAACACACAGCAAGTACACCTCGTTGAAGAAGGATATCTTCGTGGCTAGGAAGGCATTCGTCACATACTTTATCATTTCCGCAACCTCGGGGCTAGTCCTGATTATCGGCGCCCCGAAGGGCCTATAAAGCTCCTCCAAGACGTCACCCGCTCTTCTATCGACCTCCCCTATCACAACCCTGCTCGGATGTAGGAAGTCTTGTAGGGCGCTTGTCTCCCTGAGAAACTCAGGGTTAAAACACACTCCGAAGTCAACGCCCACCTTAAGACCGGAATGCTCGTAAAGCAAGGGAACAACGACTTTCCTCGTAGTATAAGGTGGAACAGTACTCCTCACAGCGACAACATGGTAGCACCCCTCCCTCAGAGCCCTAGCGACGTCCACAACGGCATTCATCAAGTAAGTAAGGTCAACCCCACCATCATTATAAGGGGTTTGAACACATATGAAAGAAGCATCGGAATGGGAGACAGCTTCATCAATACTCTTAGCAATGCTAAATCCTTTCTCCCTCAAGTAGTCACACTTCTCTTGGTCAACATCATAAAACACGACTTCGTTACCATGCACCTGAAGCCCAATACCCGTAGCTCTACCCACAACACCCGACCCTATTATCGCAACCCTCAAAGTATTTCACCACTCGACAATGATGAAGGGCAACCTCTGGCTCATACCATGGAAAAACACTTATTTTTATTTTTGTTGATAATGGTTCAGTAATGTATCTCCCTTTTAGATCGGTTAACTCTGAAGCTTTTCATGTGGATTTTCGCAAAAGGTTTTTAACTTACCGCTTAGAGTTACCTTGTGTTTGTCTGTTGCGGGTTTTTAATTCATATGGGGGTCGTCTCCGTGAAGGTTCTGGTTACCGGCGGCGCCGGATTCATTGGCTCTAACATTGTTTTTGAGCTTGTTGAAAGGGGGCTCAAAACGTACGTCGTGGACAGCATGCACACCGGCAACGAGAAAAACTTGGAGGGCGTGCTGGACTCCATCAAGCTTTTCAAGCGTAGCGCCGGGGAGATCCCGTCCCTCGGCCTCCCAAAGATGGACTTCATCCTTCATTATGGGATCTACTCCTCTTCTCCGATGTATAAGGAGGACAGGAGGCGGGTTGCCGAGGCTATAGGTGACGCCATAGCCGTGTTCGAGTTTGCCAAAGAATGCGGCTCCCGCGTCGTCCTCTGCTCCACCTCAAGCCTCTACAATGGTCTCCCCACTCCCTGGAGAGAGGACGCAGTCCCTCTAGTCACAGACTTCTACACGGAGGCTAGGATAGCTATCGAGAGGCTCGCCGAGTTGTACCATAAGCTCTACGGGCTAAAGGTGGTCACGCTTAGACACTTCAGCATATACGGCCCAAGGGAGGAGTACAAGGGACAGTACGCCAACAATATTACGCAGTTCCTCTGGTGCATCATGAAGGACAAGCCGCCAGTGATCTTCGGCGATGGAACTCAGACGCGCGACTTCGTCTACGTTAAGGACGCCGTGGAGGCGGCGTTGCTCGCGACGGAGTCAGACATAGAGTTCGACGTGTTCAACGTAGGCACAGGAAGGGATACTTCGTTCAACGAGATAGTCAGGATACTCAACGAGAAACTTGGGAAGGACGTCAAGCCCAAGTACA
>JAHLWX010000060.1 GCA_019057675.1 Candidatus Jordarchaeum sp. LHC_1308
GGCGGTTATTAAAACTTATGGTGTTTCGTGTTATCCGTCCGCGTTTTACACTTTTCTGTCTAATTTTTCATTTCAGAAAGTGAACTTTAACCATAAACGTTATATTCCAGCCGTAGCTTGTTAACCCATCTACTTACGGGAGATGTTTTCATTGAGCAATATTGAATGTAGCACTGACGGATCCGTTTTCGAGTACAGGATTTATGACGACTACGGAGTCGGCGTCGTAGCCTATGCCCGCGTCGTAAGTGGCGAAGGCTGGGCGGAGATCAAGTTCATAAACGTGAACAGAGACCATCGATGAAGGGGCATCGGAAGCCTCCTACTAGCCAGAATAGTCGACGACCATTCGGAATACACAATAATCGTTGAAACCTTCAATTACTTAATCGACTGGTATAAGCGGTTTAACTTTGAAGTGATATGCGAAAACCCTGTAGTGATGGTGAGGAACGTCCCCCCAAAACCTTAGGCTTCCAACAGCTACCGCAGCACTGACATGTTTTTTCTCCGAAGAAGCTAATGTCGTCCATGCTATGTCGCCTCACACCTCTCCCCCTTCGCCATTTCCAACAAGAAGTCCTTTCCTTGTATGTACCCTTTGGCTATTATTATGTCCCCCCTCTCGAGCGTGTAGGAATCTGACGGGGAGTAGACCCATTTGCCCTTTCTCCTGACAGCTATTATCCTCATCCCCAGCCTGTCATCTATGGCTATCTCCCCTATGGTCTTCCCCTCAAGCTCCGAGCCAGCCCCGATGCACGTCCTTACTATTGTCTCGTCCGCCTCCTCCATAACCATTTTTAGAATCGGATGAGGCTCAACCCCCCTCAACACAGCGTCAGCTATCTCAGCCGCTGCATCCGCGATGTTTTCCGCTGCGAGCCCTATGCGTATAAGTGCGAGTTTAGCTTCAGGGTTTATGGCTTCATCATCCGCGTCTAGGACTTTGAGTTCAAAGTTTACATGAAACTTGTCGAAGAGCTCTTCTAACTCCATGACTTCTTCAGCTATTTCCTTATTGTTAAATAGGAAAGCCGAGTACGCGAGGTCAAGCATGAGCTCCGACGTGTTCTTCATTTCAATGAGCATTCTCTCTATTTCTGCCACTTCATCATTTTTCATCAAACGTTTTCCTCCGCTATCCTTTTGAATTCTTGGAGACTCTTGTCGGTGCCTCGGACTATTACTATGTCACCTGCCACCAGCTTGGTCCTTTCTTTAGGATTAACAAGAAGTTTACCCTTCCTTCTAATGACTATTACATCTATTCCAAGTTGCCCCCTTAAGCTATCTATTCTTTTGTTGCAGAGAAGCGAGTTTTTGTTTATCACGACACGCATTATTCTTTCCTCGGTTTTGCTGAATGCCTGTGCCAGTATTTTGAGCCCCTCCCCTCTAACTATCGTCGATGCTATATCCCCTGCAGCATCAGAAATCCTGTTCGCCGCCATCGCAAGCTTCATAATCCCCGCCATCCTCTCAGCGTCCTCCTTATCTCTCACAGCAAACGACGCAGTCATGAAAAGAAGATAAATCAAGTAGTCTACATACTCTTCAAGTTCAAGCACCTCTTCCCTGAGCTCAGCGTCATTGAAGAGAACAGCCGAGTAAGCTAAGTCAACAGTCAGCTCAGATGTATTCTTAATAAGAGTTAGAAGAGTCTTCACGCTGAGGGGCTTATACTCAACCTTCTTCTCGACCAATTCCTGCCCTCCAAGAAAAGAAAACCATCAAAAATCGTGTAGAAACATACAAAAAAATCAAAGTTAAACTTTTCGACCCCAAAAAATGGAAACAATAATCATCAAACTCCAAGAAGATTGTCTTCTTTCAATTCCATGAGGAACTGTTTTTGTTTCGTGAAGGTGAGCACCCAGCTACTAAGCACTCATACAAAAGAGGGAACGTTTTAAGGTTGCTAATACTTTAACGTGTCTTAGTCCACTTTATACGTTCACATTATACTTGTTCTGAGTTTTCATTTCCTCTTAGGGTTGGTTTTTTGTTTGGGATTTTACCGTTAATGTTCATGTACTGCTTGTCAGGTAATAGCTGTCTGAGTTCGTGTAGTGTTTCAACATACATGTGTGGTTTGTTTTTCAGCTTTACGTGCGGGCGTTTCACCACGACTACTTTTGACCCAGCTTTTTTGCCAGCTATGACGTCCGCGTCGCTGTCTCCCACTATGAGTCCTTCCGAGGGGTGGCATCCGAGTGCCTTGAACGCTTCAAGCACACCCGTCGCTTCAGGCTTAGCTTCGCTCTGCCTTTCTGTTCCAAGTGCCACTACGACGCTGAAGAACCTTTGAAGGTTGAAGGATTCCACCTCGAGAAAAGTAACTCTGGGAGACGTGTTTGTGACTATGCCTAAAGGAACATTAAGGCTGAGCTCTTCGAGGCATGAGACATCCTCGTAGGGGTGTATGACGCCGAGCTCTATCATGTTTTTCCTAGTTTCATAGTCCAGTTCGTCGAAAACTTTCCAGAAGACATAGGAGTCTCCTACCCCCCAGCTCTTCAAAAGCTCCTCATGTCTCTGGCCGCTGATCCATAATTTTACGCGCTCACTGGCTGGGGGAACAGGGATCCCTACTTTCTCCAGAGCTCTGACTAGAAGGTCGTCGAAAAAATTTGTTGAGGGAATCTTTACAAGGGTTCCGTCCAAGTCGAAAATTATCGCTTTGACTGACTTCATGAAGGGCTACTCTCCTCCAGCCGTCTTGAGGCGGCTGGCAACTAGGTCAACTACATCGCAGACTCTAAGTTGCGACTCAAGCCTCTTGGAAGCTAAGTCGAGGTTCGTCCTACATAGCGGACACACTGTAACCAAATATTTCGCTCCTGTGGCTTCAGCTTCCCTTACTCTCTTCTCGGCTATTCGTACCGAGAGCTCCGGCTTCAAAGTGAAGAGGCCTCCTCCGCCACCGCAGCAGTTGGCTTCAGCCCTGCTCTTCTCCATCTCTGCCAGCTCGACGCCGGGGATAAGCTTGATTAGCTCTCTAGGCGGATCATAGAAGTTGCAGTGTCTTCCAAGGTGGCATGGGTCGTGGTATGTCACCTTGACAGTTCCTTCTCTTCTCAGCTCGATTCCCCCCTCCTTAGCTATATCCCTGATAACCTCTGAAAGGTGTCTAATTTTGAAGCCGAAGTTTCCCACAAGCTCCGGGTAAGATCTCAGAAATGTCGAGTAGCAGCCTGCGCAGGGCGTGACTATCGTTGAGGCGCCAGCCTTGTCAAAGAGCGCCGCGTTCCGTTCCGCCAGCTGTTTCGCCAGCTCTGTTTGGCCATCCCAGTACGGGTGCATCCCGCAGCACACTTCATCCTTTAGCACGGTGAACTCGTAGCCGGCAGCCCTGAGAATTGAAACCGCCCTCTTCATTGTTTCAGGGTGCCTGAAGGCATTGACGCAGCCAACAAATAGCACGTTGTCGCTTCTTTCAGGCAGAGGGTCGTTTAACCACTGGAACCTTTCCTTTTGAGAGGCTCCATACGGGTTTTTGTCTCTTACAATACGTGAATCCATCTTCTTGTTTGGTGAGGGCGGTGCTACACCTGCCTTTGAGAAGGCTCTCCTAGCACCAAGCATCACGTCTAGAGGGGAAATTTCGGCGTCGCAGTTAATGTTGCACATGGCGCACGAGGTGCACTCGTAAATCTTTTCGACGACATCGGGTGTTGGCTCGAGCAAGCCATAAACAACTCCTCTGAGAAGAATCATCCTCCCTCTTGGCCCCTCAGATTCCCACTTAGTGATGCCGTAAACCGGGCACTTCGCCCTGCACCAAGCACAAATGTTGCACATCGCTATTTGCGTCTTAAACTTCTCCAGCTCCTCCAATTTTAGGCCACCACCCTTGTCGGCATGTAGACGAACTCGTCTCTAGGGACTTCGAGGAGCCCCATGACTCCAGGGTTCATTATGCCGTGCGGGTCAAAAACCCTCTTTATTGCCCTCATGTACTCGAGTGTGTCACCGTGCTCCAGCTCCACTAGGCTCGCCTTGGTAACGCCTAGTCCATGTTCAGCTGACAGCGTTCCACCGTACTTTTTGACCACTATATCTGCGAGTTTCCTAGCGAATTCTGCTCCAGCCTTCCTATCCTCTTCCCTCCAAGGGTTGATTGCTGTTCCAATGTGTATGTTGCCGTCACCTATGTGTCCGAATATCGCCATAAGCCGACCATGGCTCTGCGCCACAGCCTTCAGCTCCCGGACAGCCTCAGGTATACTTCCTATCGGAACTGCGAAGTCCTGCACGTTGTTGAGGGGTATGTTTTCGCCCCTAAGCTTGGATAGCATGTTGGCGAGCGTATGACGCAGCCTCATAAGCTCCTCGATCCTGCCAGCATCAGTTGTGTATATGATCTTCTGGGCACCATTCTCCTCGCATATTTTCCTAACCACTCTGCTTTCCTCCTCAACTGTTACCTTGCTATAACCATCGTTTTCAATGAAAAGCAACGCCTCGCCCATAGGAAGCTTCTCCTCAAGCACGTTGTTTATGATCATTATGCATATATCGTCGATAAGTTCCATCGCCGAAGGAAGAATTCCTCGCCTCATTATCTCGACAGTCGTCTCCAGCGCTTGCTCCAACTTCTGAAAGACCGGAATGGTTAACCCATGGTGGCGGGGCTTAGGTGTGATCTTCAATATTATCTCGGTGAAGATACCTAGCGCCCCCTCAGAACCAACAAACAGCTTCGTCAGGTTTAACCCTGAAGACGACTTCCAGACTCTCCCTCCAACCTTGATTATTTCCCCCCCCGGCAGGACTACTTCTAGCCCGAGCACGTGGTCGACGGTCGCCCCATACTTTAGCGCCCTAATACCGCTGGCGTTGTTGGCAACCATGCCTCCAACCGTGCAGGCTATGGCGGAGCCGGGGTCCGGCGGGAAAACGTACCCAAGTTTTCCCAGCTCCCTGTTAAGATCGTCATAGATCACGCCAGGCTCAACCACCGCAACCCTGTCCTCGAGATCTATCTCCTTTATCTTGTCCATCTTGCACATGTCTAGGACTACTGCTCCCTTAACAGGCACAGCCTGCCCACTCAAGCTTGTACCGGCTCCTCTAGGACATATTGGAACCCTGTTCTCGTCAGCCCACTTAAGTATCTCGGCAACCTCCTCTCTGTTTTCTGGCCTCGCGACGGCAACCGGCATGCTCATCCTCATCGAGGCATCCATGCTGTAAGCGTAGAGGTCGGCGACGTTAACGCTCACATCATCCTCTCCAACGACGCTTGCCAGAAACCGACAGATATCGTCTCGACCTAACATGTCCTGAGACATCCTCCCAACCGATTTAACGTTTAAACAATAAACATCGCTTAAAATATACTTTTCCGGAAGCAGAGATTTAAAAAAGATCCGTAAACCCGCACTCCGTTTATTATATATACTACTTGGCTTTTTTTGTTTGCTTGAGCGGGAATATAATCGTGGAGGCAGGTGCGTGAAGGCACGTATAGGTGTTTATGTTTGTCACTGCGGCACCAATATTGCCGGGGTTATAGATGCCGAGGAGGTGGCCAAGTACGCCGCCACTCTCCCGGATGTCGTCGTGGCGAGAGACATTATGTACACATGCTCTGATCCGGGGCAGAACACAATAAGGGAAGACATAGAGAAGCATGGCTTAAACCGAGTCGTCATAGCAGCATGTTCTCCGAAGATGCATGAAAACACCTTCAGGAAAACACTTGAGTCAGCTGGACTGAACCCTTACCTCTTGGAGATAGCAAACATAAGGGAGCAAGCTTCATGGCCTCACTTCAGGGAGAGAGAGAAGGCCACGGAGAAGGCGAAGGCTCTCGTTAGGGCCGCTGTAGCTAAAGCTAAGCTTCTCGAGCCATTGGAGAAAAGGGAGTTGATGGTTGAAAAGTCTGTTCTCGTGATAGGGGGAGGAGTGGCAGGCATACAGGCCGCCTTGGACTTAGCTGAGGCCGGATTAAAGGTCTACCTTGTCGAGAAATCTCCCAGCATAGGAGGACATATGGCGCAGCTCAACAAAACTTTCCCGACCATCGATTGCTCCGCATGCATTCTGACCCCGAGAATGGTTGACGTTGCAAATCATCCAAACATAACCCTCCTAGCCTACAGTGAAGTTGTGAAAGTTGAAGGCTACGTCGGTAACTTTGAGGTAACCATACTCAAGAAGGCACGCTACGTTGATGAGGAGCTCTGCGCTGGGTGCGGCGCCTGCGCGGATGCTTGCCCCAGAAAAGTTCCAAACGAGTTCGATGTGGGCCTCAGCAAGAGAAAGGCGATATATGTGCCGTTTCCTCAAGCAGTCCCCCTCAAGTACACCATAGATCCTGCCAGCTGTCTCTACATGAAGTATGGGCGCTGCAAGCTATGCGTTGAGGCGTGTCCGCGCGGAGCAATAAACTTCGACCAGAAGGACGAAGAGGTAAAAGTGAAAGTTGGAGCCATAATAGTTGCCGCCGGATTCAAAACGTTCGACGCAAGGAGGATACCCTCCCTTGGATACGGCAAGTACAGGAACGTCATCACCGGGCTGGAACTCGAAAGACTGTCGAATGCTTCAGGACCAACTGGGGGGGCAGTTCTGACAGCTTCAGGCGAGAAGCCGAAAAGCATAGCGTTCATACAATGTGTCGGCTCAAGAGACTTGAAGTACAATAGTTGGTGCTGCAGGATAGGATGCATGGCCACACTTAAACAGGCTTTCCTCATCAAGGAGGATGATCCAGATACCGAAGTCTACGTTTGCCACATAGACATGAGAACAGCTGGAAAAGGCTATGAAGAATTCTACAGGAAGCTAAGGGAAATGGGCGTGCGATTCATACACGGCGTGCCATCCGAGTTATTTGAGGACTCAGACGGGAAGCTTATGTTCAAAGTCTTCGACCAGGCAACCTGTCATATGATCGAACTAAAGGTCGACATGGTTGTGCTCCAGACAGGACTGGAACCAGCGGAGGACGTAGAGAGACTCCAAAAAATGCTGAACGTATCGCTAAGCCCCGAAGGCTTCTTCTTGGAAGCCCACCCGAAGCTTCAGCCTGTTGAAGCAAGCACGCGGGGAATATTTTTTGCAGGTTGTTGCCACAGCCCAAAGGACATAGCTGAAACTGTAGCTCATGCTAGCGCTGCGGCAACTAAAGCGATAACCCTTCTCTCCAAAGGAAAGGTTGCCGTCGACCCCCTGACGGCCACCATAAATCCTGAAGTCTGCTCTGGATGCGAAATCTGCATTGGCATATGCCCCTATAGGGCGATACAGTTAACGGAATACGGAGGACGAAGAAGAGCTAAAATAGTAGATGTCCTCTGCCAAGGTTGCGGGTCGTGTGTCGCCGCCTGTCCCAGCAACGCCATCGAAATGAAGGGCTTCACTGAAAAACAGATCCTAGCCCAAATAGACGCCTTAACGGAGGGATGAATAACGGAGTATGAGCCGCTCATAATCGCTTTCCTCTGCAACTGGTGCAGTTACGCGGGTGCAGACCTAGCGGGCATGAGTAGGATAGAGTACCCTGCAAACATCAGAGTGATAAGAGTTATGTGCAGTAGTAGAATTGACCCGGTGCACGTTCTTTACGCCCTCAAAAGCGGAGCTGACGGCGTCCTTGTTTCAGGCTGCCACCCGGGCGACTGCCATTATATCAACGGCAACCATAGGGCTAAGCGCAGGATTATTCTTCTGAAGGAGATGCTTAAGCAACTGGGATTGGAGCCGGAAAGAGTTAAGATTGACTGGGTATCAGCTTCTGAAGGCGAAAGATTCACACGGATAGTCAAAGAGTTCGTGGAGGAACTCAAAAAACTGGGTCCAAACCCCCTCAGGGAAGGCATATGGGAGGTGTAATTGTGCTAAAGCTTAATGAAACCGACAGATTGCTAGAAAAACTGAGAGAATCCGTTGCAACACTTACCCCGTCAGTGTGTTACAGCTGTGCTCGCTGCTCGTCGGGCTGCGTCATGGTCGAGGCAGGCTGCGTTCCCCACAGCATCATCCAGCTATTCAGGCTTGGCCTTCTTAACGAGATTGAAAGAGGACTGTGGTCATGTTGCCAGTGCCTTAAATGTGACGCCAGATGTCCGCAGGAAGCTAGACCGGCAATGCTGATCCTCGCCCTTAGAAACCTGCTCGTGGCGCATGGCTCTGCTCCGCCGAAGGGCTACATGGTCATGCTCGAGAACGTGGTACGCTACGCCACCATACAGCAGCCACAAGAGGTTATGAACAAGGACTTTGACTTCGTCTCAAGGAATACTCTCGGCCTCCCCGAGCTGGGGAAGCCGGCTAATATGGAGGCCTTTAGGCTGAACTTGAAAAAGATAGCATCTAACTTGCTGGAGGTCGAGGAAAAATGAAGTATACTGTTTTTTGGGGCTGCATGATTGCAACAGTCGAGTACGGATACGAGATCTCTGTGCGCGAGGTTTTCCCCCGGCTTGGCGTCGAGCTTTCCGAGCTGGGATGGAACGCATGCTGTGGTTATCCTTTAATGCAAGTTAACAGCAAGGTTTGGCTTTACCTTGCGAGCCGCATCTTGGCTGAGGCTCAGAGGTTTGGGCGCCCCTTGTTTGTTCCATGCAACGGGTGTCATATTTCTCTCTGTGAAGCACAGCATCTTTTAATGGAACGTGATGAAATGATTAACTGGGTTAATGAACTACTCAAAGACGAAGAATTGCGCTTCGACTCGGGTAATCCTGTTAGGATCCTGCATACAATTGAGGTGTTACATGACGAAATAGGACTAGAGAAGCTTAAGAAGTTTGTAGTGAAGCCACTTGGCTTCAAGGTAGCATGTCATTATGGATGCCACATTCTCAGGCCTACTGATTACCCTCGAGTCGACGATGCCGAGAGCCCAACCAAGATGGAGGCGATACTTGAAGCCATAGGAGCTAAGACCAGCGACTACCCTGAAAGGCTTGAATGCTGCGGAGCAGGGGCAAACGTTGTTGAGCCGGAGCTTGTAGCCCGCCTCTGCGGCTGGAAGCTTAAAGCAGTTAAGGCTAGGGGTTTCAATGCGATGGCTACATCCTGCCCCGCCTGCCAAATGAATTATGACGCTAAACAAGACGCAATAATGCAAATAATGAAGAGCTCGGAAGTTTCACTCCCAGTCTTCTACCTGACTCAGCTTGTAGGCCTTGCAATGGGAGTCGAGCCACGCAGGCTTGGCCTAGACCTTAACAAAAGCCCGGTCGAAGACCTCGTTGACCTGTGATGCTTAAATACTTAAGCCGATGTGTCCTCTTTTTACATCACAGTTTTTTCGTTTCCTCTCTCTGGATTGGTGTGGCCTCCGGTATCAGTCCACTTCTCAGGATGCTTCTTGAAAGTATGCGTGCTACTCTTAGTGGTTCTGGGACTGCGCCCTGCAGCGTGAAGCGGTTTAGGAGGAGACGCGTTTTCCTCTCCGTTATGCCTATGAAGCGCACCAGTATCTGGTGCCCCGTTTGAAGCATGACCCTTTGTCTTTCGCCAAGCCGCCTGTAAACTGCAAGCCTCTGCTCCCAGTCCTCAAAGTATTGCCTAAGGTATTTTTCTAGTCCCTCTGACTCCTCATAGGTGACAGCGATCAGCGGCTTGGCGGTTGCAGCATAAACAGCGTCTAAGTCTACTATGTTGAACCAGCTTATGACGCAGCCATTCAGCATTATAACGTTGACGTCCTTCCTGTTCAAGTCCTCATAGATCTTGAGTATACTTTGCGTTGCATCCATCCCTCCGACGGTGGCCGTGGCAAAGGAGAAACCGTCAATTTGCAAGTCACCCCTCATAACTACGCCAGAAATCACAGAGCGCTTGGAGCCCTTAACAAAGCTCTCCGCGACTCCCAAAACCCTAACGCCACGCTTAATCAACGATCATCCTCCAACTAAAGTAGCTTAGTTAACATCTCACGAACATGCCACCCCGCCCTGAAAGCTTCCTCAAACCTCCCCGACTGGTAGGCTTCAACCGTAAAAATTAACTCGTCAATAAGCTTCCTTATGGATTCCGTATTCAAGTCGACCTTACCCTTGATTTTCGGGGCGGCAACCTCCTCAAACCCGTGCTTAAGCGAGAGTTTAGCTAAGAAAACCTCCAGCTTAGCACGGGCAAACCAGAGCTCCACGTTACTGCTTCCTCCATTTTCAAGCGCTTCTTTAGCCCTGAGAAGGTGCTGAAGAGCGTCTTCAAGTTCGCCCAAACACAACCACCAGCGAGCAACAATAAACCCTAAGGAGACCTAGAAGACATATAATAAATGTTTTCGGATTTAATTATTCTATCTTTTTTAAAAACGTTTTTTACTCTTAGTCTTCCTCCAAAACTTTTTTTAGGAAGTCATCTTTAAAAGTTATTATAATTTGCTTAAGAGGGTGATTTCTTGCGTGGAGCGTGGAAGTCGATTGGTAAAGTTAAAAGATACGATCTGTACGGCAGTACTTTGTTGTTAGACTGCGGCGAACTCGGAGCTGAATTGAAAGTTGTAAACTCCAATGTTTTTCGGGTTCGTCTTATAACTCCAGACAAAACTCATAGTTCCCCCTGGGTCGTCAGGGAATGTGAAGTTGCACCAAGCCTTGTGTTTAAGGATGAAGACGATCATCTTACAGTTTCAACTGAAAACTTATCCCTGAAGGTTCGCAGAGACCCGTGCAGGCTGGAATTTTATGCTCGTGACGGCTGGTTGATCAACCGTGATGATTTAGGTAAAGGGATGGGGTGGGACGGGGAGCAGGTCAGGTGCTGGAAGGCGATGCCTGAAGGTGAACACTACTTTGGCTTCGGCGAAAAGGCTGGCCCCCTCAACAAGCGCGATCAGGCACTGACAATGTGGAATACCGACAACGTGTACCATTACACGCCCACAGATCCTCTCTATGGATCCATTCCCTTCTTCATGGCTTTAAGAGGCGGGAGAAGCTACGGCATATTTCTCAACAATACTCATCGTTCATCCTTCGACATGGGGAAAGAATCGTCAAGCTACTATTCTTTCGGAGCAGAAAGAGGCCCTCTCGAGTACTACCTTATCTATGGTCCAGAGCCCAAAAAGGTGCTTTTCCACTACACTGAGCTGACTGGAAGACCGTTTCTTCCTCCGCTTTGGAGCCTAGGCTACCACCAGTGCAGGTGGAGCTATTACCCGGAGAGCAGGGTTAGAGAAGTTGCCTCCGAGTTCAGAAAGAGGAGGATACCCTGCGACGCCATCTGGCTCGACATAGATCACATGGATGGCTACCGCATTTTCACATGGAACAAGGAGAGGTTCCCTAACCCAAAGAAAATGATAGAAGAACTCGGCGAAGACGGCTTCAAGATCGTGGTCATAGTGGATCCAGGAGTTAAAGTGGATGAGGAATATCATTTATATAA
>JAHLWX010000061.1 GCA_019057675.1 Candidatus Jordarchaeum sp. LHC_1308
AAACCTCCTTTTGAAGTCTTCGCGGAAGAGCTTCATTTCCTCGATTATTTGTTTTATTTCTGGAGCTGTAAAGCTTTCTGAGAGGATTCCTATTTATCATGCAGCAGAAGTTCTCGTCCTTTTTTTGAGAAGTCTATCATGGATGAGAAAACAGTGACTGCAACAGACCCCCTTAAAGAAACAGTTTATCGAGGCGCTCAAAAAGAGTTGTCAGTGAAACTTTTATAAAAGTTGGTCATTGCAGGTGTTCTACGTTAATTTAGGTTGTGCGATCCTAGGACGTTCACTTTTAGTTGAATGATTGCCCGAATGCGCTTTACAACGCCGAACTTCAAGGGCTATGGAGGGGACTTAAATTCGCTTTCAGTGGTGTTTTTCTCATCTTGGCCGGAATACCTTTACATACCTTTAAACGCCTTTTCTCGAGAGGTTCTATTCCACCACACTGACGGTGGCCATAGATGTTTTTCATTATGCTTCTGGTGATCATGCTTGCACCCTCTCTCTGTCGCTGTTCTTGCATCTTCTTGGTGTCGTTTAGTTTCCGTTCGTCGTCTTCTCGTTGGTTCTGTCTTTACGGTTATCTTCCTTTCGCGGATAATCGGTTTGGTTAGCTTTGTTTGATCGCTTGAGGGAGGTAAACGATTAATTGTGTGGTGCTGCTTTGGGGGAAAGTTTTATAAAGCGTTTATTATTACTTTTTTACAAGAAAGTATTACCAAATGGAGGTCGCGAAATGCACATACCCGACGGATACCTCGACCTAAACGTCACATTGTTATGCGCGGCGGTTTCAGCAGTCTTCATCGTGCTTGGACTATTACAGGCGAAGCGCTACATGGAAGAAAGGCACGTCCCCCTAATGGCCATACTGACAGCGGGCGTCTTCGCCGCACAGCTACTTAATTTCCCGATAGTTGGAGGGACAAGCGGGCACCTCGTCGGAGGAACACTTCTCTCGGTCTTCCTTGGCCCACTGGGCGCACTCATCTCCATGACCATAATACTCGTTCTGCAGGCGTTCTTGTTCGGCGATGGGGGCGTATCAGCTCTCGGGGCGAATATCTTCAATATGGGCGTCATCGGAGGCATCGTAGGATACTACCTCTACGTCTTGATCAGGAGGCTGGTTCGTAAGGGTGGCTGGGGCGTAAGGCTCGGCGCCGCTGTGGGATCCTACGTCTCGATAGTCCTCGGAGCAGCCGCCTGCGGAGTGGAGATAGGGGCCTCGTCGCTCTTTCCGTTCGGAGTAGGAGTAACTGTTCCGGTGATGGTTGGATGGCACTTGGTGATAGGAGTAGGTGAAGCGCTGATCACCGTTGTGGTCATAGAATACGTTCTAAGAGCTAGGCCCGACATGCTTGCGCTTCCAAAGATAGGTTTCAGCGGCTTGCTCAGGAAGCTTAAGGCCGAAGAGGTGGAGAGAGCGGAGAAGGCGGAGCTTGAAGCAGTCACAGGGAAAACGGTTGGGAGGGATTAAAGAATGGCGTCGCTCATCGGCTCCCTCAAAAATGCTTGGGGTCAGAGGTGGTTTAGGCTCAGCATTCTAGCAGGAGTAATAATTATAGGAGTTTTCCTTCCACTCGCGTCATCTGCCCCTGATGGGCTGGAACGGACCATCGAGAGCCTAACGCAGCCATTAGACGTTACACTAATGCTGGTGTTGTATGGTGGAGTTACAGGGGAGACTGGCCCGCTGAGCGCTTGGCTAACCTTCTTGGGGATCCAGTACCTGTTGCGGGTGCCTATGCCCGACTACGTTTTGCTCCAGCTTTCACCGGGCACCTACATAAGCTACTGGCTGGAAATGATTAATGCTCTTCAAGTGATGGGTTTGTTATCAGTCGAAATCCCTGAGGAACTAGTAACTCTCCTGCTGGGCGCGGCTGGTGGAAACGAGTACTTGGCGGCTCTAGCGGCTTCGCTGGTAGGGTTCTTCGTAACGCTTGGATTTGCTTGGATTGTCGGCTTTGCCCTTAAGAAGAGGCAAACTTAGACTTAAAATGCGATAGGACGCCATAGGTCGACTTTCAGGGTGCTGGGGGTTCTGCATTCATCCACCGCCTCCTTTAACCCCGGCACCCTGTTTTTTTATTTTCTTTTAGAGACTTCTTTCCTGTCTTTTTGGTAATACTAGTTGCAAAAAGAATATTAATCAGTGCCTTTCCGTATTGTTGGAGGCGTGACCTTGCCCGAGACGAGTTTCAAGGAGCTCTTTGAGGTGTTCAAACGCTTTTTTGAGGTTGAACAGTTTAGTGGTATTAGTTCACCTGTTCATAGGCTGGATCCACGGGTCAAGATACTTGCCTCCGTTGCTTTCATCTTGTCAGCCATAGCGGTGGACGGTTTCACATACGTTTCTTTGCTAGCGTGCGCGGTCTTAGCCCTGCTGTTCGTCTCGAGGCTGCCTAAAACCGCATTCCTTTTCCGATCTCTTCCATTCACCATTTTTAGCGCGGTGGTCGTGTTACCCGTCCCATTTATAACGCTTGGAGTCCCCGTGACGGTAATTCAGCTCCCATTCATCACCCTTACCCCGACGTTTGAGGGGATTTACAGGGCTGCGACGTTCGTCTTCAGAGTTTGGGTTTGCATAGCGTCCGGTTTGCTCCTAACTTACACGACGCGCTTTCCGGACATCGCAGCGGGGCTCAGAGGGCTTGGTGTTCCATCATTGCTCTCATCGATGCTCCTCCTCACATACAGGTACGCCCTGCTCTTCGTGGATGAAGCCCTGAAAATGCTTCAAGCCAAGGAGCTCAGAACACTTAGAAAAGAAAGCTTCATTGAGAGAATAAGAGGGGTCGGTAGGGTAGCCGGTTGCCTCTTCGTGAAAGCCTACGAGAAAGGGGAGGAAGTTTACTACGCCATGAGCCTGAGGGGATACGGAGGGGAAGTCCCTCTGAACTCTAAGTTCAGGCTTGGATTAAAGGACTACATGTTCATCGTCGCGGTCGCGGCCGTTTGCATCGTGGTGGCCTCGCTTGGATGGAGTGGGCCATCTATCCTGGTGCTCTGGTTCCCGCTGTTCAAGCTAGTCCTTGTGGAGGCGCCGTTGAGGTGGCTTGTGCTGGTTTTACCATCATCTGGAGGTTTGATGGTTGCGTAGCGTGGTTCTCGAGGCTGACGATGTGTGGTTCACCTACCCTGATGGAACACAGGCGTTGAGGGGCGTAAGCTTCAAGGTGTTCGAGGGGGAGACCGCAGTCCTTCTTGGACCCAGTGGGGCGGGGAAGTCCACGGTGCTACTACACTTCGCCGGCGTCCTCTTCCCCTCGTCGGGTAGCGTCTACGTGTGCGGCGAGAAGGTTTCGAGGAGGAACGTTAAAGAAGTGAGGAGACATGTGGGATTCGTTTTCCAGAACCCTGAGAGTCAGCTCTTCTGCCCGACGGTATGGGATGACGTGGCCTTTGGCCCGATCAGCATGGGTCTTCCAATGGACAAAGTTGAAAAAAGGGTTAAGGAGGCGCTCGAGGCCGTTGGTCTTCTCGAATACGCCGGGAAACACCCCCACCACCTGAGCTTCGGGGAAAAGAGGAGGGCTGCCCTAGCCACAGTGCTCTCCATGAACCCCGAAGTATACCTTTTCGATGAGCCTACGGCGAACCTTGACCCGAAAAACGCCTCCTTCATCACCGAAATAATAGCGCAGCTGTCAAACGAGGGGAAAGCCGTATTGGTTGCAACGCACGACGTGGATGTGCTTCCACAGGTGGCGTCGAGGGTCATCGTTATGAGTCGTGGAAGAGTCGTCTCGGAAGGCGAGCCCGAAAAGGTGCTCTCAAACTTCAAGCTAATGGCGGAAACAGGACTACGCCCACCAGTGATCACAAGCCTCCTCCACAGCCTCCACGAGGAGGGCATACTAAACATAGATGAGCCATACCCTATCTCCCAGCAAAAAGCAAAGCAAAAAGTGAAAGAAAGCATAGGAAAACTTTTGAAGGCGCATTCAACGAAGCAAACCTAGAAAAACAAGAAACTCAAGCAACCAACTCCATACGCTAAACCGACAAAGAACAGCAGCGTAGCCCAGACTTCATCTTCCCTCATCGTTTTCTGCAAAGCAAGCTTAGCATACCTAGCCGCACTAACCCCTTTTACACTTTTTCCCCTTCTAATGTTACCGCAAAGCAGCAAAGAGAAAAGCGCGTCGACCGAAGGGCGCTTCAAATTTTGAAGCGGACACGCTAATGTTAAGGCTCTGAAAAATTACACTCACAACACCCTCAAATTGTGAAAGAGCCGCCTAGCGGCTTATTTAGACCATGAGATTTTTAGGTTCTAGCTTATGTTTCTTTAAGAAGCTTTTTACTTGGTTTAGTGTAGGGAGCCCATCTATTGCTCCGTGAACTGTGCATTTTAATGCTGCTACCGCGTTTGCCATCTTTATTGTCTCGTTGAGGGGGAGATGCTTGACGAGCCCATATATAACGCCTGCGTTCCAAGCGTCCCCTGCTCCCACGGTGTCAACGATTTCTACCGGGTAGGCTTCCATGAACCAAGCCGACAACCTGTCGCCTAACGCTGAGCCACGTCCACCCATTTTTACGCCGACCAGTTTAGCTCCTATCCGCCTGCACTCTTTAAAGATCTCCTCAACGTTTTCCTCCTCAAAAAGGAGGTTGTACTCCTTCACTGTGGCTAGGACGGCGTCCGACCTAGATGCGGCATCAAGCATGACTTCCCTCGCTTCCTCTCTGCTCCCCCACGAATCGGGCCTATATGTTGGGTCGAAGGAAACCGTAACGTTTCTTTTTCCGAGCTCTTCAATCATTCCCAGCGCGTCTTCCCTTAGGGGTTTGTGGGATAGAGGGAGGCCAGTAAAGTGGAAGACTGTGGCCTTAGAGGCTGTGTCTAAGTCTCTTTCGTCCAGTTTAAGCTCTGTGTCTGCTGAAACCACCCACGGGCGCCTGTAGAATAAAAAGGTGTTTTCCCCCCTCAGCCGGGACACGAAGGCAAGCGTCGTCCTGTAACCTGTGACCCTTACATTCTCGACGTTGACGCGGTTAGCCTTTAATGTCTCCAGCAGAAACTCGCCGAACGGGTCGCGTCCAACAGCCGCCATCGCCGCCGCCTCAAGGCCTAGGCGGGAGCAGGCTATGGCGGTGTTCATTGGGGCGCCACCGAAGCAGAGCTTGAACGCTCTCTCCCCAACGGGAATAAAGTCGGCGATAATTTCTCCGAAGCAGACGACGTCCAAGCACACACCTCCAACCTAACGGAAAACCCGCTTCTTTAAATTTCTACTTAACACCGCGCATCGGAGAACATGTTTTCCAGGAAAAACAAATATATAAAAGCTAGTTTCATTATGGAGCTAAGCCGGGGTGACAGGATGGAGGATGATTCTTTTGGGTTCAGAGCTACTGGAGAAGGCAACGTTCAAGCGGCTCTTTCTGCAGATGCTTTCCGCCCAGTCCTTCAACCTAGCTGGGATCATGGCTGGCACAATGATAGCAACCTTATCCCCGTACACCGCGACGAATCCTTGGATTCTGCTCCTACTTCCCCCCCTTTTGACTGTGAGAGGTAACATTGGCGGCATCCTGTCCGGAAGGCTTAGCACATCCCTCTACGTAGGTCTCGTGAAGCCTACTTTCAGGAACAACACACGTTACTTCTACGCAACTATTGCAAGCACCCTTGTTATGAACTTCATTTTCTCCGTTGTGATAGGCGTCTTCTCCTCCCTTATAAACGTTGCACAGGGAAGCGGCCTCAGCCTGACCGATTCCCTTTCCCTATCTATCCTTACAATGATGACCTGCGCAACGATAACGACGTTGTTGTTCACACCATCACTGGCGTTCTCCTCCTACAGGAGAGGGCTTAACCCGGACACGATCCTCTACCCCTTCACGTCCACGATCAACGACATATTGATAAGCGCCATTTACACTTTACTTGTGCTCGCCAAACTGTTCTGGAGTGGCCTGTTCACCGCTCTCACCCTAATTCTCGCCCCCATATTCGCTGGGGCCACCATGTTTTTAACATTAAGATACCGGAGGGAGGAAGCCTTCAGAGAAACCTTTAGAGAAGGGTTCCCAACAGCCATTCTTCTCACCTTTCTCAGCCAAATTACGGGAAGCTTCCTGTCACAGCTAGAGGATCAGATATCAGCATACCCCCAACTTTTAGCCGTCTATCCCCTACTAATAGACGGCACCGGAGACATAGGGGTGGTCATCTCATCGGCGACGGCGGCGAGGCTAGCCCTAGGCTACATAGAACCGCGAATGAGCAGCATCAAAGGAAAGGAGGGAAGAAAGGTTGTCCTCAGCTCCCTAATAGCCGGGTTTACATTAACGCTGAGCGCCACGCTTGCAGTTTCATCAGTCTACACGCCAACCCTCCTCCAAGTCGCTCGCACCTTCCTGACAGTCGCATGCGCCGAATTTCTAACAGCGGCGCCAATAGTTGTAGCCTCTTTTGCACTGACCATTATAATGTTCAGAAGAGGCATAAACCCCGACAACGTAACGATTCCCATGATAACCTCCTTCGTGGACCTATTCCTCACAATGTCACTTTTCATTGCATCCCAAGTACTCATATTCTAAAAAACCAGAAGCACAACTAAAGCCGCCCGAAATTACCGGCACCGAACCAAACGCTCGGCCCTCAACCTTTCCCTTCTCCTGTTAGTAGAGGTGACCGTTAAAAGTCTAATGTGGCCATTTTAAGCTTAACAAACAAGTCCCCGCCAACCAGCCTCCCCTCGTTAAGAGCTTAAGCTCGACTGGAACGCGCGCTTCTCCCAGCGGAATATGATCTCCAGCGTTGCACAATGATGCATAAGCCTCGTAAACCTCAAACTCAGACGAGCCGTAAAGCGGTTTTTCCAAACTCCGTTTTAAACGCGTGCTTCACTCCCTCAAGGAGCCAAACCACCTTAAGGCTCTGATACCCTTCTGTAAAATCCGGTATCGACAACAGCTTGTCCCCGCCCCCTCCTGCCGCCAACAGTTAGGGCAAGGTGAACCAGAACTTCATGCAGCTTTCCCCGTAATGCGTGCAGCCGTCCCCCACGAAGCTACAGGGAGTCTTTCCTCTCCTCAAGGATTCACGAGACACTACATCCACTTTCTAGAAGACCTAAATCTCGGAAAAGAAGCCCTATTCCAAAGAGCCGTCGGGTAAAGCCCCCTCTCACACCTCTCTCCGACCCCTCAAGTATTCGCAATATAACCTCGCCTCCGCTCAGCCTGTAGCTGTCCGCTTCATGCCCCTAAAATCTCCTCGGGAACACTAATGCTGATCCTCCTAGATGCCATTATGCCACCAATTACCAAAAATGTGTTCTCGAGGAAAAAAGAGCAGTACATTCGAGGCAAAACATTATTTAAAACCTTCTACAGCCAACTGGTAGAACTTGTGGAGTAAAAACCTTTTTCTGGAGATCAACATCACTTTCACACTTAAAGTACTGGTGGTGAGTGGTGTGCCGAGAAGGGGAATTAGATGGGAGCTTGTGGGAATGATCTTCTCCGTGCTAATGCTGCTAGGACTCCTGATGCCTTCTGTCACCGTGCAGACGACACTCTTTGGCACCATAGTCGACATGAATAGCTGGCTTGGATCGCTGAACAGCATAGTGTGCTTGGTCGGAGGAATAATAGGTATGATAGGGGTTTTCCTCACGCTCATGGCGGGAGAGTACGCCATCAATGAGGGGCTGGCAGTCTTTGGGAGCAGCGTGACGTTAACATCATCCTTCCTCTACCTCATAGAGAGAATCGGTGCATCAATAAACTACATGGCCTTCAAAGTCCCCTACGCGTACTACTTATACGTCTATCAGGGAGAGTGGCGCTACACCATCCTATTATACCATGACATTCCAGTCTACTTAGCAACATTACAGATACCATTAGGATCGATAATCACATGCTTATCAGCCCTTATCGTCGTCATACTATTCCTAGCACTACTGGGTGGATACTGGAGAAGAAGATAAACAGCTTCACCTTTCCCTCCTTTTTCTACTTTTTAACCTGTGACAGCAAAAACGTTAAGTGTTAAAGGCGCTGGACATTCACGACCACCTTGCCAACACTCGATTATAGTTCACTTTTCTCGGAAGATGAATCAAGTAAAAGGAGCTTAGGTGGCGGAATTAGTAAAGGAAGTTGCGGGCGGTGCCTTGACTTCCGACGATTTGTCTGCGAAAATCGCGCCGTCTAATCTTGCTTTATTAAATGGCTCCGCAGCGCGAAGGTTTCCAAACGAAAAAGTTAAAGGAAAAAATCCCTCTAATGGGGGGAGGTGGATGGATTGGTCTTCAGGGTACTTTTTGTCTGTGATGCAAACACCTTCAGGAGCCCTATGGCGGAGTTCATGTTGAGAAAAATGCTGGCTGATCATGGGATTGAGGGTGTTGAAGTGTGCTCAGGCGGTGTTGCGTCCCATGCAAGGGACAGGTGCATGGTGTCTCAAGACGTCATCCTCCTCCTCAGGGAGGAGGGCATAATTATTCCGGAGGAACCGTTCTCTAAGGATCTTAAAAAGCATAGAAGCTTGGTCGAGGACGCAGACCTCATCTTGACGATGACGGAGAGACAGAAGGAGCTCGTCTCGAAGATGGACGGCGTTAAGGGTGCCATTTACACGCTGAAAGAGTACGTGGGAGAGAAAGGCGACATAGAAGATCCAAGAATGCTGGGGGAGGATAACTACAAGAAATGCAAGGAGGAAATCAAGAAATGCCTAGAAAAGCTTGTTGAAAAACTCCTCACCAAGGTGACATGAATGAAGAAGGGCATCATAGCTCTCATGCTCGTCTTCACCTTATTCACATCCGCCATAGCGGTCTCCCTCATCCCGAAAACCAGCTGGGTCATCATACCATACCGCGACACGGAAACGAAAAACCTCACATTCCCAATAGAATCGGGAAAATACTATGACGTCAACTTTCACCTCTACTCGGGCTACAGCGTAAACTTCTCGTTCAACTACACGGGCTTTTTCTTGAACGTGTCCTTAATGGACTCGGAGAACTACGAAAAGTATCAGAGAGGAGAACAGGACTACGCCGTTATCCTCAACATGTTCGCTTCATCTACGAGTGAAACTTATACGGGAAACTACACTGCTGCGAAGACTGACACGTACCACCTCGTCTTCGAAAGTCTTCCTTTTAACGCCACCGTGAGTTTGACGGTTAGCTGGGAGGTGTTAAGGTTTCTGCCTCTGCCATACAGGAGTTAGCTACATGGTTTCTTTGAATGCGTCAGCGTGCTGTGTGAAGAGGAGTATTCGAGGCAGGAGGTCTTCCAGATGCTCTGCGTTCCGCCATAGGTGACTGGGAGAGGGGGGACTACTGTTGGGCTTTTTTAAGGCTCAGCAGGCGGCAGAATTTACAGTTAAGGTTGCTTCACGGGCTTGCTTACCCGTCTACGGGCACAGCGTGTCGAAGCTGTTTGAACGCCTCCCCCGAAAGCCTAGACGCCGTCGGCGCTGTCCGCGAAGCCAAGGTTCTAGACAAGTATCATGTTCTGACCAGGTATCCGAACGCTTGGGCGGAGGGTGTTCCGGCAGACTACTACATGAAGGAGGATGCTGAAAACGCTATTAAGTGCGCCGAGAAAATCATTAATTGGGTTGATGAGAAGTGGAGGTAGTTGAGGAGAGAAGGCTGGTTAGAGAAAAGGTGATCTCCGAGGTTTCAGGGTGGGAGCGCAGCTTGCCCTTCAAGTGCACTGTGGCACTCGTAGGCTCGTACGCCAGAGGCGACTTCAGCCTCTGGAGCGACGTCGACGTCTTCATTGTGTCGAGCGAGTTTAAGGGGGGCCTGCTTGACCGGCTGAGGATTGAGGATGGTGGATGCACCAGCTGGGTTCCAGGTCATACCTCTAACCTTGGAAGAGTATAGAAAGCAGACCGAAAAGGGGAACCTCCCAGCGTTGGAGGCGAAAAAGGGAGTCGTCGTGAGAGATGCCGAGAAAATCTTCGAATAGCACGACGCGGAGCTGTCCCGCGACGGAGAAACGTGGTGCGGCGAAAACCTTATGTAAATGCCCGGCTTCCCCCGTTATTTGTTTTAGCAGGTGGATGGTGGACTGTTGAAAAGGTTTCTTGGTTATGCTGGGAGGGTGCTCCACGTTGACCTCACGAGGGGTAAGGTTACAGCTGAGCCGCTGAGAAAGGAACTCGCCGAAGGGCTACTGGGCGGGTTCGGCGTCAACAACAAGCTGGCGTACGATTACGCTCCAGCCGGTGTGAACCCTCTCTCGCCTGAGAGCCTAGTGGTCTTTGGGGCGGGGCCGCTCAACGGAACCCTCGCTCCGGGGGCGGCGAAGATCCACGTCACAGCGAAGATGCCCCTCACCGGTTTTTATGGGACTTGTGGGGGCGGTGGAGGGTTTGCCCTTCAGCTAAAGCTTGCAGGATATGACCATGTGGTTGTTGCTGGAAGAGCCGACAGGCCAGTTTACATCCTCATCGACGGCGGCGATGTGAAGCTTCTTAGCGCTGAAGACCTCTGGGGTGAGCCCACGTATGAAGCTACTCTTGAGCTTTGGGAGAGACATCAGGGGTCTAGCGTTGTGGCTGTTGGTCCCGCAGGGGAGAGGCTTGTCAAGTTCTCGCTCACCCTTGTGGATAACGTGGCGACGCTGGGAAGAGGCGGGCTTGGAGCGGTCTTCGGCTCGAAGAACCTCAAGGCTGTTGTCGCCAGGGGAAGCGGGGAGGTGGAAGTTGCCGACCGTGAAAGGTTCATGAAAACCGTCAACGAGCTACGTGAGAGGATCGAAAAGTACCCATTGAGGCCACTTCTCGCCGAGTACGGGATGATGGCGGGCTGGGGGGCTTGGGCCGAAATGTTTCAGGTTCCGGTGGAGGAGGCCCAGAGATACTTTGACCCTGAGTTGTTCTCCAGCAGAGTTAAAGTTGCAAGCGTGGCTTGTCCTTCTTGTCCTTTCTCATGCAAGTTTCTCTTCAGGGAGTCGGGTGTTGACGTTTGGGCAGCTGACTACTTCACCCCTCTAGCCGCCTTCGGATACGCTTTCCAGATAACGGATCACAGTAAAATACTGAGGATTACCGCCGCGGTAAACCAGTATGGGCTTGACATGCTCTCCCTGTCGAGCCTAGTGAACCTTGTCCTTGAGCTTCACTCTAGGGGGGTCATATCTTCCGATGAGCTCGGCGGGCTGAAGCCTGAAAGTAACGCTGAGACTGTTCTCGCGGTGGCAAGGTTGGTGGCTGAGAGAAGACACATAGGGGAAGTGCTGGCTGAGGGGTGGCGGGAGGTGGTGAGGAGGTTCGGCGAGGTGGCTGAGAAT
>JAHLWX010000062.1 GCA_019057675.1 Candidatus Jordarchaeum sp. LHC_1308
AGACGCAAAAATCGCATTCTCAGGTGCACATTCATCCATTCTCCTGAAAACGTCTCTTTTAACCTCTATGTCCTCTACAACGGCTTCAACGACAAAGTCAACGCCGTCCACGGCTCTCTCCAAGCTAGTCGTAGTCCATATTCTACCAACAACCTCATCAACGCTCCCCCTTGGAATTGCCCCTCTTTCTGCAAGCCTCTCGAGGCTCCAACGTATCCTCTCCAAAGCCCCCTCAAGCGCCTCCTTCCTTATGTCCATGAGGGAAACTTCGTAACCTGACTGGGCGGCGAGCTGCGCTATCCCATGACCCATTATTCCTGCTCCAACAACGGCAAATCTCCTTATCTCGCCAACATTCAACCCAAACCCTCCAACTCTAAACAAACAGCCAAAAACCAGCATTTAACCATTCTCATTCAAACTGGAACGTCTTCATACAACTTTTCTCAACGCCACATAAACCCTCCTAGCAGCCTTGCTCTATAAGAAAGTCAAACTGGGAAATACATTGTCCTTCAAACGCCAAAAACAATGGTTTAAGCTGCGCTCATCCTCTCCCAGCGTTTATCAACAAAGCCTACCAGAGGCAGATGCAAACGCTATTACAAGAACTTTAAGCATAGTGCTTCCGATGAAAAATAGACCTTCCAGCTTTCCTGACAAACTTAACACTATTAATTAACACCGGTCTCCCCTCCTTCCCCACCCATGTCGCATTTTAATGTGGTATGTCACACCGGGCCACTCAACTTTCTTCTTAGGCTTTGTAGCCTTCAGCTCGTATTTCCGGAGTGGGTTTAGCATGTTTAGTATATTTGGACTTGTGGTAACGCATGTTAACCCCATTATTTGCCGAAGACGGAGAGTTAAGGCATAAGGCAAAAGGAGCGTTTCCTGATGAGTTAAGATTGCTGGTCATTTAGGGGGCGCTTCACCGAATTCTGGTGGAAGGTAAAGGCTGCGAGGTTGCCGGTTCTTTCCCTTTTTATGTGTCTTTAACTGATACTTGAGGGGGAAAAAGGGAGGTGTTTAATCGGCGGTTTTCTGCGCTTCAGCGTG
The DNA here is from genome assembly GCA_019057675.1 of Candidatus Jordarchaeum sp. LHC_1308. Lineage (GTDB taxonomy): Archaea > Asgardarchaeota > Jordiarchaeia > Jordiarchaeales > Freyrarchaeaceae > DTBI01. The sequence goes on from JAHLWX010000062.1 coordinate 1,060, forward strand.
CGCTTCTTTGAGCAGGAGGGTTGCTATGAACGTTGCTACACCTACGATCACAGTTACTATTGTTGCGGTCACGAAAGAGCCAGGAAAAGCTAGGGGAGCTGTCGTAACCATGCTAAGCCACCATGCCTGGCTTACCGTGGCTATGTAGCATTGCCAGTAGTATAGCTGGGAGAGCGCGTATGGCGCCGACGACTCTTCAAAAAACTCCATTACTAGTGGTCCTACCGCGCCACCTAGGTTGCCGAAAGTGTACAGTCCCCCCACGGCTAGGCCGGCGAGCTTCGGCCCTATTTCTCTTGTCTCCATCGCCATCTGGAAGGATATGGGGAGGCGTGCCAGCAAGAAGAATCCAAGTGTGAAGGCTGCTGTAGCTGCCGTGGTTCCGCTCGACGTGCCTGTCATGTAGATGAGTGGCGCGATTGTGAGCATTGATACTACCATGAACGGCTTCCTTCTGTTCAATTTGTCTGAGAGAGACGGCAGAACCATGCAGCCGATGATGCCGCCAAGAGTGATGAGCGCACCCACTATTCCACCTTGGATCTGAGACTGAGATACTATGAACGGCAGAAGCAACGGATAAGCTTGGGCAAGGTAGACTTCGAGAGACTTCTCGAATACTGAGATGTTAGATGACGTGATCATCTGGATCCATGTTGTTAGCCCTAAGTAAACCCAGAAACCGCCGAAGAATAGTGTTGAGAGCACATGGAACTGTCTCACCCTCAGAATCCTTGAAAAACCCCTCCCTCACAGGGATCTCTGCCTCTTCAACTCTAGGCTCCGGTGGCTTCGGAGGCTTCTCCTCTGCCACCATGAAGAAAATTATGGCAACTATCACCGCGAAAACACCGTAAGTGAGACTTATTCCCTGCAGACTACCCCGCGGGTCTAGAAGAGGGTTTCCAAACACGTTGGCTAAAACCGGAGAAAGGAACAGGGGAACCATTAGTCCAAGAAAGTTTGAAAGGGTTCCTATGCCCTGCGCAGTTGCCCCCTCGCTGAATGGGAACCACTGAGTCGTCATTTTTGATATGGCGTCGAAGGTGAAAAGGCCGACGGTTGTTATCGCTATCTGGCTAAGAAGCAGAGCTACCAAGTCTGGTGCAAAAGCCCTTAAAACTCCTATGACTGCTAGAGACGCCGCTGTAACCCCGACAGGCTTTTTCCAGCCCCACTTGTCGATTACCGCTCCACACGGAAACGAGAGAACGGCGGATACAAGTGGCCCCTCTATAGTTAGGAGGGCTATTAACCCCTGGTCGGCGAACGGGCCGTAGGCAAAAGCCACCGTTTGAGGTATTGTTGCAAACTCTATCCAGAGGAGCTGAGTAGTGAAGAAGACCAAGCAGAAAGAGGCAAGCACAGCCCACCTCTGCCTATACACCTGATACGCGGCTTCACCACCCATTTTAACCTCCCGAACGAGAAAACGAAGAATCTTTTTATCACACTAACTTATAAAAATTTTCTAGAGAAAAGGAGAAACAGCGGCAGCTCCAAAAATTCCTCGAAGAAAAATAAATGAATTTGACGTGGATCAGGCTTCTCTTTAGGGAGTGTTTAGCGACACCTGAGAAGCAGTGATTCAGCCATTTCACTTAGAGGGCCTTCATTATGAGCGTTGGTAGATGAGTAGTTGTTGATTGTTGCTTTTAGAGGTTTGGCCGTTTCTTTTTCATTCCGCTTGCTTCGAGCATCATAGATAGGTACGCTATTTCGGCTGAGTGTTCTACCATGCACATGTACTGGTAGGCTACGTCGGTGAACTTCGCCGCCGTGAAGACTCCGTGATTTCTGACTACGACTGCCTGCCCCCTTCTCAGTGCTTCTGCGACGTTGACTGCCAGCTCTTCTGAGCCTGGCTTGCCTCCGACAACTGGAACCGACTTTAGGACGTAGTTTCCCTCCGCGTCTGGTGGGACTAGCTCGTCGATGAAGAGGGAGAGCGCCACGGAGTACGGTGGGTGGGCGTGGAGCACCGCCAGGTTAGGAGTTCTGAGGTATATCTCCCTGTGGACTATCGTCTCCGTTGAGGCGAGTGCTTCGAACCCCGAGTGCTTGTCGACGTAGACTTGTATGACGTCGCTCAGCTTCAAGTCCTCGAGCGAGGATGCGTGGCGGGTAATCCACATCACGTCCCCGCTCCTTATGCTCGCATTACCTCCATGCGCCGTTACATATCCCCTTCTAGCCATTCTGGAGCAGTAGTCCCTGAGCTCCTCGTAGACGTATGACGGCACTTTGGTCACGTTTCCACCTCCAGCCCTAGGCTTTCAAGCTTCTCCCTTCTCGGCTTACCATCCTCGCTCCACCCCCTCACCCTATAGTACTCTTTCAACATCTCGCCGAGGGGTATGTTCCTGCCGGCGCACACTCCCTCTTCCATGGGTGTCAACAGCCTTTCAGGTAGCCTGTCCTCCCCTATCCCTGCCTTCAAGTTGTATATCCTCTCAAGGTTCCATATTCTCTCACCCACAGTGACCACTGTCTCCTGAGTGAACTCTACCCCCGTCACGGCACTAAGAAACCTAGCGTACATCTCATCGTCGAACTCAAACATGGTGAACTTGCAGAGAACCATGCTGTCTACTGCAGCTGAGAGATTCTGCAAGTACGCCACTATGCTCGCCTTCCCGGCGGCGGAGAACCTGTCCATCAGGTGGGGAACGCCAAAAATTTCAACTGCAACCATGTAGGGGTTCAGGTGGCATCCCCCCCTGTTAGCCGTAGCGTAACCCAGCCCTTGACCGAAGGCCCCCCTAGGATCATACATGGCTAGCTCCAACCTCTTAACATGCATGGCGTACTCTCCGCCCCCAATAGACTCAGCGAACCTCTTGGATCCCTCAGCAAGCTTGTCCCCCAACCCCCTCCTGTAAGCCACATCGACCACCAGCCCCTTCACCCTCTCCGAGTCCCCCCACCTAAACTTCTCGCCTATGATTCCTCTTTCCGACAGCTCCACGGCGCAGGCAACGGTCACCCCGGTAGATATCGTGTCAAGCCCTAAGTCGTTGCAAAGGTAGTTTATCTCGGCGACCTCTTCTATACTACCAATTGCCAGCATGGATCCAAGGGCTCCTATTGTCTCATACTCTGGTCCCTCGCCCTCCAATTCACCAACCCTCGTGATCCTCTTACAACCCACCGGGCAATTGAAGCAGCTACTCTTCCTGACAAGTATCCTCTCCCTCAAGGCTTCGCCCGATATCTCTTCTGCCATGCTAAAATACCCTTGCTGGAAGTTCTTCGTGGGCAGGATGCCGTGCTCATTTATAACGTTCACCAGGGCTGAAGTGCCATAGTAGCTGAGTGCCTTGCTCAGGACGGGGTTCCAGATAAACCTGTTCCTAGCCTTATCCATCAATTCATCGAGCACGTCCTCGTCGGCAACCTCAACCTCTCGACTCCCCCTGACAGCAATAGCCTTCAGCCTCTTAGATCCCATAACGGCACCAAGTCCACCTCTACCAGCAGCGTTTGAAACATCGTTAAGTATGCAGGCATACCTTACAAGGTTCTCCCCGGCGGGGCCTATGCACGCAACGCTAAACCCCTTAAGCTCCCTCCTCAGCTCCTTCCTCGTCTCCCTCGTCCCCTTACCCCAAAGCCACGCGGCATCCCTGAACTCAACATCACGGTCATCTACAACGAGTAGCGCTGGTCTCTCAGCTCTCCCTCTCACAACAAGCGCGTCAAGCCCAGCTTTCTTAAGTGAGGCGCCAAAGAAGCCCCCAGAACTAGAGTAAAAACATCCCTCAGTCAGAGGAGACTTTCCAACCACAGCGTACCTGCCCGAAGTGTAAACCCTCGTCCCAGTTAAGGGACCAACGGCAAAAACCAGAATGTTCTCAGGCGAAAACGGGTCAGCGGACGGCGAAACCTCATCATGAAGCACCTTGACCCCAAGCCCTCTTCCACCCATGTAGCCATATAAAAGCTCCCTGTCGGCCTCAACACGCTTAGCCTCCATAGAGGAAAGATCAACCACTAGTATTTCACCACACCAGCCGAACAAAACATCACCCCCTTCAAAAAGGGGCGAGCTCGCCTTTAGAAAAAGCTTTCTAGGACACGATTAAAATAAGACAACAATTACGGGAAAAAAGGTTATGAGGGGTTTGAAGCGAGTTCATGGCTACTTTTGTTTTAGTCTATGAGCTTCAGCTCGTGTCTGCAGCACTCGTCCCCGGCAGCCCTGCACTTTGTCTCCCAAGACTCGGCGTTGGAAGCCTCTAAGCTTGCAGACCTCTGTATAGATTCCGTCGACTGTTATGCAGAGCCTAACCTTGTCCCGTATATCCTTTGGGGCCAGTACGCCTCTGCAAAGAGGACAATTGTAGTCCTCGAAGACGATCTTTCTTTCCTCAGGAATAATTATTATCTTATCATATGTTTTGCCCGTATAGAAGTAGTAAGCGAAGTTGTAGGTTTTCGAGAACTCGTAGAACTCGACGGCGTGCTTCCCCAAATGTTCAGCATACTTTGCGAGCATCCTCGCCCCAGACTTCCTTCCTATGTCCCAATATGCTCTTGTTGCCTTCTCAGCATCCCCCTCCTTCTCCAAGAGTGTTTCATATGTTGCGACTATCATCGAGACCAGGGCGTCCAAATCGATCTTTTTGGCCACGACATGCCACGCAACCCATCCCTTTAACCCCAATCAAATCGCCTCCTAACCATTTTTAACCTTTATGAACTCCTCCAAAAATGAATGTCTCTCACTTCTTTGCTGTTATTTTCAGCTCGTGTCTGCAGCACTCGTCCCCGGCAGCCCTGCACTTCGTCTCCCAAGACTCGGCGTTGAAGCCTGCTAGGCTGCACATTTCGACGAAAATGCCGTCGATTGCTATGCAGACTCTTCCATTCTCCTTGAACTCCTCAGGCATCACGTAGTCTCCGCATATGGGACATTTGTAATCTTCAAACACGATGACTCCCTCCTCGACGGCTACTTTGTCGAACTTCTTGCCGGAAAGCGACTGGTACGCCGCGTTTAGAACCTTCGCCAATCCATTTAGGTCTTTTCCATATTTTTTGATGTCGTCGGAGAACCTGATGAAGAACCTTGCCCCCGCCTTTCTCCCTAGCTCCCATCCATCTTTCGTAACAGCGGCGAAGTTTCCCTCCTCCTTCTCTAAGAGGTAGTTCAGCGTTGCATAGTGCGTAGAGAGGAATGCGTCCAAGTTCATTTTTCCGCTTACAGGGTAATGGAAACTCCACTTTTTCAGTGCCAAAGATCCCATCCTCCAGAGCAGCTTTCAATTTAATCTTTTTCTTTCTCTCGAAATATTAAACTTTCCTAATTTCGAGCTCCTGAAAAGTTTTAAAGCGATAAAAGGCGGCCTCTCCTTTGGTGGTCGCCTCAAAATCTTTTCCCAAATTTATTGTTAAATTTACAAAAAATGCCTTTTTTATTTGCGAATATTCCAAATTGATAGAAAAAAATAAATACCCATATTCAATCTCTTTATGTGAGAACTGTTAGAGGGAGCTGTTTTGCCTGTTGGAAATCCATACATTATTAAAGCGATAATCGCCACGTTGAGAAGCGACCCAATAGTCTCGCCGGCAGCTCTACGTCTAATGATAAGGAGCACGTTGGATTATGCTAAAAGAAACTATGGGCTCGACAGCGTAGGCGATGATGTCTCACTCGACGACGTCGAGAAACTACTCCTCGAAGCCGCTGAAAAGTATCCATGCGAGGAAGCCCTAACCTATGGTGTGGCAAAGGGAGAAAGCCTGATTGAGGGTTCATCAGGCATAGTGGCTAGGCGCTTAGCGAAAAGGGTTCCGGGCATACTCGTCAAGTCGCTTGGCCTCCTAGACGTGGTTAAGGACTCAAATGATCTTTACGACTGCCTGAGCAGGTACAAAGCTTTCCTCGTCAAAATAGGACTGATAAAAGACGAGGATATAATTCTAGTTAATCAAGGAGACAAAGTTCAGGTTAAGCTCGGAGGCCGCTGCAGCTACATAAACGCCTGCACCGCACTAAGCAAGGAGGGGGTTAACAACATATTCGGAGAAGTTGTTTGCACGAGGCTTATAACGCTGGCAGGCATAGCTGAAACAGCGCTAAATAGAAGCTTCGACATTAAAGTCACAGCATACAACCCCCCAAACTGTGAAGGAATAGTCTTCGAAATCACATAGCCTTTTGCTCCTTCACTCATTTTTCCATTTTTTCACATATTATTCCAATTACAGGTTTCCTCAAATAAATTTAAAAAATAAGATAATGAGAGAAAAGGGGGTTTTCGCTAATTTTTCTATCGCTTCCTCCATTTAAAGGCGGCGAATACTGCAGTGATTAAAATTGTAGCTGTGCCGCATGCAGCGAGGTAAAGGTTTCTCGTTTGCTGCTGAGAATAATAAAGGATGGACGAGAATCCAATCAAGAACCACGTCAAGTAGCCATACGCTGGACTGTAATGACCCCTCGTGTAGAATAGGGATTTGTTTGTGAATGATAGCCCATCCTGGTGTCCTTCAAAGGATTCAACCCTTATTTTTTCATCATCCACTACTTGGACTATGAGAGTGTAGTTCTTTCCTCTTACGCTATCCGGGTAATATCCAACTAAGTGGTATGTTACCACTCCACTTTCAGCAGAAACTTCTCTGAAGTCCGGTCCGGTGGCATTGTACACTCCAACTGTGAGTGGAGACAGTAGATCTCCGCCAACTGACACGACCATTTGTGAAGCGTTGTAAACGTAGTAGACGAACGCTAAATGCGTGCTCCAGTACCACCATGGATAAACTCCTTCGAGAAACCAGTTCCCGCTAAGCCTGCCTAAAATATCATAGTCTATTTTTCCGCCTCTCGGCTCGCCAACCCTATTAACCTTCAAGTAGGCTTTCTCCCTCAGGTCTTCATTCAAGTAGTCTAACGGGCAGACAGCGTGCGCCGTATCTGAATATATTTCAGGGTGTATGAAGCTGAGTGTAACATCGTAATCTACCGCCCCCCAGTCCAGGCAAACCGAGCCACCTGGCTGTTTTTTGGCAATGCCAATGACATCCCCCGCCTTAACAGGTATGTTGACGTTGACTTCAGATCCAACTTCTATTTCCCCTGTTTTTTTCACTATCCAGTCCGCTAACCCTGAGAGATGGTGAAAGTAGCTCTTTATCGTGTTGGTGTGGATAATATATATGGAGTAGTCTTGGTATGGTCCTTCTTTATTGAAGGTACAGTTTCTAACGTGTATTATAAAGCCATCTGCTGGCGCCCTGACGTCATAAACTCCATCGTTTAACACGAAGTATACGTGGTCGCTTGGAAATGTATGGCCGGGCGGATTAAGATTGCCTAGTGGTATTATCTCGTAATATGCGTCGTCCTCTAGAGGGATACAATTAAAAACTGTGGTCTTAGTAGTGCTCGGCTCCCATTTCGGGATCATCACATATGGAGCAATAACCTCCCTGCCAGCACCTTCTAGGCACGCCGCTACTTGAACCAGCATAACGCCAGCCAAGATGCACCCGATCAAAAGCACGGTAAGACACTTTTTTTCCATATTTAATTGCGCCTCCATAGGTTCTAAGAAAGAAGCCAATTTGTCGTAAAAGGGAAACTAAATTTAATAAGATTCTGGTAAATTCATCCCTCCATCTGAATTTTTCTGAAACATTTATCGACCTCAAAAATTATTTCCGCCCTGGGGGCCGCTTCTTCACGTCTAACTCTCTTCTTTTCTTTTCCTGTTTGACGGCTGGCGGGTGCCGTAAACATACCAAGAAGCACGTTATGGTTGTTTGTCACAATCATGATGGCAGCGTGTGCCCATGTGTGGTCGTAGCGGAATGCTTGTTTCCTTTTTTCAGGGGGTTGAGCGGGGGTGGAAGGATAAAGTTTAATAGGATGTTTCTCAAATGATGTGAACTAAAGCCATATATGGCTTTATCTATGACAAGTTGTACATTTATCTATGTTAATAAATTGAAAACAACTTGTTGAAGGTGGCATGCAGGGAATGGTGCTGGAGTACCTTGAAGAGATGTTAAGTGGAGTCATGTTCGAGAGAGTGAAAAAGATAAACAACAGCAGGTTCCACGCCTTTCTGTGCAAAGCTATACGCCTCTGTGAGCCGTCAAGTGTCTTTGTTTCGACTGGAAGTTCCGAAGACTACGAGTACGTCAGGAGGAAGGCGCTTGAGAGCGGTGAGGAGCTTCCCGCGAGAATACCGGGTCACACCGTGCACTTTGACAGCCCTCTCGACCAGGCTAGGGCGCGTGGGGACACATTCATATTGACGGATGAGAAGCTTCCCTTCATTAATACTAAGCCACGCCGCGAGGGTTTAGACGAAGTAATTGGACTTCTAAAGGGGTCAATGAGGGGCAGGGAAATGCTCGTGGGTCTCTACTCCTTGGGCCCCAAGAAATCCCCGTTTCAGGTTCTGGCGGTGCAAGTCACAGACTCGTATTACGTCCTCCATAGCGAGAACATACTCTATAGAGGCGCCTACGACGAATTTGTAAGGTTGGGCGAGGACGCGAGCTTCCTCAAGTTTATTCATTCTCAGGGGGTTCTCGATGAGCATGGCGGAAGCAAGAACATCGACAAGCGGAGAATATACATTGACCCCGCCTCCGAAACCGTTTACAGTGTCAACACGCAGTATGGCGGCAACAGTATTGGTCTCAAAAAGTTATCTTTAAGGCTGACGATGATCAGAGCGCTGAGGGAGGGCTGGCTTGCGGAGCACATGTGCGTGATAGGCGTTGAAGGCAAGAGAGGGCCTCTTTACTTCACTGGAGCTTATCCGTCAGCTTCAGGTAAGACGTCTACGTGCATGATAGAGAAAATCATAGGCGACGACATAGCGTTCATCAGGGCTTTTGATGGAGAGGCCAGAGTGGTTAACCCGGAAATCGGCATTTTTGGCATAATCGACGGGATAAACGCGAAGGATGACCCACGAATATGGGACGTCCTTAACAAGCCCGGAGAAGTCATATTCTCAAATGTCCTCCTCGGAGAGGATGGGGAGGTTTTCTGGAACGGATCAGGGAAGGCTATTCCCGCCAGAGGAAGAAACTACCTTGGCGACTGGTGGCCCGGCAAAAAGGATGAAAAAGGAAACATATTGCCAGCGTCACACCCGAACGCACGCTTCACAGTTCCGCTATCATCTCTCCCCAACTTGGATCCAAGGTACGATGACCCTGAAGGAGTAGTGGTCAACGCCATCATTTACGGTGTGAGAGATTCTGCGAACGTGGTGCCGCTGGTCGAGGCGTTCAACTGGATTCACGGAGTGGTCACCATAGGAGCCTCTATGGAGACTGAGAGAACAAACGCAGTTCTAGGTAAGCCTGGCGAGCTAGAGTTCAACCCGTTCGCCAACTTGGACTTCATGTCAATAAACTTGGGCGTCTACATTATGAACCACATCATGTTTGGGCGCAGGCTGAGGAGCCCACCAAAAATATACGGAGTGAACTACTTCCTCAGCGAGAACGGAAAATACCTGACAAGCAAGGAGGACAAGAAAGTGTGGTTAAAGTGGATTGCCCGTAGGGTAGAGGAGGAAGTGGAAGCCGTAACAACCCCCATAGGATACATACCCTTCTACAGCGACCTTAAAAAACTGTTCAGGGAAGTATTATCCAAGGAGTACGACGTGGAAGCCTACAAAAAGCAGTTCACCGTAAAGCTGGACAAATACGCTGAGAAAGCCCAGAGAATTCTTAAAATTTACAGTGAAATCCCCGAAACGCCAGCCGAAGTCTTCATAACGCTTGAAGAACAGATGTCGAGACTTAGACGCTGCATGCAGGAATACGGTCCACACCTCAACCCACTAATCCTTCAATAAAGTCCAGTCCAACCAGAAAATGGAGATCGCCTCCCATACAAGCATAAT
>JAHLWX010000063.1 GCA_019057675.1 Candidatus Jordarchaeum sp. LHC_1308
AGGGAGAACGAGAAGAGAAGGGCGCCAACTGAGAAGTTCATTGATAGGTTTGCACGCTTATATACGCCCGCCGTAATCCTTGTAGCCGTCATGATAGCCTTAATCCCCCCACTTCTAGGGCGGCCCCTCATCCCCTGGGTTTACCGAGGGTTAATGCTTCTCGTAATATCATGCCCCTGCGCCCTCGTCATATCCACTCCTGTAACGATGCTGTCCTCGATAATGGCGGCTGCCAGAAAAGGCATATTGGTTAAAGGAGGCATACACATCGAGTCACTCTCGAAATCAATTACTTTTACATTCGACAAAACTGGAACGCTGACAAAGGGAACAATTAAGGTCTTGAAGGTCATACCGCTACGACGTGAAGTCGAAGATAATGAGATCCTGAAAGCCGCAGCATCCCTTGAGGCCCTGTCGAACCACCCAATAGCTAAGGCGGTCGTCGAGAAAGCTCTCCAAGATGGAGTCGAGCTTGGAAGAGTCGAAGACTTCAAGTCTATGCCGGGAGTGGGCGTCTCCGGAAAAGTTGACGGTAAACCCTACGTCGTCGGAAGACGGATACTTTTCCCTGAAGAACACAACGTCCCCAAGCTGAATACTGAAACAAGCATCTTCGTCGGTTCCAATGGCGTCATCTTAGGAGCCATATTACTCGGTGATGAACTAAGAGAGGATGCACGTTACTGTGTGGAAGAGCTAAGGCGGAGAAAAGTGAAGACAGTCATAATCAGCGGCGACAGCAATGAGGCTGTGAATGTTGTGGCCCGCAGTTTGAACGTGGATGAATACTATGCGGAGCTTCTTCCTCACGAGAAAGTCGGCGTCGTTAAGAATCTGAGCTCTATGGGGGGTGTAGCGATGGTTGGCGACGGGGTCAACGATGCTCCAAGTCTAGCTGCTGCAGACGTCGGGATCGCAATGGGAGGCATAGGTAGCGGCGTCGCCATAGAAGCAGCCAGCATAACACTCATGAAAGACAGACTATCAGAGATACCATACCTGTTAGACTTAAGCAGAAAAACTATGTTAACAGTTAAGCAAAACATATCCTTATCCATCGCGGTCAAGCTTGCATTAGTAGCTCTAGCAGCGCTAGGACTGGTCTCCCTATGGAGCGTCATACTCGTAGGAGACGTGGGGCTCAGCCTACTCGTAACGCTCAACGCGCTAGTAGCACCGCGAAAAATAAAAAATAGCACCCATATGGCACGACGGCTAAACGAGTTTTCTCGTTTTGAAGAAATTTCCGCTTAAATTTCCCACTTTTTAACTCCCTCTTCTTCCTTGCCTTTTCCTCTTAGTGCCACAAGTTTAACGTAGGAAGTAACCTGAATCACCGCCGGCATTGATAAGATAAGGGCTGAGGGTGCGCTTAGGAAGAGTGCGCCGGAGAGGATCAAGATCACCCTGTTTTCCGCCACCGCGGGGGAATAAAACATTCCTACAGGGTAAGCGAACGGGTTGAAGAGTATGACCAAGCCGATTCCCAAGGCAACCGTTATGGCTAGGAAAAAGCCATCTACAAAAAGCATCTTTACGAGGAAACGTTTCAACGGAATCTCAGCTCGCTCTTTAGGTTTTCCAGTAATAGAGGAAATAAAGCGCGGCGAAGCTAGGTAGAGGATCAACAGGATCGCCACCATCATGACCGAGAGCATCAATGCCAGTTCGCCCACCGCGTAAAGATCCCTGTAGGAGTACATGTTTTCCATTCGCTTCAGGAAGAAGTAGTTGATGGCGAACGTAATAACTGAGAGCGCCAGGAAGCCGGCGAGCAAAGAGCCTCCTCCAAGTTGCTTCACACTCTCACCTGAAGATCCCCAGCGAAGGTTTCCAACGGAGTAGTGTACGAGGAAGCGTGATAGGAAAATAGTCGAGGAAAAAATGACTAAGCCTGCCGCCACTACGGCTACCATTAGATGTAGGGGGAGAGGTGACGAGTCGCTAACCCCCACCTTCTGGAAATGCCATGCCATGTGGGATAGCATCCAGTAATCATTGATTGCGGCGTAAAAAATCGGAATTAGAACTAAAGCATATGGGAGAACAACGGCAACAGGCTCATAGAAAACCAGCTTAAGCCCTTGCGCCTCTCTTTCGAGGGAGCCTTCAAGGGTTAATTTAGAAGCCGCCTTGCCAACCAGCGCTAGAGCCATGAAAACCCCGGAGAAAATGAGGAGAGCCCACGATAAAACGTATCGGGGACTCTGGATTATCTGGACCCCATAAATGCTCCCCTTCGCTGCAACTACGGCGCCCCCCTCCCCCTCAACAACCACGAGGAAGGGCGGCAGCGTGACTCCGCTCATGGAGGCAGCTGGAAAAAGCACTCTGTCCAACACGCTTTTCACTCCAAAAAAGTATACGTCCTCTGGTTGAGGAATATCCGCATGAAGCTGAGTGACGTTAACCGCCGACAAAACAGGCTCTTCAATCGAGCCAGTGTAATAAATAAACACGTCGACAGGACTTGAAGAGGACAAGCTTAAACTTGCACACCCACCATAACCCCCGGGAATAATAAAGTAACTTCTTGTCTCAGCTAGGACGGGAAAAACATAAACGCCTCCAAAATAATAACAACCAAAAAAGCAGGATAATAATAACTTACTTCAGTAGACTTATATAGCGCGAAAGGGCCTATCGGAAAGTCTAACAATCCTAAGGCAACTTCGACATGAGCCATGGTGGTGACGCCGTAAAAGCCGACAGCAAAGATGGCGGCAAGGAGCACCAGGGCAACAGTCCCCCTCATAAAAACTCCCTCTCCCCAATAACATCTGAAACCAACCAGAGACATTTTAAGAGAACTCCCTTTTAAAACTTTTCAATAAAATGAAAATTCGCCTTCACGGCGAACAATAGGAGTCTACTTTAACAAGCTTAAGGCTTCTAAAATAGTATACAAGCACAACTACCTCCAGCGAATAGCGATCACAGGCTAAATCTAGGGGGATCATTCAACTCTATTTTTTAAACATAACATTTTCTCTTACACTTGCCTACCCTCTGTTCTCCACAATTCACTTCAAAGGATTTTTTCGCGCAGAAAATCCAGTTCCATCTCGACCACTTTATCGAAAAGCGGCTCAACGTAAACGTCAAAGTGCCCTGCGTCTAACCGTATGACCTTCGCGTCCCTTATTTTACCCGTTGCCTTACTTACGGCTTTAGGCGGGATCAGCGTATCCCCTTCAGCGTAAATTATGAGAACAGGACACTTTATTTTTGAGGCATACCTTACCGGGCGGTAAAATGGTATCGAAAGAAGTATCCTTGCAGGACACATGTTTTTCCACGTAGACCCTTCAGGCACAAGAGATAGATAGCCTTCCTTCGAGCCCGGCGTGTTCATCACGGCGAACTCCTCAGGGCTGGAGACCACGGGCACATAATGCACTCCACCAACTAGAGATGCTAGAGCGTCAGCTAACCCGTGGGCTAGCGCTCTCAAAACGAACTTGAATCCTAGAAAGTACGTGGTTGCTAGCCCGTCCACGAAGGGGACTTGAGCAACGACGGCTGAAACTCTCTGATCTCGCGCCGCTGTTACGAGCACATGGCCTCCACTGAACGAAGTTCCCCAAAGCGCCACTTTTTCACCGTTCACCTCCTTCAATTTGCGAACATGGTTAAGCGCGTTCCTCCAATCCTCCAGTTGCCTCTTAACGCTCACAAGGTTCCTCGGCTCCCCCTCACTGTCCCCAAAGTTCCTGTAGTCAAACAGGAAAACTGCGAACCCTTCCCCACAAAACCTCTCGGCAAACGCCGCGAGGCCGAAGCTCTTCTCAGCGGCAAACCCATGAGCCATAACAACGACAGGCGGCTTCTTCACACCCTCGGGAAGGTAAAGCCAACCAGAACACTTCAACCCTTCACTAACAAAATTCGACTCAACTCGCTTCAACCCTCACACGCCCCCCAACAGGACACGTCGCAACTCAAGTTAGAATGTTAAAAACGCAATGTAAAATATAAAATTTATCATTTAATAACCAACGCGACCAACGTCTCTCCTAAGGGAGAAGCCTCGTCCCTTTCGTAGTCCAAGAACTCGTCACTGAAATTTTCGTCAACATAAGTTCCCGATAAGCACCGTGCCCCCCTCCGTTGCCTCCATCATAGGCTAATGCGAGAGCTCCGCTCCCCAAGGAGAAGTTTCTATCCGGCACAGAAGAAGAGTCTTCTCGTGAACACGTTAGAACTTACTGCGAAGCCATAGGCTTATGTGGAAATGCCCCCGTGCATCCACCACCTTTTCAAAACATCTTTTTTAACAATTTTTCCTTCTAGAACGCTGACAGCACTTCACCAAAACTACCGTGGATTATAAAGAATTACTTTTTGTTCTATCAGTTGTAGCAGCATTTTTCAAATCTGAACAAGTTGTTACGGCATCATCATGGACTCTAGCCACTCGCGGACGGGGTTCTCCTAAATTTAAAAGCGTGAGAACATAACGGGCGTCAGCAGACTGAAGCGGAACTCCCGCATCGTTCCCCACCTTCTTATCTGCTCCTTTTCGTAGAAACATTTATGTTGTACTTTGTTGTTATTACAGTTAGGTGGTAACTTGGCAACAATAACGATTAGGGTTAGCGAGGACATTAGGAGGAAGATGCGTGAGTTCAAGGATGTCAACTGGTCGGAGTACCTGAGAGAAGCTATAGTTAGGAAAATCAGGGAGGAGGAGGCTAAGGCTGCCTGCCGCATTATGGATGAAATCGCCGCGAAGACGGGGCATGATTGGAGCGGAGTGGAAGAGATAAGAAAGTGGAGAGATGCCCGGTATGGACAGAGGGTTCAGAACTCTAATTGATGCCTCAGTAGCTGTTAAGTGGTTCGTGAACGAGGAGCATAGGAATCTTGCCTTGAAGCTAAGGGACATGCACGTTTCGGGAAGCGTAACATTGATTGCGCCTGACTTACTAGTCTACGAAGTCGCAAACGCGTTAAGATACAACCCCTACCTAAACGTGGGCGACGTTGAAAGAGCAGTAGAAAGCATCTACAAGCTCCACATCGAACTCTACAGCCCAACAATCGACCTGATGACCGACGCAGCTAGAAAAGCTGAAAAATACAATATAACGTTTTACGATGCAGCATACCTAAGCCTAGCTGAAAGAGAAACGTGCCGCATGATAACAGCCGACAAAAAACTCTACGACAAAGTCAAAAACTCAAAACTGGCACTTCTAATTCCGTCCGAAGAACTAAACGAACTAATTTCAAAACTCACCGAAAAACAGGAAACCCCCATAAAACTCCCCTGAATCAACCAACCCTCCAGCCGAAAAACGACATAATAGTTCCAGCCAGAAAATTTCACGCACATTTTAACGTATTTCAACCAAAATCACCTTGAAATTATCCATTGTAAAAATTCGGTTGAGATGTTCATATAGGAAGAGCTCGCCCTTCCGAACTTAAAGACAGGAAAAAGGTCTTTTTCAATGGGGAAAGCGGTCTTCCACAATTAATTGTCCTCGCAACAGCTGCTTACTGACGTTTTGAAGGCTACATGGGGGAGGGGAGCGGAGAGTAAATTCAATACGTGATTAGACTACACGGGGCGTGTCCGTGAGAAAAAAGAGCCTTTTTCATGTTGGTATGGTTTGGTGGGTTGCAAAAGACATGTGATGGCTAAAAGTGGAGAGAGGATTGCGTTTGAAGACTATAACGGAAATATTGGGCTTGTAGTCGATGTGTGGCTACTGTAAAGTTGTCTGTGCAAGGAAAGTGTGCTATCCTTAAATTTTAGCTTAGGGTTTTCATGGGATTTTCCGCCTCTTCAGTTGCTGGTCCTTTTTGGAAACCTTTTTATTTCCTGGTTTTTGCTTAACGGCTGAGGGATAACCATGCCCGTCAAGGCTTTGATTTTTGACGTTGAAGGCACACTGTTCAAGTCTAAGAGCTTGACTGACGCTTACCGTAACCAAGTTTTGAAGTTCGTTTCCGAGAAGACAGGCTTAGATGGTGAGGCTCTACTGAGAGAAGTGCGGCGGGTTATAAGTGAGCTCAGAAGGGAGGGTTACGAGCAACGTCCCCCGTCGACTCTGATAGCTGAGAGGCTCGGAGTGACCAAGGAGGAGTTTTACAGTGCTATAGATGCTGTGGATCCAGCCGACCACGTCGACCCTGACCCGGAGCTGACGTCCGTGCTGAAAGAATTGAAGAAAAGTTTTAAGCTTGCTGTTCTGACAAACCTGAGCCGTAAGGGTTTGACAGGGGTTCTCAGGGCGCTAAGGCTGAGTGAGGATGTTTTCGACGTGGTGTTAACCGCCGACGACCTGGAGGCCCTCAAGCCTCACGTGTCAGCGTTCATAAAAGTTGTTGAGGCGCTAGGGGTTAGCCCAGAGGAAGCCGTGATGGTAGGAGACATTGTGGCATCGGATCTTTCTCCCGCGAAGAGCCTAGGCATGAAAACAGTCTTGGTGAGCGAGGAGCAGGTCGACTCCCCACATGTAGACCTCACGGTAAGACACGTGGCAGAACTAAAAAACAAAATACGTCTTCTCCAATAAAAAGCGAGCGAATACCTTTTCTCGGTCTTTTACTTCTTCGATTTCCTGAGAATTTCGTAGATTGCTTCTCCGTCTCTCAGCACTTTTTCCGGTAGTGGATGTGGCTCTCCGAGCATAGAGGCTATAACGTAGATTTTCGCCATCCTCTCGAGGATCTTTGCTGTTTCGAGGGCGTGAGATGGAGTTCTTCCACAGCAGAGTGTTCCGTGATTAGCCAGTATGACGGCTGCCCTGCTGCCCAGTGCCTTGACGGCGTTTTCAGCGAGCTCCTTGCTTCCCGTGAGCCCGTATTCTGCAACCTCTATCGTCCCTCCATACTTGAATATGAACTCGTCCGTAAGTGGTGGGAGCGGTTTCCTTAAAACAGCTAGAACCGACGCGTAGAGTGAGTGAGTGTGTACTATCGCTCCCACGTCCTCCCTTGCATTGTAGACCCTGAGGTGCATGGGCTTCTCGCTTGAAGGCTGCCTTTTCCCCTCCAGTACGTTTCCCTTCAAGTCTATTAGGACAAGATCCTCAATGGTCATCTCCATGTAGTTCATAGAAGTGGGAGTTATTAGGATCCTATCGTCGCCGACCTTTGCGCTTACATTTCCCTCCGTCCCCTCCACCAAACCGCTCTGAAGCATTTCCCTAGCAACATTGATGATTTCTAAACCAACCCTTCTAGCTTCCTCATCCAACGTTAAACCCCCAAACCAGCCGCTTTCTCGTAAAACTGCCTCCACCTAGAGTATATCGCCTCATACTCTTTATGTTTTTCCGGTGACGGCTCCACGCTCTCCCCCCTCTTTACCATTCCCTTTATGGCTTCCTCAAAGCTTCCATATAATCCCACCCCTTTAGCTGTGCAGATGGCGCATCCGAGAGAACTCCCCTGCTTTTCCAGCGGGCTATGCACGGGTAACCCCGTCACGTCGGAAACCAGCCTTAAGAAGAAGTTGCTTCTAGCAAGCCCACCGGTCACCTTCAGCTCCTCTATTTTGATACCTGAAACTTCCCGGAGCTGCTCGCAGTTCGCCCTGACCGCAAAAGCTATGTTTTCAAGTAAAGCTCTGAAAACTTCACCCTTCATGGTCGGCTTGTCAACCATGATCAATGGCGGAAAAGCCATTGTCGACGGGAAGATCTTAACTCCCTCCCTGTAATCCATTATTTGGGGGCCCATGGATGCCAGTATGCCCCCTGCTCCCAACGGGGCCTCTTCAGCCATCCTGAAAAGTTCCTCGTAAGGGTTCAACCCCCTCCTTTCAGCGTCCCTCACATCGCTCTCCGCAATACCATCCTTGAACCACTCGACAAGCCTACCGCTGACGCCGGCGTTGCTCTCAAGCACCCACCTGCCCGGTAGCACGTGGCAGCTCGTCCAGATCCTCATCTCAGGGTCAACGACGGGCTTAGAGAGAACCATCTGGACAGGGGTAGTGGTGCCAGCGACAACGCAGACATCCCCCTCCTCCACTCCTCCAGCCGCCAGTACGGCGCACTGAGTATCCCCTCCACCCGCGACCACCGGCGTCCCCTCGGGTATACCCGTCTCCCTGCAGGCTTCCTCCGTTACCTCGCCGACCATTGTTCCAGCCTCGACCACCCTCGGCAACTGGTCAACTGAAACCTCCAGCTCCCTCAACATTCTCTCTGACCAATCGAGTTTTGAAACGTCAAACATTATTGTTTCTGAGGCACTCGAAAAGTCGGTCACGAACTCCCCGCAGAACTTGAAGGTGACCCAATCACACAAGTTAAGGAACTTGCCGAACTTAGCGTATACGTCAGGCTTCTCCCTCTTAAACCAAAGGATCCTAGAGGGCATGAAGACCAGAGGCGGCCAGTGGCCAGTTATCCCATGAAATTCCCGCCCAAACTTCTCCATCAAAATATGCTGGACGAAAATTCCTCTACCATCTAGGTTTGGCCCAGCGTAGAGGGGTCGCCCCTCCTCGTCCGTGAAGACTGCGGCATACCTCTGGCTCGTAACACCTACGCCGACAACCTCACCAGCCAACCTGCTTTCCCTAATCATGCGTGCAAGGTTCTTCCAGAGTCCCTCAGCGTCGAGCTCAAACCCGATACCAGCAAGCCCCTCAGACGGAGAATACCTCATCTTAAAAGAGGAAAAATAAGCGAACTTGCCGTCCTCACCTACCAGCACAAGCCTAGCGGACCCCGTCCCAATATCAAGAACAGCCATCAACTCCCCCAAACCAACCACCCTTCCACAAGTAACCTAATAGAAAACATCATCACTTGAAAAACTTTTTTTTAAAAAAAACCAAGAACGTCTCTTCACTCTGAACATTCCAGGCCACCACGAGCCTTAGTAACCAAGGAAATCCAGAGATGTGATGGAAAATCCTGAAAGACCACTCTCTTCAAAAGAGGGAAGGTTCTAGGGAGCCTAGGGTCTTTCCGGTTTGCTTCCCCATTTTATCTTAGGACCTCCGGGTTAAGCACATTCTTGGGTTTTCCTCCCTTTAGTATCGCCCTGATGTCCTCGGCGACCATTACGCTTTGCCTTCTTATCGTGTCATGCGTGTTTCCTCCTATATGTGGTGTTAGTACAACGTTGTCTAAGGTTAGAAACCTGTTGTCCGACTGAGCTGGGTCTTGCTGGACGACATCTAGGGCTGCGCCAGCTATCCACCTCTCCCTCAGAGCCTTAAAGAGCGCGTCCTCGTCCACTATGGCTCCCCTGGCAAGGTTAACGAAGAAGGCGGTCGGCTTCATCACTGCAAAGTGCTCCTCTCTTATCATCCCAGCCGTCTCTTGTGTTAACTTGCAGTGAACCGTGACAACGTCAGACTCCCTGAAAAGCTCTTCAAGCCCGACGAGGCGCCCGTTAACCGCCTTAACCTTCTCAGGGTCAACGTAGGGGTCATACACCAATATTTCAACGTCAAACGCCTTAAGCCTTTTAGCCACCTCGAACCCTATGGCTCCAAGCCCCACTATCCCAACCTTCTTGCCGCTGAGCTCGAAGCCGACCGTAGCATTGTAAACGTCCACGAAGTCCCTCGAACTCTTATACTCAACCCGTCCAGACCTGAGAATCCTGTCAGCCTTAACAACCCTCCTCATGGCGGCAAGCATCAACGCCACAGCAAGCTCAGCCACCGCAACAGTGTTCCTTCTCGGAGCATAAATCACAGGAATACCCTTAGCCGTCGCAGCCCTAACATCAACGTTATAAGGGTCATCCCTACACGAAGCAATGATCTTCAAGTTACACTTCTCGATAGTGTCTCGGGTTACGAAGTCCGACTCAACCACAAGCACCTCAGCCCCAACCTCATTGATAAGAGAAACAAGCTCCCCACCATCCAAGTAGACTTTCCCAGTGTCCCTCCAGCTCCTATAGTCCACATTCATAAGCTCCCTCAAAATCCTCAATCCATCCTCATGAAAGGCAGCAGTAACTAAGCACCGCACAAAACCACCTCCAAACAAAAACAGGAAAAAACACGATTAAAAAATCCTCCCCAACAAAAAACAAATCATTATTAAAATCGCTATCACATTACCTTAATTAATTAGTAAAAGTAAAAAAGAAAAATATGGAAAAAAGAGGGTTCTCGTTGAAACCTTAAAGACGAGTTCCTAGAATTACTAGAAAAAGAACAAGGAGTTCAGATACACATCTCTAGTATTTCTTGAACTGGATGAAATAATAAAACGAACGGATCAGCCGTCACCAGACCAAAATAAAATACTTGAAAGACTAGAAGCTCAAAAGTACAGGCCAAACTCGCAGAAGAACACATCCGCTTTTGGAGAAACATTAACCAAGCTAAGCGAAGCTCAGGTAGGCTGAAGGTGGCTTTGGCTAGGCTGAGCGAGAGCCAAGCTGTGTTGGAGGAACAGCAGGTTAGGCTGGAGAGAGCAGTTGCGCCTCAGAGAGGACTTTAACAAGATACTTGCTCGTGTTGAAAAGTTAGAGGAGATTCAGGTTCGCATGGATTCGCGCTTAACTAAGATGAAGGGTGCTCTTGATAAGCTTACTTTGGAGATTGAGGAGGAAGCTAGGTCTGTTGTGAAGTTAAGGCTGCATGAAATGGGATATGATGTTGACGTTGGGTCTCTTGTGCTTCCTGAGGGCGAGATAAATAATACGGAGTTTCTAACGGATTATGCGTTATTGGCGAGGCATCTGTTAAGGGGCGGAGTTAAACTTGTAAATGAAGTAATTAGAAAAGCCGCCCTCTTGGAA
>JAHLWX010000064.1 GCA_019057675.1 Candidatus Jordarchaeum sp. LHC_1308
CAACTTCTCTTTCATTCCAGTCTTTGATCTTCTCTATTCCAGTAACTGTTGCCGTTATGTTGTTGCTTTCGTTAGTGGGGTCGATGTATGTCCATGTGTCTCCCACTGCCAGTTTATCGGCTGGTGTACCCGATATTTTTGCGCTTGCTGGTGCTGCTTGCAGTATTGGTGTTGCTAATTGTGGTGCTATCATTGCTGCTGCTAGCAGGGCGACTAGGACTGTGGCAGGGAGGGGCGCTGCTTTTTTCACGCAAATTTTCGGCATCTAAATCATCTCTTAATTTATTATTGTTTCCTTTTTTTTTACTTATAAATTTTTTATTTTTCTTTTTCATAGCTGTCTTTTTCTTGGTGATGTTTTCTTCTTTGTCCCTGGTTTTTCTTGTTGTGGTTTAGCGGGGCGGTTGCGTACTGTGACATTTAAGCTTGGGCTTCCACCAGCCGGGTGTAGGCCCGCCGCCCCCTGTTTTTAAGGGGATGCCGTTTCAGCAGTCACCATTTCTCAGAACACGCCTTTTAGCCATTGCAGCCTTCTTCTTATTTCTTATCTAGTCCTTCGCCCCTCCTATTTGCAGACGTTCCTTCGAGCGGGGGTTCACGCTGCTTCCGGCGCGTAGTTCCGCGTCGTAGCCTCCACTCTCCCCTCTGGATGTTTGGAGGGTGGATGACTTTAAGTAGGGTGCCCGTGGCTCCTCGCGTCGCCTGCAGCCTAATCTTCGATTAGAGGCGGCCTTTTCATCTGTTCAAGCTTGTTTTCAATACTTTCCCTGTGTTTTGCGTCTTCCAAATCGACTCGTACAGCGGTGGCGGTTGCGCGCTTACAGAAACATGATTTGAGCAGCATGAGTTGAAAAACGGGAGGGTTAAAGGGATCCTATTTAAGGATGAAGGGTCATAGTGATAGACCACTAAGATTTACACTTAGGAGACGATTTGGTCATCACAGATTTATCCCGGCCACCTCCACGGAATGCGAAGGTAAACTTTCTGGATGAAAATGGCGGCTCAATTATTGGAGACGGGAGGAGAGGAGGACGTTTGCGGCTTACTCTTAATTTTAGAGGATAAGTTAAACGAGAAATTTGAGGGGTGGTAGGGGGTGGAGATGGGCAAAGACGGCGAAAGACCCGGTTGCTATAGAAATTGTCATTTAACGCCACGCAGAGCGGGTGAATTGCTAAGGGCCCACGGTGGGTTTTCAGCAGTAGTCCTACACTCGTGGAATGGAGGTTGCTGATGAATGGCGTTTAAGTCTGTGCTGGCGCTGCTTCGCTCTTTTTCAGCCTCTTTTAGCTTCCTATCGAGCTCTTCCATTTTTGTGTTAATTTCTTCCTCTCCCGCCATGTCTAACAGCATCCACGTTTTCCTTAAGAGCTCTTCCTCTGCTGTGACTTCTCCTTGTACTCTTTGATTTCCTCTTTCAGCTGGCCGAGCAAAGCCTCCCCGTTTTCAGCTCTCATGCAGTAGCTTTCGCCCATGAATGGCCCAACTGCGGGGTCTATCTCGCTCACAACATCTATCACGAATGCTGACAGAACTCCTAAGTCGAGCGCCGAGCTCCTCTCAGGCGAGTAGCCTAGGAGCCTGAGCAGGAGGTTTCCGCCTGTGAAGAAGCTCCTACCTATCACCGCGAAGCCGGGTTCTCGTGGGCTGGCTCAGCCAACCCCTCTCATCGAACAAGTATATTGACGCTCTTCCATCGCGGTCAACGCTTGCAATGATCATGCTGAAATCAGGCATGATACCATTATCCCTTAGAGCCCTAAACCTCCCAATAAGTCTGGATTCAATTTGACCCACGGCGTCCTCAAATTGATCGTAGCTCGGCGTTGAGTCATGCCACTCCTTAACTGCCATTTCGCTCAGAACCCTCTCACAAATCTTATAGTACTGCTTAATGATGGATGCACCCCCAGCACCGCCGGCAACAGCAAGAGGCACGTATTCATCGCCAGACTTCAAGACTATGGGGTAAGTTATGGGTCTCATAGCTGACAGGGGCCACGGTAACCTTAGAATCAGAAGAAATAACCACGCCTTCTCTCCCCTTGGTTACCCATTTTAGGGCAAGGATTAAAGTCACAAAACAACCCCCTGAAAGACTACGCCACCAAGAGTTTTTAAGAGGGTCTCCCATAAATCTCCGGAATGAGGGATTTAACTCCTTCGCCATTATTCAGCCTTTCCCTCATAATCCTCCTTTCAATCCACAGGTGGGAACCTAGAAATCCGGAAATCAACTGCGAGGCTTCCGGGAAAACGCCTTTAACAGAGGTCGTAGACCACCAATTGCTGCCCAGACTGCTTGTAGAAGCTTGCTTTCCCGCTCTTTGAGGTTGGGGTGAGCTGGTGGCGGAAGGGCTTTGCGTGGAGGGTTTGGTTGTCGTGAGAAAGTAGTTGATGATGCGCCGGGGGATTTAAATGCGATTGCTTTTGCGTATGGAGTCTTATAGTTAGTGATTGCTATGTGCCGGGGAGGAGAGGCTGTTAATCGACTTGAACATTTTGGAGGCTATGTTTATACTTGGTAAAGGGTTGGTGTGGGAGGTCAACTTTGTTAGGGGCTTTAAGCATAAGAGGGGCTGGATATTCTTGTTTCGAGCCTCGTGGGCCGATGTAAATCGTTGGGTCATTTTGTGGCAGATCGTTGGGCTGCCGAGGGGCGGGTTCTGGTCTGCTGTGTGGCTTGTGGAGGCTGTACATGTGGGTCTGGGACTGGCGTCTGTGGTTTCAACTTTCTGGTGTAGGTGGCTTCTTTGGTGTTCTCGACTGGTGGTTTGGATTTTGCCTGTTTGGTGTTGTTTTTATGGTTTTAGGGTTTCTGTCTTTTTACCTGTTTTTTCTGGTCACTCTTACTGTTCTTTTTGCTGTCACGGTGTTTCCGTTGCTGTCTGTTACTTTTAGTGTTGCCCGGTATGTTCCCGGCTTCTGGTATGCGTGGACTCCTATTAGGGATGTCGAGGTGGCTCCGTCTCCGAAGTCCCATTCTACTTCGAGGACGACGCTTTCAGGCGCTGTGAACACCGTGATGTGGAAGATCGCTGGGCACCCTTCTGGCACGGGGTTTGGGGTGACGGTGAAGTGTCCCGAGGGTGGAGCCGCACCCGGCTTTCTGGTTACGAACTCCTTTATGTCTTTTAGTTTTCCGTCCGCCTCCTTTATCTTGCTGGCTGGAATCCTGTGAAGCTCGTCTATGACGTGTATGTGTGCTTTGAGGCTTCTCTCCAGCTGATCCGGGGTGAGCTTGTCTATTGTGTCGTAAACCGTGTGGTACCATACTGGTTTTCCGATGATCATAATTGAGGGGATTCCTGCCCTTATGAATGGCCCTAGGTCGCTTACTGGTAGGGCTCTGGCTGAAACGTATGCCGCCGGCAGCAGCCTGTACTTCAAGGCTGCTTCGATGACTGGCGGTATCAGCACAAGGTTGTCCGAGATGAAGAGCCCTCTCTTCTCATCTGTCCCAGTTTCCACCACTCCCCCGTCAGCCTGGTTGTAGTACCCCTTGGAGCCGAACCCGTCCAGCATTATGAAGACTGCCGTCTTCTCTAGGATGTCCTTGTGCATTTGTGCGAACTTGTTGGCTCCTAGGAAGGCTGCTTCGTGCCCCGTCCACCCGGCGAAAACCATAGTCTTACCCCTTTTTCCCCGCGGGGTTTTAGCGTAATGCTTTGCCAGCCCTATCAGCCCTGCGTTGGCGCCCGCGTTGTCAACCGCCCCGGTGAAGGTGCTATCAGTGTGGGTGCCGACGAGGATAGCCTCTTCGCTCATCCCGGGCAGCTCTCCGATCACCATGTTGCTGCTCGCATCCTCGGTTCTGACGTCCTCGACGAGCCTAACAGTGAGTTTTTTGCTGCACAGGCTCTTCAGGTAGTTTCCGTCGTCGTTATTAACCATGAGCGCTGGCAGCCTGTCCCTCCACCCCTCCACTCCTTCCCAGAGGAAAATGTAGGGTATAGCGTCCAAGGGAGCCCCGCCTATTATTATCGCTCCGAGGGCACCCTTGCTCTTCGCCAAGCTCAGGGAGCCGAACACCGCAAAAGTCGGGTGGAAGTTCAGTATCATCCTGCTGTCTATTAAGACTATTTTCCCCTCTACGTCTACCGCTTCGAAGTCGGCTGGGGTTCCATACCCAACGTAGACCACTTCCGCGTCTATCCCGTCGGGCCCAGTTGACCCGCTGAACCAGACAGGGAAAGAGCTGACTTGCTGGTCGGAGGGAACCCTGGAGGTCCCGCTGGAGAGAACCTTCAGCTCATGCCTCTCAGCCCACCACCGTGTGAACGTGAAAGGCTCAAGGCGGACCTCCGGCAGCCCAGCTTCCTTCAGCTTCTCGTAAATGTATTTTTCAGCATCCTTGGCAGGCTGAGTTCCAGCCCTACGATAGCCAAAACCACACAAATCTTTCACAACTTGGTATAATTCTTCACCCAACACGCCCAACACGCCCAACACGAACACTAAAGAAATTATTACTGCCCCCTTCTGATATATAACACTTCCGAGGAAGCGAGCAACGAAGGTCTTAAAAAATGAAAAACAAGAAGCGCAGCGCATCCGTCAAGCAGCGAAGACGGAAATGGTAAGGGGTTCTAAAGGGAAAGATTCGTTTTTACTATGAGGCGTTAGCGGACTCCTCTTTATGAGGCGTCCTCTGAAGGTGAACTTGCATGCTCGTTTGGGTCTATGTAGTTTAAAAGTAGGCCTCATAACTTTTTATTGTGTTTTTGGGAATACTAATATTGTTGAGAGACTAATGTGGTAATCATTGGTGGGTTGTGTATGGTAATAGGGTACATGTTACTTAGCGCTGGGGGAATACCTCTAGTTACTAGTGTTGTTATGGATGTTTGGGGGGATATGGGGTCTCTGTTCGCGGGAGCTATGACCGCTATAAACAACGTGATATCAGAGGTCATGAAGACAAGGGTTAGGTATGTGAAGACGGAGAAGTACCACTTGTACTTCAGTTACTCTAGTGAGTTGACGCTCGTGCTTATATCCGAAGTGGAGGATCCCATGTTGCACCAGCTTGCTGACACCGTGATGAGTGAAGTTCTGAGAATGATTGATGATACTTCAAGGCTCACGTATGATTCTGAGGCGCAAGGGCTTATAGGTAAAGTGATTAGGGAGAACCTTGTTAAACGCCTACCTTCGATCTCCAGCATCATCAAGGTTGCAGATATGCTGGTCGCGTCGGCGGATAGTGTTAAGGATGGTATGAAGCTGGGGCTGGGTAAAGTAGTGTTTCTTCCCGTAGAGTTGAGGGCGGAGAAATTCGATGTGAAAGCTAAGGGGAAAGGGAGCGTTAAAGAACTCGTCAACTCGTTCTTAAGTGGGGACTTCGAACGTGTTGTTAGGGAGGCGCCGGCGTTTTTCGGGTCGGATCTAGCTAGGGTCTTATATGCCAAGGCGGCGTTGAAGATGAACTTGTTTCCGCCTGAAGTGAAGGCTCCACATTTGAGCTTGGTTTACTCTGTGATAATGAGCGTGGAGGACGGCTTGGCGAGGTCTCTCCTCATGGCGGAGCTGAAGAGGATTCTGGAGGCTGGAACGTACTATGAGAGGGAAAGGGTGATTGAGGATAACCTCTTTGAGCTCAGTGAGAAGTTTAAAGTTGTCCATGACGACACCGGAGCAGTTTACATGGCTCTAGCTCTGCCGACTGGAAGGAGGGAGTTGTTAGAGGTAGCTGAGCAGTTTATCGGGGAGCAGCATCAATACCTCAAGTACGTTCTGAAGACTGCCCCCTCCCTCCTGAAGAGGTCTATTACGAGGATGGAGGGGTTCGATGAGTGGAGCGCCGCCGTTGGCAGAATAAAGTACGAGTTGGGCAGCGTGCCGCCGGGGCTCGTGGAGGCATCCTACAACTACCTCTTGGCGTTTCAGCTCGCCATACTAAGCAGCCTAATGGGGAGAGACGTGGATCTTGAGGCTGGCCGCGAATTGCTCAGCAGCAGCGTTAAAGAAGTGGAGAAGAAGTATGACTCTTTAAGGAAGCTGTCCAAGAATGCTCCCAGCGACGTGCTGGTTGCAAACTACTGGTTCACTTATAATGCTCTCACTGGCATGTTAATTTACTCTCTCCCCGCCGAAGAAGCAGAGAAAGAAGCGTTAAGGTATGGAGAGAAAGTGGCCGGAACGATGATGTGGCTTATAGACGTGGGAAAGAGAAACAGGATCTCGGTGGACATGTACATTCTGTCTATGGCCGGGATGCTGGCAGCCTATTCTCGCTTAATGTTCCTTTTAGGAACACCAATCCCCGATCTGCCATACTACGTTAAGCAGTTAGCCCTCCCAGAGCTGGAACGCCTATGGGACTATTCCCCTCACCATTACCTTCACGTGGTTACGGACTGCCTTGAGGCCCTAGGATACGTGGCAGGCTTTCTCCCAGTGGAAGCTGTAAGAAGAAACATACTGGAAGAGATAGCGCTAAGCTTAGAGGAGATATATAGGGCATCCAGTCACATTCCGGTAATATCAACGCTGGCGGCACTAAACGCTGTGAAGTTTCACGTACTGTGCGGAGAGGAGGAGGCGAAGGAGAAGGCGAGAAAAATCGCGTATGAAGTTTCAAAGATCAACAAGTTCTTCGCGTCGCTCGCCGCAACATCCCTAAACATAGATAAAGCCCCGAGAAAGAAACCCGCTCCATACGACGTATTCACATAGGCGACAGGTAGGAAATCACACTCCAGAGTGCACATGCACATTTGAAAAGAACGCACCTCACGCGTACAGTCACAGATATCCTTTTAAATACCTTTTTATCCATATTTTACTTCAATTATATTATCATGAAAGGTGGAGGAAATTATGGAGCCGAAAGGTTACCTTGCACTCTTCATGGTGGTGTCCCTTGCTTTCACATTCGTCTATGCCGTCTACACTATTCCGGCACAGGTGGCTCTCGGAGGCCTCTTCTATTTTGTTGATGCCAGAATATGGGCTTCTTCCCTCGCCTACGGTGGGATGGCTGGAGCGGCGGCAGTTTTAGTGCTGCTTGCTTATAGGGCGTTGAAGCCGCTGGTTGGAGCTGGAAGGCGTGTAATGGAGTACTTCACTCTATCACTAGCTTTCTACACGATGAGCGCCGCTGCCATGACTGTTGGGTTGACTTTCTTTATTCTCATAGGCAGGTCGTTCGACCCAACTGTTTGGTATGGGCTAATTTACCCCTACTGTCTTCCTGTGGCAATGATGTTCTCAGGCATCGCACCATACTTCATGCTCAAGTTCAGCTACTGGATGGCCGAGCAGAAGGATCCCGGAATGGTCAGGGACGTCTCCGTGCTGGCGCCGCTGGCGCTCCTCCTGCTCATAATGGTGTTCCCCCAGAACTGGTTTGGTGTTCTTGATCCAAGGTTCAGCCTTATAGACATGCAGCTGAAAACATACCCGTTAGGAAGCCTAGACCCCTTCTTCAGCTTCGGCGTGAAAGTTTACCCAGACCTGAGGCCTTTTTCAAACGGTTTACTACTACTGATCAACTTGGCTGCGATAACCCAGATAATCGTGTTCCTACACCGTAAAGCGATAAGCGAGCCAGACCCGGTTAGGGCTGCTAGGCTCAGAACAGTGATCTTCGGCTTCATCCTGATACTAGGATTCTTCGCCTGCTACACCATCGACGCATTGATAGGAGGACCCTTCACAATCATGATGTTCATCGGCTTCATCCTAATGCTACTGGCAATAGTATTATTATACCTTGGAACAGCAGCCCCGGAATGGTACGTGTCCCGGCTTCAAAGAAGGACGAAGGCAAAAAGTAGGTTGACTGATGACGCAAATCGTTAAACAAACAAGCATAGTTAGACTTCCCTAAACGCCCATTAGCAAGAAATGAAAGTGGTGGAACGGGAGTGCACATACGTCTGAACTTTACCTTACTTGACGACGCGTACTCTGCCAATGTTCTGTATGCGGGCAACTCGGGCTCTGGAGTCGCCTTGTCGATGTGAATCATGCAGCGTTGAGAAGTAGGTGCCGGGTTCAGAGAAGGCATAAGTTCTCTTTCAGAGCCATATGGGTTCGCGGCGCGTCAAGGTTCTCATTAACTGGAAAATCGCCTGACCCTTCAAAGTCTCATTCCGCAGCCACTATAATGCCTGCACCCGGCGGCACCTCGATGACGACGGAGAATCGAACGGACTCGCCTACTGAGACAATAGTGCACTCGCCACCATTCGCCGTCGCGGTGATCACGCGTTGACCTCTACGCTCCGCAGCCGTCAGGGGATCATCACCTAGCCATCCACCACCTTATGGGAAGTCCTCGCGGGAGGCGGAGCCCTCTTTCAACCCATGCGCACACGTCACGTAGCGCCTGCTCTATGATGCCAACATACCCAACATACGAGAGTTAAGCTTGAATAAGCCGTTGAAGCATCCAAGACGCAGGTTGAAGGAACAAAGACAAAGCATCCGTGTTAAAGCCTTTTACCTCTCATCCGAAATAGACGCAAAGATGTTCACATATTTCACCCGAGAGGTTTCCGTAAAAGAGGAGGGAGAGATGAAAGTTAACACTGAGCCAGAACAGATGCTTCTCAACCTCTGTAAAGGTGGAAAACTTCGACGTGAACATTCTTGTTGGGCTGGAAGAACCAGTAAGCTTTAGGTTCCCGAACTCGTAAGAGTGAATCAGAAACGTTTTCGGCTGTAAAGTTAGCCTAGTTAAAGGTATGGATAGTGTTCCTTAGGTTCCGTCTCGTAGAAAACTTCTTTGATCTCCTGAATCCTTTCCTCTATAATATCTCTATCTCCTTTCGGGATCTCTTGTATAGTGCCTGCTATGTCTTTCTTGAATAAAGACAACGACGCTTGATTGGCGTCAAACCCTGACATATTTTCTAGCAAACTCGCGTATTAATGGTTGCTTCTTTAAGTAGGCTGTCCAGCCCCTTTGAAATTTCTTAGCCTCCATGACCTCCATGGGAATCAGAATTACGTTGTTGAAACGCTGGCGGTAATCACGATATACACAACTGGATACTGTTACATCCTTTCTAAAAATCCTGATGATTTTGTCAAAGCATGAATCCCAAGTTGACGGATGAAAAAGGGGGTATATCTCTTTTTGAGTGCCATCTATTGGGATGAAACCATTTAAGCAAGGGCCGAAGCCGGCTACCGGATAAATTGCAACTCGAGAACAGCCTTTACTCCAAACATGCTGGATAACAGCTTCCCTCAGACGTTTAAACCCGTCCACTTGTTTCTTGAAAACATTTTTAATATAACTTTTCGTATCCTCCTTAGGAATCCTTGCCAAGGCATATTCCTCGGCAATCTTTGGGTTTGGGCCCTTAAAAGATAACTCAATGCAGATCCGTCCTGATTTCACTTCATTAACAACAGACAGCATCTCATTTACGATCTCTTCAATCTCGTTTCTTGGAGCATCAGCAAACCATATGCCATTCGTCTGGATCACTACTCGTGGCTCAAGGTTTGCGCCCTGTTCAAGCATCCATTTCAGAGAAAGCTTTGCAAGCTCTATAGTAGCAACTGCTCGCTCCCAATAAAGAAACGGCTCACCACCTTGAATACGAGCCCACTTAATATAGTCCTTGTTGTTGGTTCTAACATTCACTGCTGGGTTATTAAAAAACCATTCCTTCACCTGGCACACAGCAATTTGCTCTGTACCCTTGTTAACTTTAATACTTGGATTAGCGTCTTTTTGAGAAACGTAGCATACACCGCAACCTAAAGAACACCCAATCCACCTGATAACAAGCGCCCCCGCATTTCCCTCCCTTTCAACGCGCCATCTTATATGTAGTTCTCTTTTTTCATTATCACACCTTCCACGGCTAAATAACGTACAAAGACGACACGATATTAAAGTCTTGTTTGAACAAATTTATTTTTGTTTTCTAATTATGGACGTGCAGTTCAAAAAGACGACAAATTAAAAATTAGCAGCTCAGGAGCACTAAAAGACACCAACAAAACGGTTAGAAGTGAATTATTCGGGATTTTCCTTGATTTTAGATGTCAGTTTGAACGGCGTGCCTTGTGATTTCAAATGAGCATGCGTGATGTTTGGAGCAGAATTTTTCACATTTTTCCGCCCAAACCCTTTCTCTATAAGCTAAACCGCATTCTTCGCAGATATAGAGAATTTTATCATCCTTCCTTACTTCTTTTACCATGACCGCCGACCCCCCTTAGCTTTAGGATATCTTCAGGAAAACAGCCAAGCCACTAATAAATATATATGCTCGAGGAGTAGAAGGGGGCTGGAAGAAGCTTGCGAAACCGAGCAAGGAATAAGGGTCATCCAAGTCAACGTGAACCACCCGTAATCTAAAGAATTCGCAGGTAAAACGCCCAAGTGCAGGCTACACCCTAAGGAGCTTACGTTCCTCCCACCACGAAGGAAGCCGCCATTTAAGACATAACTAAATTTTAGGCACCTTTTCTGGTTGTTTCAATTTTCGCTTAAGGCTTCATAGGTAAGCTTGCCGGTTTTAAATAGAGAACCTTTAACCTGTTTGTCCTCTTTGGAATGAAGATATCAGAGAGGTATGGGATTACGCGCGTTGACCAGAAGATCCTTTAGCGATTTTGTAAGCAAATTGCTGTTATGGTGGCTGATTTAGCGAGGATTTATTTTTGTTGTGTTGGGTGGGCGGGCTTGTACCAGAGGATTAAATGTGTGTTTGGGGAGAGGAATATTTCGGCTGGGCTGAC
>JAHLWX010000065.1 GCA_019057675.1 Candidatus Jordarchaeum sp. LHC_1308
CGTTGGGTCTCTTGTGCTTCCTGAGGGCGAGATAAATAATACGGAGTTTCTAACGGATTATGCGTTATTGGCGAGGCATCTGTTAAGGGGCGGAGTTAAACTTGTAAATGAAGTAATTAGAAAAGCTGCCCTCTTGGAAAGAAAGTGCCCTGAAAAGTTAGGCCGAAGAAAATACTCGTGATTTACGCCTCTCGGATGCCTTATGATGTGGTCGAAGAAGCAGAGAAAAGGAATATGGGTCCTAAAAGCCACAGGAAACATAACACCTCCAAAAATAACAAGCTAACCCTCTAAAAACTCTTTAAACCAACTGCTCGCCAAGCCTACCGGCATGCGCTATAAGTTTCCTTTGTGAAATATCAGTGAAGGACTAGGATTTAACCCTGCTTTTCGAAGCCCTCAACCCGCGCAGGTTACCCAGTAACATGTAAAATTCCAAAGGAGCATTCCGGAAGCACGTTGAACTTAAGCTTAGGTAAACCGTGCAATCTGCATGACATCACGATGCAACTGGCTTGCAACCGCCGTGCATCGCTCCGTAACCCGCCTCTCCCACCTAAAGGCAACTTTGGTTGCAAAGTGCCCCAGATAGGTTGGTGAGTGCTGCCACGCTTCGCGGCAATCACGTGTGCCATAAGCTTCGGTATGAGGCTCCACGCCTCCAAGCGAAAACCTGACTGCCAATGACAACTTTTGAATAACAAAAGCTCCCATTAATGTTGTCAGCGGTAGCCTCGAGGAAGGGGGCAGGAAAACATTAAAACTTGAAGGAGGCTAGAAGCCTTGGAAATTCAAGTTTCCTTTTTGAGTGTGGGAGTGTTATGGTGAGGGGTTACGCTGGAAGACTCGTTGAAGTCAACCTTGAAGACGGCTCTATCAGGGAGGTTAGAGTGGCAGAGGATGTTTTAAAGGACTACATTGGCGGTAGGGGGCTCGCAGCTTGGCTTCTCTGGGATAGGCTCGGGTGGAGGTGGGAGGAGGTCGACCCCCTAGGCCCGGATAACCTTCTCCTCCTCCTCACAGGTCCACTCACAGGATACTTCCCGGGCTCCAAGCTCTGCGTTTCAGGAAAGTCCCCTCTCAGCAACGGCATAATAGGGTCAACGGTTTCAGGCGAGGCTGGGGTCGAGCTCAAATGTGCAGGCTACGACGGGGTAATAGTTAGGGGCGTCGCCGAGAAGCCCTCCTATCTCTTCATCTGCGACGACCACGTCGAGCTAAGAGGTGCCAGCCACGTCTGGGGCAAGGAGGGACAGGAAACCCTTAAGACACTTTTGAAGGAGGGCGGAAGACTCGTTAGGGAGGTTCACCCGGGGCTTGGGGAGCTCAAGGAACCCGCAGTCCTCTATATTGGTCCGGCTGGCGAGAGAAGGGTGAGGGCTGCGTGCGTCATGGAGAAGAGGAGCCACGCCGCAGGCTACGGCGGCTACGGCGCAGTAATGGGATCCAAAAACTTAAAGGCGGTGGTGGTGAAGGGCACTGGTCCTCTCCCTGAGCCAGCCAACATGGAGAAAGTAGTCGAGTTCATGGAGTCCATATGCAAGGACTGCTACCAGAACATCGGCTTCAGGAGGGATGGGACGGCGAGCGGGGGCTACAACGTTGGCGCCCTCATGAGCGCGGAGCCAATAAGGAACTGGCAGGAGGAGTGGCACGACGACAAAGGGTACTCCGTGGAGGAGTTCGCCAAGTACTGGGCTAAGCCATACTGGGGGGACTTCAACTGCCCCACCACATGCATGAAGCTAGCGGTAATCAGGGAGGGCGAGTTCAAGGGGGCAGTGTGCGACGCCCCCGACTACGAGCACCAGGCATATAACGGGACAAACCTCGGAATATTCTCGCCTCCAGACAACATATACCTTTCATACATCATGAACGAGCTCGGACTGTGCGCCATACAGGTAGGCAGCGTCCTCGGCTTCGCCGCCGAGCTCTACGAGAGAGGATTAATCGGAAGGGAGGAGCTGGGCTTCGAGCTCAAGTGGGGTGACACGAAAGCCTTCGCCAAGCTAGCTAGAATGGTCGCCTACAGGGAAGGGCTGGGCGACGTCCTCGCCGAGGGAACTTATAGGGCAGCCTTAAAGCTGAGCGGGATGAAGCAGCTTAAACCCGAAGCCCTCCTCGAATGCGCGGTACAAGTCAAGGGCGTCGCCGTGGGAGCACACGGAGTTAGAAGTGGAGTAGACCCGCTAGTGGAAAGCATATCCTACGCCTGCTCGGTGCAAGGAGGAGACCACACATCACCAGCCCGCCTCCCCCTAACAAACAGGTTCGGCGAACCACTCTCAATATTCCACGACTCAGCAGTCTACTGCTCCTTCAACACATTCCCGATAGGGAGACATGAGATATTCGAGTTCTATGAAGCCTTAACAGGGTGGAAGATGACCCTGGAAGAGTGGTGCACCGAGAAAGCCCTCAGAATAATCCAAATACAAAGAGCGGCACTACTACTCGCAGGTCCAGATGCAAAGTGGACAGGCACAGACGACCAAAACCCCCCAAGGTTCACGCAGCCTCTACCATCAGGCCCACACAAAGGAAAAACCCCAGACTCATTCGAACAAAAAAGAAAAGAGTATTACCAAGCAGTAGGATGGAACGAAAACGGCGTACCAAAAAAAGAGACACTAAGAAAACTAGGACTAAAAAACGTGGAAGAAAAACTAGCCAAAGCAGGGCTACTCACCTAACCAACCACCAACCAAACCAATAACTCCCGTGACTCCACTAGCCATCAACAACACGAACCCTCAACCCCCAACACACTAAACGCGTCCAACCTTAAAGCTGCCAACACCAGCCAGATCACCAACCATACCCCCCAACCCATATCTCCCTTTTCTTTCACATAAAAATGGACTAAAAACAGCATGAAGCAAGCTGGGAAAACGTCTACCGCGCACGGAAAACTCGGACCGAAAACACCGCAGAAGACCCCTGGAAGCAAACCTAGCCCTGAAAACACTCAAGAAGCCGAGAAACAAACTTCACCGCTAACCACACAAAAACGCCAACAACTCAAAGACTTAGCCACCATTAACCACTAGGAAACAAAAATACCAAACCAGACAATGCTAGAAGAAGGTAGCTAGAGGAGTAGCCCACAAAAACTCTTACAGAACCAACCCCCTTAAAACTAGCGCCAAAACCAACTACCGCCCTCCCCCTAACATTCAATAATATCAAAAAATTTAAAAATACATTATTTCTAACAAATTTAACTTATAAAAATTTTTATGAGGAGAAAAATATGGTAAGAAAAAATCAACTAACCCTCCTACTGTGCTTCGCATTACTAGCCGCACCACTCATAGTACTAGCAACACAAACATACATCCCAGTCACGCCATTAACACCAATCTTCCCACAAAACAACCCCACCTCGAAATTTATCTCCGGAGGAGACGGAAATACGACAAACGACGCCGGAGGTAGCCAAAGCGGCGCAATAATCCTTTCATCACCCGGAACATACAACGGAAGCATAGGATACCTGTTGGACAATAAAGACTACTTTAATATAACAGTTCCAAGTCCAGGAACAGGATACACCATCTACGTCTCACTCGACCTTGAAAACGCAACCGACGGGACTCATGGTTACATGGATACACTTGTGCTGAAGCTTTTCGCTCCAAACGGAACATTAACGGTGACCAATAGTCTCTCAGCACACTACAATGTTGAGCATAGGATTGGTTTAATTTACACGCTAACTAGTGGTGATCAGCCGGGTTCTTGGACGATAGCTATCGAAGAGCTCTGTAATGAGTATTGCAATTATTGGCTCAGGTTTAACGTCTCTCAGCCCGTAACGATGAGTAGGCCGACCGCGAAGTGGACTTTCATGGCTTACCTCGACGCCGACATAGACCTTGGCCTCTTTGCGATGAACGTTCTGGCTGCCATGGCTGGGGCGGGAAGCACAAACAACGTTAACATAATCGCCCTAATAGATCACCCGGATCCCTCCTCCCCCTACCTCTATCCTTATACTCTGCAGGCTGGAACTTGGGCTTACTACGTCTACAAGGAAGGTGTTGCCTGGCTTCAGGACTTCGGTAGCTCGGAGCGCAACATGGGAGACCCGGAAACGCTCAAAGGCTTCGTAACCTATGTTAAGAATAAGTTTCCAGCTGAGCGCTACGCACTAAACACTTGGGATCACGGAAGCATCCTCGGCGTCTGCTTTGATGACTCAGATTATGACTGGCTCGAGTATGACGAAATATTCCGGGCTCTAAATGAAACCGGAGGCGTCGACCTCATATATTACTTCTCATGCATGACAGCGTGCCTAGAAAACTTCTACACGGTTTCGAACGTGACGAAAGTGGCGGTTGCATCAGAAGAGGTCATGTATGCAGCAGGCGACTACTACGTGTTCTACAAGGACTTCCTCGAAAACCTAACGTCGAATCCGACAGCAAGTCCGCATCAACTTGGAGCGTGGATAGTTAACGCGTACGACCAGCGCTATACGTGGACGATTAAAACCATAGCTGCGGTGGACACTTCAAAGATGGCTGAACTATACGCCGCCCTCAACGAGACAGCAAAACTACTCGACATACAAACACTCAACCAGACATGGATTAACAACATCCAACAAGCACTGCAAAATGTAGAAAAATACCCATCAAATGTTCCACACCGCCCTCATGAACTGGTGGACTTGTACGACCTTATGGATAAGCTTGCTCAGAACATCGGTGACCAACGTCTACAAGAACTAGCCTCTAACGTTAAAAATACCATAAGCTCAGCCATTACGGCAGAGGCTCATGGAAGCAACCATACTAATTCTCACGGGATGGCGATATATCATCCGACAAACGCCTTGAACCTGTATGGCTACTACTTTGTTACGAGCTTTTCGTTGAACAACATGTGGGATGATTATCTGTTGCACTTCTTCAATTCTCAGTATCATCAAACCTTGGACTATGATGGCGATGGTCTAACCAACGCCCAAGAATACCAGCTCGGCACTAACGCATACAGTAACGACACTGATGGTGATGGTATGCCTGACGGCTGGGAGGTTCAGTACGGGCTTGACCCGAAGAGCGACGACGCCAGCCAGGACAGGGACAACGACGGCTTCACCAACTTGGAGGAATACCGAGCTGGAACGGATCCAACTGATGCCTCTTCGGTTCCTACTGTTCCTACTGTTCCTACTGTTCCTATCGTTTATGAGGGCTTGTCACCTACAGTGGTTGCGGTGATTTTGCTTGTTTCTTCTCAGTCTCAGCAGTCAACTTCTAACCTTAACCTTGTGCTCGGGTTGGTTGGGGGTCTAGGTGCAGGAGTCGTGGTGGGAGCTGTAGTTGTCAGGAGAATCTAGCGTAGCCCTACTTTCCCTTTTTTCTTTTTCGTGTTTTGCGTGACTGATTTTTAGTTGCTTGTGGTTCAAATCTGTTTTTTCTCTTAGTGTTCAGCAGTTTTCCGCATTTTCTCCGAAGAGTTTTTCCGCTGTTTCTCTAGCTATTTCCATCGGTTTCCGGGGGTGTGCACCGTGCTTCTCCCTCTCTTCCCGCGGAATGATTCGCAGAGCGTTCCACCCGCCTTCGCTGCAAGCCTTCACGCATAGAGGTTCTCCCCCGCAGAGGTCGCATATGAGTGCCCTCCGTGTTGTGGGGTGAAGGTGTGGTATTGAGCCCGGGCAAGCGTCCACGCAGCTTCCGCAACCCGTACATTCGCCGCCAACTATGATGGCGCCTGTTCTCTCGTCCACGCTTAACGCTTCAGCTGGGCACGCCTCTACACACGGGTGCTCGTCGCACTGGATGCAGAGGTGTGGGACTTCAACCCCTGGCGTCGGCATGAAAACCCTTATCCTCGACGCTTCAGGCCATATGCGCCCCTCGTGACGAATGGAGCAGATCACCTCGCAGCGCCTGCATCCGCTACACTTAAGGTAATCGACCGCTATCAGGATTCTCCCAGCAGACACCATACGCCCTCCAAAACAACGCTGACAGAAAAATGTCAATACTATCAATTAAAACATGCTGTCCTTGTAATATTATTTCTGCGTGAATAGTAACACAAAAACTTATCAAATTGTATTACAAACATTGTACCTACGGCTAAGAGGTGTTAGCTGTGAGTGTGACTGTTTCCTTTAGAATTCCGAGGAAGTTGAAGGAGAAGATGGATGCTCTTAGGGGGGAAGTTAACTGGAGCGACGAAGTCAGAAAATTCGTGGAGGCTAAAATTGCGGAGCTGGAGAGAAAGAGGTTGCTGGAAAAAATAGATAGGGTGGTTGAGAGTTTGCCTGAACTTCCTCAGGGAACCGTGGTTAAGCTCTTGAGGGAAGAACGTGATGGTCATTGACGCCTCCTCCCTCGCCAAGTACCTCCTCAACGAGAAGGGGTGGAAGGCTGTCAGAAGCCTCATAGAAGACCGGAGCCCCCTCTACTCGGTAGACCTCATAGTGAAGGAAGTCTCAAGCGTGATATGGAAATGCTGCAAAGTAACAAGGGTCATCGGGGAGGCACAGGCAGAGCTGTTATTTGAGGCATTGATGGAGCTGGTGAACGAGGGAGTCGTAGTTCTGGAGCCAGAAACAAGATACATTGAGAGGGCGTTCATGATCTCCCTGACAGAAAACATAGCGGTATACGACTCCCTCTACATAGCCCTAGCCGAGAAGCTGGGTGAACTCGTAACCAGCGACAAGATGCAAGCAAACGTCGCGGAAAAATACGGCGTCAACCCCTTCCTCATCCAATGAAAAACCGTCTTTAAGGGAAAGGTCGACGTGGCGGAAGCGCTCAGGCACTCAAATTGACGCTACCCCTTTAAGGAAGCAAGAATGGGAAAAGCAAAGAGGTTTGTCGACCAAGATTTTTAATGGAAAAATGATGACATTTTACTGCGGAGGGGACATTTTGCCTAAGATTTTTCACAGGATTACTGTCGCCTTGGATGACCTTGACCTGAGACTGGTTGATTACTTGACGAGGAGTACTGGGGGGAGCGTGAGCCAAGTTTTTAGAGAAGCTCTTCGCCTTTACTACAACTTGGTTAAGGCGGCTGAGAAGTCTGGGATAGGAGACTATAAGAAGTATTTTAGTGATGTTGATAAGCTTGCTTTACACATTCACGGCGTTGAGGAAAGGCAGTTCGCGGTGATCGACAGGGAGCTCTACAGGGTTCTAGTCAAGAAGCTTCAGGAGAACGTTAATCTGGACGAGCTTGGAAAGGACAAGGAGTTTCTGGTAGCAATCCAGAGTACAGCCCGCCTATTTAAGTATGCTTATCGTTGGGATGACGGCGAAAACCCGGTTAAAAAGGCTCAGGACGTTCTTTATATGCTGGACTTTGCAGGAGCTGGAACCGTGACCAAGGTGGGCTCGTCAGAGTTTATCTTTCATACCCCGCCTGAAATACTAGTCATAACGAAGCTTATAGTGAAGTGTATATTTGAGGCCTTGGGCATAGAAGTCGCCATAGAGTCTACAACCGAGAAGCTCTTCATAAAGGTTAAGTGCTAAGCCGCCTCTTATGAATTAATTCATAAATAATTTTATAATTTGTAAATCTTCATAACTCTTTGGGCGATTGAGGATGGCGGGCGAGGATTTTGTTAAGGCGTTATCCGACCTTGACGAGGCGAAAGTTATCGAGCTCACAGAAAAGCGGATCAAATCCAAGGAGGATCCCTTCTCAATCATCGAGGACGTGAGGAAGGCGACTGAAATAATAGGCAGAAGGTTCGAGGAGGGACGTTACTTCGTCTCTGACCTCATAATGGCGGGCGAGATCCTCAAGCAAGTCATGGATATATTAAGGCCTGTTATGGGCAAAAGGAAGGGTGTGAGCAAGGGCAAGGTGGTCGTTGGAACAGTTGAGGGCGACGTACATGATATAGGATTGAGCATAGTCACAGCTCTCCTTGAAGCCGAGGGTTTTGAAGTGGTGAACTTGGGCGTCGATCAGCCTCCGCAGGCGTTCATCGAAGCTATCAGGAAACATAATCCCAAGGTGGTTGGCTTAAGTGGCTTGCTCACGGAAGCAATAGAGTCGATGAAGAAGACCGTTGAAGCAATTAAGGCCGCTGGGCTGAGGGACAAGGTGAAGATTATCGTGGGCGGGGGAAGAGTGAGCGGGGAAGTTAAGGAGTACACGGGAGCTGATGAATGGGCTGACGACGCAGCGGTCGGGGTACGCAAGATAAAGGCTTTAGCGGAGGTGGCGTAAAACGACGGAGCCAATGCAACTTTATAAGGAGAGGCTCGAAAGGCTCGAAGCCGTTATGAAGGGCAAGGAGCCGGACAGGGTGCCCATATATGCCGCGACCGCAGTTTGGCACGGAGCGTACGCGGGCTACACGACAAGGGATGTTCTCTTCAACTACGAGAAGAGCAGGGAGGCAGCGCTCAAGGTTGCAAGGGACTTCGACTTCGACGCTTGGGCCGTGATAGCCGGACTGGAGGGGATGATTCTCTGCGCCGCATTCATAGAGAAGGCGCCGGAAATAGGTGTCCCTGCAAGGTTCCTCGTCGGAAGGTTTCACGAAGCTCTCAAGGATGTTTTCACGAGGTGGCCGGGGATAGAGCTGGCGGAGAACGCTCACCCTCAGTTCATAGGAAAAGAAGTTATGAGCGTCGAGGAGTACGGGCAGCTAGCTGAGAACCCGGTAGACTTCCTAAACAAGGTCATTCTGCCAAGGATGTGTGAAAAGCTGCAAAACCCTGGCTCACCCGAGTACAACGCTGCGCTCGCAAGGTTTGGACTGGAGGTGGAGCGTTATTCATCTTTCTTCAACAGTCTCATCGGCGGGCTTATCAGCCTAGGATACCCTGCAATACCGATGGCATGGTCCTACGCACCCCTCGACTTCATAGGCGACTTCCTCAGGGACGTCAGGAACGTTGTGCTCGACCTCTACAGGCACCCAGATAAGGTGAAGCAAGCCGTCAAAGCGCTGACGCCTCTCTTCGTGAAAACAGCTGCAGTGTCCGGCTTTGTTCCGCCGGAAGTTAAGAGGGCGCTCGGAACAGACATGGTTCTATGCTTCTTCCCGCTGCACCTCAACGAGTACCTGAACCCCAAGCTCTACAAAGAGTTCTACTGGCCATACCTGAAGAAGGTTTTCGAAGAGGTAATCAAGCTCGGGCAGACCCCGTTCGTCCTGTTTGAAGGAAAACACGACGCACACCTAGAAACACTCCTCGATCTCCCGAAGAAAAAGGTCGTCGGCGTCTTCGAGAAAACCGACCCGAGGAAGGTTAAAGAAGTGGCTGGAGACCACGTGATACTTGTCAGCGGTCCTCCAAATGCACTCCTCATCGGCGGAACGCCGCAAAAGGTTGAGGAATTCATGAAGAAGCTTCTCGAGGACGTGAAAGAAGGCGGTCTCATGATATGGCCAGGGGTTGACGGCGGGCTTTCAAGGGATGCGAAACCAGAAAACGTGAAGGCAATGGTCGAAGCAATAAAGAAGTACGGCAAATACTAAATTCCTCCCTTTTTTCTTCCTTAGTTTTAATCCTTAAAGGAGGGTTGGGATGTGAAGGTAGGATTTAATGCTAGTGGATACCGCAGGTGGTTTTACCCACTGTCCGCATCCGTTTTGGCGATGTTCATCGTTGTAACGTTCATATGGAGCCAGTTTTACCCCTACATGATGCAGGTCTACGGCTTGAGTGAAGTTGCTCCAATAGCTCTTTCAGCCTCGCTTATGGGTGCTGCCCTACTCGTCTTCCAGATTCCGGCGGGCTTTGCCGTAGACCGCGTTGGACCTAAGATCCCGATGGCCGCGTCGGGGCTTGTCTTCCTAGCCGGCATGTTCGTCGTCTCGCGCATGTTCAGCCTCTACCTCTGGGAGGACGCGAAGACCTACTGGTACCTTGGCTCATTTCTCGTCGGTGCCGGCGTCGCGCTCTTCATCGGAACCTTCCCCGGGCTCGTGGGCAAGTGGTTCGTTGACCGTCCCGGTAGAGCCTTTGGCGTGACCATCGCTGGGCAGAACCTTTCCCCTCTAGTACTAGCTCCACTCGTAGCTTACATTATATTGTCGAGGAGCGCTTCCGACGTCCCGTTCCTAGCCTTAGAAATGACAGCCTTCTCCTTTCTACCACAGCAGCTTGTCACGTTAATCTTCTACCTTCCTCTCAGAAGAGGGATGGCCGACGCGTTCGTGGCGCTAGGAACAATTGTTTTGATTCTATCCTATAGTGTGGGCGTCGCCTTATGGAGGAACCCGCCTAGAGGATGGATCCCCAGCGAAATCAGCAATGCCGGAGAAGGATCAACCGTCACAGTAGCGGAGGCGTCTCTTAGAGATGCTGTCAGGGATAAGCGCTTCTGGATCCTATTTACGATAATGGTGGCAACGGCGATAGGGTGGTTTCTCTTCATACTAAACGTGGCCACGATAGTGGTTGAGGGCTTAACTAGAAGCATTGGGGTTGACGCTAACCTGATAAGCTACATGCGCTACTTTACGAGGAACGAGGTTGTTATCCTCGCGGACTACGTCACAAGCTACATTTCAAACACCGTGATCCCGTTCTTCATGAGTGTGACTGCGGTAGCCAACGCGCTTGGAGCGCTGACT
>JAHLWX010000066.1 GCA_019057675.1 Candidatus Jordarchaeum sp. LHC_1308
GGAAGCTGCTACATTTACTCCTCATCTGAACCATTTAACGAGGAGATGGAAATAGACTTTAACAGGATGAGAAACTGGCTGGACCATTACGGTCTCCCCCAGTATCACGTTCACGTTTCAGGCCACGTTATGCCTATTGAGCTGAAGAGTATCGTGGAGAGAATAAGGCCCAAGAAGGTTTTTCCAGTCCACTGCGACCAGCCGGAGGTTTTCGCCAAATTCATCAAGAAAGTTGGAGCTGAAACTACTTGTCCCATAGTGGGGGAGAAATACGCTGTTGAAGTTTAGTTAGGGTTAGAGAGGACATAGAGGGTCAGGGTTAAAGAAGGATCCTGTTTCAATGTAGGCCCTTGCTCTGCACCCTCCTAAGCAGGATGCTTTAGTGGGGCACAGTGCACACTTACCTCTCAGTCTTCTCCAGTCTAGTAGTCCCATGCTTACCCGTTCACTATAGAGTTTTCTCCAGCTCTTCGATCCCCCGTCCTCGAGAATGTTGCCAAGTTTTAAGTCTAAGACGTCGCAGAGAAGCACGTCCCCGACGGGATTGAGGTCCATCACATTGTAGTAGCATCCCCAAACTTTGACGTGTTTCGAGTTAACTATTCTTTCCGCGAAGGGGGTGCAGCGAACCTCAGCCGGGTAGGATAAGCCATCAGCTGCCTTGCATATCTCGATAAGGGCGTGTCTCAGCTTCTCCGGGTTTAGTGCTAGGAGCCTGTTTTTCTTAGCGGCGCCAGAAGGCATCAGTGTGAGGAAGGACGCTGTCGTCCCACCGACCTCATGTGAAAACGAAACGAAGTCACCTGCCTCGTGAACGTTAAAGGAAGTTATAGCCATCACTGGTATGAAGTCCAGTCCCACGGACCTCATCGTCTTAGCAGCAACCAATATTTTCTCCCACGCTCCCTTTCCTCTCATAGATTCGCAAACCTGTTTTGAGGCGCCGTCAACGCTCAACAAAACCTTCGCCTCGAGGCGG
This sequence comes from Candidatus Jordarchaeum sp. LHC_1308, assembly GCA_019057675.1. Taxonomy (GTDB): domain Archaea; phylum Asgardarchaeota; class Jordiarchaeia; order Jordiarchaeales; family Freyrarchaeaceae; genus DTBI01. The sequence continues at coordinate 980 of JAHLWX010000066.1, forward strand.
GAAAACAGTCTTGCAGTCTCATCGTTAATTAGAAAACCGTTCGTCACGACCTCAACCTTCACCCCCAAATCAACGGCGTAACTCATAATTGATGGAAGATCTTCCCTAAGAAGAGGCTCCCCTCCAGCGAATGACAGCATCTCCGCTCCAGCCTCAGCCGCCTCAGCCACTAGGCGCCTCCCTTCATCCGACCCGAGCTCCCTGTGGAAACGTCCTCTAACATAGCAGTGAACGCAGACACCATTACACCTCAACGTACATGGCCAGACAATCGCCTCAAGGGGAACCAACGGAGAAACCTCCAGAAAGTCGCTGGGAAACGAGAATTCCTAGATCCCGAAGGAAGAGAGAAAATAAAAGAGTTACCCCCCCGCTAAATCTACGGCAACAACCTCCTCCAGGAGGATGGCTCTATGGAGTTTAAGGTGGCTTTAGCTCAGATAAATAGCGAGTGTGGAAACGTTGAAAAGAACCTCAAAAAAATGTGTGAAATAGTCTATGCTACTGCGAACTTGGACGCCAAGCTAGTTGTCTTCCCCGAAATGTCCCTCTGTGGCTACATGGTGATGAATGGAAAAGACTTCGAAACATTTTACAAGTGTGTCCAGCAACTTGACAGCCACCCGGTGAAAAAGCTAGCATCACTTGCCTCCGAACTGGGAGTTCATATGGTTTTTGGAGCCCCCATGGAAAACCCGGCAAGAAGAGGAGTAATCCACAATAGCGCAGTCTTAGTCGAGCCAAGCGAAAAAATCCATATCTACAATAAAGTGCACCTTCCAACAGGAAAATATGGGAAGGGGATCTTCTTCGAGCATATGTATTGCAAGCCGGGAGACTGCTTAAAACTATGCAGCACCAGCCTAGGCAAAATAGGGCTACAGGTCTGCAGAGACTTCGCCTTCCCCGAAGTTGCAAGGGCCGGAGCGGACATCATAGTCAACATCTCAGCAGCTCCACAAACATCTAAACCTTTCTTTGACATGGTTCTACCGGTCAGGGCATTCGAAAACGCAGTCTACCTAGTTTACGTCAACGCCGCAGGAGAACAAAGTGGAGTTAAATTCTTTGGACACAGCAGAATAATAGATCCCCTAGGAAGAACAACCACCGAATGTAATACAGGAGAAGAGGATCTTAAAATCGGAACTATAAATCTAGAACATGTAAGAAAAGCGAGAATGGAAATTCCAATATTAAAGGACATGTTATCATTCAAAACGTACATAGAACTAGCAGAAAAACTCAAAGAAGAACAAACGTAAAACACGACGAGCAAAAAAAGAAAATAGAAAATCAGGCTAAACTAGAACTCGCCGCCCATCCCTGGTGGTACTTCTGGCCCGCCCTTCTCCTTTTTTTCTTCCTTGTGAGGCTTGCTCGCTATCACATCATCGATCCTAAGTATCATGGAGGCAGCCTCGCTCGCGCTCCTGATGGCGTGCCTCTTCACCCTGAGAGGCTCAAGCACGCCAAGTTTAATCATGTCATCTGGCTTACCCGTCTGAATGTTTAACCCGAAGGACGTGACGCCCTTTTCGTGCTGTGCCCTCAGAGCTACCAGTGCGTTAAGCGGGTCGTGGCCACTGTTCTCGGCCAACGTCTTCGGAACAACCTCAACAGCGTCGGCGAACGCCTCAATAGCCAGCTGCTCCCTGCCACCAACAGACTCGGCGAACTTCCTAAGTTGCCTCGCAACTTCAACCTCAGTAGCGCCCCCACCAGGCACAATTTTCTGATCCTCCACGGTGTTCCTCACGACGCATAATGCATCGTTAAGCGCTCTCTCAGCCTCATCCACGACGTGCTCCGTACCGCCACGTACAACAATCGTTACAGCCTTAGGATTCTTGCATTCTCTCACATAGACAACCTTGTCCTCACCTATCTTAACTTCTTCCACGAGTCCAGCCTCACCTAGCACCTCAGGGGACAAGTCATCAAGGTTCGTCACTATCCTGGCACCAGTGGCCTTCGCCAGCTTCTCCATGTCACTCTTCTTCACACGCCTAACAGCAGTGATCCCCGCCTTTGCTAGGAAGTGCTGGGCAAGGTCGTCGATGCCCTTCTGGCAGAAAAGCACATTCGCACCACTAGCCTTCACTTTTTCAACCATCCCTTTTAGAATCTTCTGCTCTTCTTCAAGAAACATTTTCATCTGAGACGGGTCCGTAATCCTGATCTCAGCGTCAAACTCTGTCTTTTCCACCTCAAGGGGAGCATCTACTAGCGCAATCTTCGCGTTCTTGACCCTCTTAGGCATCGCTGGGTGCACAATCTCCTTGTCAATCACCATGCCCCTAACCAGTTCGGTCTCAAGCAAGCTCTTGCCCTGCTTCTTCAAAATGTTAACCATATCCCTGTCTGCCTCATACTTTCCATCCTTCTTCTCGGCAACCTGAAGAATAGCATCAACCGCTATCTGGGCAAGGTGTTCCCTAGCGCCAGCTGTAATTTTACTGTTCATTGATGTCATTGCAATCTTCAGCAAGGTCGCCGCATCAGTAGGCTTAACGTCTATAGCAATACTGTTTAAAATCTCCTCAGCCTTGTCCGCAGCCTTCTTATAACCACTAACAATCATTGTTGGATGGATCTTTTGATCAAGAAGATCCTCGGCCTTCTTGAGTAGCTCACCAGCAATAATCACTGCGGTAGTGGTTCCATCACCCACTTCGTCGTCCTGCGCCTTAGCTACTTCCACCATCATCTTGGCTGCCGGGTGCTGCACGTCTATTTCGTCAAGTATCGTTGCCCCGTCATTTGTTATGGTGATGTCTCCGAGGGAGTCTACTAGCATTTTGTCCATTCCTCTAGGTCCAAGTGTTGTTCTTACTGCCTCCGCTATTACTCGTGCAGCCATTATGTTTGATCTTTGGGCATCTCTTCCACGGGTTCTCTCGGAGCCTTCCTTCAGGATTAGGACAGGTATTCCACTCATGCTCATCCTTTAACACCTCCATGGATTTTTTATTTTTAGAGTTTAAAAGTGAAGAATGATCATTCTACTTTTATTTCATGACCTTTTTTCATTATCCGGGGGATTTTTATTTCTAAAATTCCGTTTTTGTAGCTTGCGCTGGCTTCGTTGGCCTTGACTAGAGCAGGGAGCTTGATGCGTTTGTAGTATTTGTTTCCCGCCTTTATTTCGAGTTCGTTCTCGGTGCAGTTAAGGGTTATTTCATCTTTTTCAACGCCGGGTGTTTCGGCAACTACTATGATTTCATTGTCGCCTTCAATTATGTCGACAAGCGGCTCTCTGACTTCCCTTACCAATAATGGGGACTCAGCTGACGGGCGGGGGACGTTCCCGAATTCCTGTATTTCTGGTTTGCCATCTGGTCCGATTTTTATGCTCCACCCCCATACTATGGGGCCTGCGACTTCGGTTCCGTTAGGGAGACGCCTTTTTGGCAGTTCTTTTATCATAGAGTCTATGTCTCTGATAGGTGTTCTGAAGAAGTTTTCGAGCATTTCTTCGAACTCCTCAAACCAGCTGCCGAAGAAGTCATCGAATGGAGATCGTCTTTTTCTTCGTCTTTCCCAATAACTCATGCTATATCCTCCTGACCCCTCTGTTGTTTGTGATCGAGAAAAGTTTGTTCACTGAAGCTCTTAGACTTCAGTCATCAAACGAGTGAAACAGCGCTTCTATATAAATTTTACGTTAGGAGCCGCTCGACATCACCAGGATGCTAAACAAGCCAACTTTTTAATACGTCGAACCTACGTGCCGAGGCTGACGCTTCCTTATTCATATTGACGTTTAATCGTGAACGTTCTTCATTCCATCCGTTTTCCAAGTGTGTTTTTGCTTGTTTTTGTGTAGGTCGTGGTTGATTTTTTACCGTTAAATTTATATAGAAGTGCAATTTCATCAGATCTTGAATTAGTTTTTAACGAGATTCCGAGGAGGGATCATGCATGGCAATGTTAGGAGGCACGCCAGTCTTAATACTTAAGGAAGGAACAAAAAGATCCGCTGGAAAAGACGCGCAAAGAACAAACATAATGGCTGCACGAGTAATAGCAGAAGCGGTCAGAACATCACTAGGACCACTAGGAATGGACAAAATGCTAGTAGACAGTTTCGGAGACGTAGTAATAACAAATGACGGAGCAACGATACTCAAAGAAATGGACGTGCAGCACCCGGCAGCCAAGATGATGGTTAATGTTGCCAAGACACAGGATAACGAAGTGGGCGATGGAACCACTACTGCCGTCGTGCTGGCTGGTGAGTTGCTTAAGAATGCTGAGTTCTTGTTGGATCAAGAAGTTCATCCGACAGTAATCGTTGATGGTTACAGAAAGGCTCTAGATAAAGCTTTGGAAGTTATCGATGAAATTTCGAGGAAGGTCAGCCCGGACGACGAGAAAATGCTTAAGAGGGTTGCCATGACCTCAATGAGCAGCAAGATGGTTGCAGGATCACGGGAGAAGCTGGCGGATATTGCGGTGAAAGCTGTGAAGAAAGTTGCTGAAAGGGTTAACAATGAGTGGAAAGTGGATCTTGACAACATCAAGGTGGAGAAGAAGGAAGGAGAGAGTTTGGAGGACACGTTATTCATTGAGGGCATAGTGCTTGACAAGGAAGTTGTGCATCCAGGGATGCCTAAGAAGGTGGAGAACGCAAAGATTGCTTTGCTGGCGTGCTCTTTGGAGATTGAAAAAACAGAGTTTGATGCTAAGATTAATATTACAAGCCCGGAGCAGATGAAGAATTTCCTTGATGAGGAGCAACGGATGATCGAGGAGATGGTGAACAAGATCATTAAGACGAGGGCTAACGTTGTATTGTGCCAGAAGGGCATCGACGACCTTGCCCAGCACTTCCTAGCAAAGGCGGGGATCCTGGCTGTTCGGAGGATTAAGAAGAGTGACATGGAGAAGCTGGCGAAGGCCACTGGCGGGAACATTGTGACGAACCTTGAGGACTTGAGCGAAAAAGATCTTGGTGAGGCTGCGGTGGTTTACGAGAAGAAGATCGGCGACGATGAAATGGTGTTCGTTGAGGGGTGCAAGAATCCGAAGGCTGTCAGCATCCTGATCAGGGGTGGCACAGAGCTGGTTGTGGAGGAAGCTGAACGGGCGATTCACGATGCGCTGTGTGCGACTAAGGTAGTAATTGAGGATGGACGTGTGGTGGCCGGCGGTGGGGCGCCGGAGATAGAGATTGCTAAGAGACTGAGGGATTATGCTGAGACGCTGAGTGGCAGGGAACAGCTTGCAGTGAGGCAGTTCGCTGAAGCTGTTGAGGTGGTTCCGAAGACGCTTGCTGAGAACGCTGGCCTTGACCCGATAGATATCCTAGCCGAGTTACGTGCAAAGCACGAGAAGGACGGGGCGACTTATGGCGTTGACGTGTTCAGCGGTAAAATTGTTGACATGAGCGAAATGGACGTGTGGGATCCGGCTCTTGTCAAGAAGCAGGCATTGAAGTCTTCGACCGAGGCTGCAACACTTATACTGAGGATCGACGACGTGATAGCGGCATCGGCGACGAAGAGCGAGGGTGGACCAAGCGGCGAGAAGCCGTCAGAAGAGGAAGAGGAGAAGGAAAGCAGCTCCTTCGATTAAACTCCCAACATTTTTACGTAGCGCTTTGCGCAACAGCGCCGTAAGCTATGTCTCTCCCCGTAAGGGGAGGCACAAGTGGCGTTGTGGTTTTCAGAAAAACTTAAAAAAGAGCCTACTTTTCTTTTTAGAACATCATAAACGAGTGGAGGCTAATTATTATTGTCACAGAGAAGTTCACTGTGAAAGTGGGGCCGCCATGGCTGACGCGGTTCGAAAAATCAAGGATTCTAAGCGCCCGTGCGTTGCAGATAACGCTGGGTGCACCGATATTAATAGACATTCCTCCAGAAGTGAGGGATCCTGTAGCCGTTGCTAGGCTTGAGTTGGATAGCGGCATTCTACCGATTACCATAAGGCGGCGCCTCCCAGATGGAGCATATCAGGACATACCTGTGAAGTTCTTGATGGAGCAGGGAACAGAGGAAAAAATTGAGGAAAAGTGAACGTCCTTTCCGATTCTTCTTTTTTAGTTTTGGCTTTTTATTGTTTCGAGTATTTCTGTCAGTTTTTTGACCATGGCGTTGAAGATTGTTTCCCCTTTTTTCCTCGTCGCACGCGTAGGTTCTCCCAAGACACCTGTCCTCATCCACGGCCTCCCTGTTGGATTAATCAAGAATGGGAATGATTGGGGTCTTTCGTCCTCCGCCTTGTCCATCTGGACGAGTTCAGGTTTAAGGAAGAGCATTAAGGATGTTTCAGCTTCGCAGGCGTGGTAAGGTGTTGATTCAAGTGTTTTGATTATTTCTTCTGTAGCTAAGTCGACACTTGAGACAAAGTAGATTTTTATATCTCTTTTTTGGAGAGAGAAGTCGTATGCCGCCTCCTTGATTGCTGTCATGTGTGCGTTGCTCGCGTGGAAGCTGAAAAGAACCATTTTCTTGAAACCAAAAGATGCGAGCTCCGACATGATGTCTAATGCGAGTTGTTTGAGCGTGTCGAATCTTAGCGCTATGGTTCCTGGGAATCCTCTTGTCGACCTGCAGACTCCATAGTTGATCATGGGAGCAACGAGGAAGCATGTTTTCTCAGCTGCCCTGCAGACGAGCTCGTATGTTATGATGTTGTCGGTAGATGTGGGAAGATGGGGGCCGTGCTCCTCAGTTGCTCCGAAAGGGACGATGATGCCTGCAGCTTGCTCGATGGCTGCCTCAATCTCCTTCCACGTCATCTTCTCCAGCAGAAACTCCACTACTTATTTTCCCTCCATTACCGTCTTCATTAGTCCTCTCCAGTTCATCTCCCGCTTAACCTTATCTATCGCTAAAGCAATCTTTTTCCCGTCTCCGGGCTTTATCCGTCCTCCAACCGACTCCAGCTTCTGAACCGTGGTGTAGGTGTCGTAAGGGACAAGTATGACCGTTACGCCGGCTTCACGCGCCCTCGCTAAGAGGCGGACGTCGGGGTACAGGTTCCCGGTGAGGATTAGCATGCTGGTGTCTGTTTCGAGGGCTGCGAGTGCAACGTCCATCCTGTCCCCGCCTGTTATGACCGCCTTGTTTATTCCCCTTCTGAAGTAGTTCAGTGCTGCCTCGACGTTCATGGCCCCGACGAATATGTCTTCAACTATTCTTTTCATGTTTCCTTCTTCCAGTATTTCTCCTTCGAGCATATTACATATTTCCTCCACAGTTGGGGACGTTAAGCGTCTGTCCTCTTCGATCACACCCCACACTCTGATCCCGTTTTTCTCGGCGATCTCCCTAACCATCCCTTTAACCTTCTCCAGCATTATGATTGGAACATTGTTGAAGACGGCGCCTATTACCCTTGAGCCCGTCAGCCTGAACATTTCAGCTTGCGCGAGCACGTCGTCAAGCACGAGGTCGCTTCTAAAGGAGTTCACTATGAGAACTTCGGCCCCGAACTTGCCTGCTATATGGAACGCAGAGAGCCTACCGCTATAAAATGCCACCGGAGCATGCGCCCCCTCAATTAACATTACGTCCACGTTCCTGCTCAGCGCTTGATAGGCGTCCTCGATCCTCCTCTCCGCGTCAGCCAACTCTCCCTTATAAAGCCTGTTAAGATAGTACGCGTCGAGAACAACGGGGGAGATTACTTCAAGAGGATGATCTATGCCAAGTGTCTCCTTCATGAGTAAAGCGTCTTCATCTATTCCCTTAGACTTAGAGGACCAGCCAACGGGTTTAAAGTAGCCTACCTTCACTCCGTCCTCCCTAAATAGTGAGGCTAAAGCTAGGCATACGGCGGTTTTCCCGCTATATCTAACACCTGAAATCAGAATTTTCTTCACATTGCTCATTTTAGCCCTCCTTCTTGATCGTTATTTTAACGTCAAGCGCGACACAACCTTTCGGGTAGGCAAAAAGCGGGTTAACGTCTATTTCGCTTATCTCAGGGAAATCGGTTGAGAGCTGTGAAACTTTGAGTATTACGTCCAGTATTGCTTCTAGGTCAAGTGATGGCTCTCCTCTGAATCCCCGGATTAGTCGGTATGCCTTCGTCTCCTCCATCAGTTGGAGCGCTTCGCTCCTCTTTATGGGCGCTATTCTGAAGGAGACGTCCTCGACGAGGTTTACGTATACTCCTCCTAGGCCAAAGGCCAGCATCGGCCCCCACGTGAGGTCACGGCTCATGCCGACTATGAACTCTTTCCCCTGCTCGATCATTTTCTGAACATAGATGCCGTAAATACTGGCCCGAGGCGCATATCTGTGGACGTTGGATAGAATAGAGTAGTATCCTTTTCTTACATCGTTTGAGTTGTGAAGATTTAACAGTACTCCGCCTACATCAGTCTTGTGTAATATTTGTGGAGAGACCACTTTCATAACGACGGGATAACCAACCTTCTCCGCTATATCCACAGCCTCTTCCTCGCTCCTAGCTATGCCGCCTTGTGGGACGGGTATATCGTAGGCTGACATCACTGCGAAGGCTTCATGTGTCAGTAGAACTGTTCTTCCATCACTGCGAACAGCCTCAAATACATCTTTCACCTTTTTCCTATCAACATCAAACAGGACGTATTCTTCCTCGTTATCCCGCTTTCTTATTCGGGAGTACTTTATCATGCCTGACAGGGCGTTGACGGCTCTCTCGGGGAAGAAATAACAGGGGACTCCGTTGAGTGAAAGAAACCTGTTCGATTCAAGCACGCTTTCCCCACCCATGAATACTGCCAGGATTGGTTTGGAGTGCCTCTTGCCTAGCTGAGCAATTGCAGTTGCGACTTCCATGGGATTCGTCATCGCTTGGGGGGTTAGAATCACTAGGCATCCTCCCACTCTCTGATCCTCAAGCACTATTTCAAGGGCATTCCTATAGCGTTTCTCGTCGGCGTCTCCGAGCACATCCACTGGGTTGTAGATCGACGCTGCTTGAGGAAGGGAGCTTCTGAGCCTGCTAACAGTCTCTTCCTTGAAGGAGGCGAGCTTAACTTTTCTCTCATCACAAGCGTCAGCAGCCACTATTCCAGCTCCACCAGCGTTCGTCACTATGGCTACTTCCTCTCCGTTCGGCAGAGGCTGCTTGGAGAACGCTACAGCTAAGTCGAAGAGTTCCTCCACCCTGTTCACCCTTATGACGCCTATCTGCTCGAACGCCGTCGTGTATGCCTTGTCGCTACCTGCCAGAGCACCAGTGTGAGATGCAACTGCTCTGGATCCTGCCTCGCTTCTACCAGACTTAAGAATTATCACAGGCTTCCTTCTGACGGCGACCTTAGCTTTTCTGAAGAACTCGCCTCCTCGTTTCACGTCCTCCAAGTACATTAGGATAACATTGGTATTCTCGTCCTCAGCCAAGAACTCTAGGATATCCGTCTCGTCCAAGTCTGCTTTGTTGCCTAAACTCACGATCTTGCTGAATCCTATTCCTTCACTCATAGACCAGTCTAGGATCGAGGTCAGCATAGCACCGCTTTGGGAGGCGAAGGCTATGTTTCCCCTCAGCGGAGCTTTAGCTGCAAAGGTTGCGTTTAGAGGCGTGTGCATATCGGCG
>JAHLWX010000067.1 GCA_019057675.1 Candidatus Jordarchaeum sp. LHC_1308
ATTGTCACTCGCCCTTTAGTGATGAGAGGTGAAGGGATACATGAATATACTCAAGAGTGCCGGTGTTAAGTCTGTCGCCCTTCTCAACATGGATAAAGTCTACGGTCCAGTTATGAAGTGGGAGCTGAACGTCGATGGGGACGAAGGAATAAAAAAGTTGCTTGTTGAACTTTACACCATGTTCATGGTCGGCGCCTCCAAAAACATGGTTCCACGGGCCATGCTTTTCGACGATAAAAACGTGGTAGTTTCAGCAAAAGATTACAACCTCCTATGTTTCATGCTTCGAAAGGAGGCAAAGCTTGAAGAGTTCCTCGACTACGCAGAAAAAATAATGAAAAAATTCAACGGAGAACCGTCTAAGGATTCATGCTTGAGAAGCCTGACGACACGCCTCAGAAAATCTTGGAAAGCGCAATAATCATTAACAATCTAAAAGACCTCTTCAGGCTTCCCAGTTACTTCGTATCCTCTTGTTTTCTCAGAACGCCTTTAATTTCATCATCCTTTGTTTTAAGGGCTTCCACGTAAAAAGCGAACTTGGATCAATCTCCTTGTCATGTTAAAATGCGGGTATTACGAAGATTTCCCTCATTAAAGAAACAGGGCTTTTAGAAAGTCTGGACGTATATGCTCACAGAGGAGTCACGGGAAAGTAAGTTTAGTGAAGAGAACTAAGCTAAGTCTGTGAAAATTATTTCTTCATTGATAAAGCTGCGTTAAAGTTTTAAAGTTCACATTGGAGTTAGAAAAAGAAGGTGATGAATCTTTTTCTTTGAAAAGGTGAGTGGTGGATTGAGGGGTAACATTGCTGTTGTTGGTCTTGGTTACGTTGGCTTAGTCACCGGGCTTTGTCTTGCAGACTTAGGTTTTAAAGTGATTTTTGCTGATCTAGATGCCAGTAAGGTTGAGCTGATAAGACGGGGTGTGGCTCCTATTTACGAGCCCGGGGTAGAAGAGAAACTTACTAAACATAGGAATTCAGGGAACATGGAAGCAACAACTAGTACGGTTGAGGCTGTCGCTAGGTCTTCGGTGACATTTATAACTGTTGGAACTCCGAGCGTGAACGGAGAAATAGACCTAGCTGGAGTTAAGGGTGCGGCGGAGGATATAGGTGCAGGCATAGCTGAGAAAGACGATTACCACGTGGTTGCCGTTAAGAGCACGGTTATACCTGGGACAACCGAGGAGCTGATCATACCTACGATAGAGGGTGCGTCCGGTAAGGTTGAGGGAAAGGACTTTGGTGTCTGCGTGAATCCGGAGTTTCTCCGTGAGGGGAGCGCCATACGTGACTTCATGAACCCTGACAGAATAGTTATAGGATACCGGGATGAGAGGGCGTGCAGTGTGGTTGAGGAGGTCTTTAGCGGTATTAAAAGCGTCCTGGTAAAGACGGATCTACGGACGGCGGAAATGATAAAGTATGCTAATAACGCCTTCTTGGCAATGAAGGTTTCATTCATAAACGAGATGGCGAACATATGTGAGCTCTTTGATATCGACGTGAAGCAGGTTGCCTACGCTATAGGCCTTGACTTCAGAATTAATCCCGAGTTTCTGAGAGCTGGTTGTGGTTTTGGCGGATCCTGTTTTCCCAAGGATTTGAGAGCCCTTATCTCGGTTGCTAGGAAAAAGAGGTATAACCCAGTTCTCTTAGAAGCAACCCTGAGAGTTAACGATAAGCAGCCTTTAAGGATGGTTGAATTAGCTGAAAGTGTACTTGGGGAGTTGCGCGGTAGAAGGGTCGCCGTGCTTGGCCTCGCCTTTAAACCAGAAACAGACGACATGAGAGAAGCTCCCTCAATAAAGATAGTTCAAGCCTTGTTGGAGCGGGGAGCAAAGGTGGTCGTCCACGATCCTAAAGCAATGGAGAGAGCAAGGGGCATCTTTGGAGAAAAGGTCGAATACGCTAAGTCGTCGCTGGACGCATTAAAAGAGGCTGATTGCTGCATGATAGTGACGGAGTGGCGTGAGTATGCCGAGCTTCCACTAGAAGAGGCTAGGAGGCTAATGAGGATCCCCCTAGTGGTAGACGGAAGAAGGATAATCGACCCAAATAAGGCGGCTGACGCAGGCTTTATTTATCGCGGTATAGGGTGGGGAATGAAGCATAATGAGTTTCGAAGTGCGTGAAAGAGACCTCATGGGAAAAATAGGAGTTCTGGAAACTAGAAGTGGGCGAATAACCACCCCTGCTCTCCTCCCAGTCATTAATCCCACGCGGCTAGTAGTCTCACCTTCCTTGATCAGAAAAATGAACTGCGAGTGCATAATAACCAACGCAATGATAGCACTTAAGCGTCTCCCAGACGAGGCAAAATTGAAAGGGATACATGAAGCCATAGGATTCGACGGCGTAGTCATGACGGACTCAGGGGCATACCAATTCATGATTTACGGCAAGCTGGACGTCAGCCAAGAGGACATCATAAGGTTTCAAGAAGAAATAGGAAGCGACATAGCGGTTATCCTCGACGTGCCCTCCGGTGGCGCAAAAAACAAGGTGGAAGCTGAAAGAGCAGTTAGGGAGACGCTTTCAAACGCCGAGAAAAGCTTCTCCCAGAGAAGGAGGAACGACATCCTCTGGGTGGGCCCCGTGCAGGGAAGCCCCTACCCAGACATGGTGAAGTCGTGTGCAGCTGAAATTGGAAAGATGCCCTTCGACCTCTACGCCATCGGAAGCGTGGTACATCTAATGGAAAGTTACTCATTCGACATTTTAGTAGACGTGGTCATGGCGGCCAAGCAGAACCTTCCCCTAGAGAAACCAGTTCATCTTTTCGGTGCAGGACACCCGATGATGTTCTCGCTAGCTGTAGCCATGGGAGTAGACATGTTCGACTCGGCTGCCTATGCGCTTTATGCGAGGGATGAAAGATATATGACGCTTCATGGAACGCAGAACCTCTCTGAACTAAAGTACTTCCCCTGCAGTTGTCCTGTCTGCTTAGAATATACCCCCCAGGAACTCCTCAAAGAGCCTAAGGAAGAAAGAGAGAAAAAATTAGCCACACATAACCTCTACGTTTCGCTCAGCGAGGTTCAAGCAATAAGGCAAGCAATCACGGATGGAAGACTATGGGAACTCTTGGAGACGAGAAGCAGAAGTCATCCTTCCCTTCTCAAAGGTTTAAGAAGGCTGTGCGAATACTCGCCTTACATAGCGAGGTTTAGCCCCTCCGTCAAGAAAAGAGCCATTCTGTTTTTCGGCCCTGAATCGATCAGGAGACCTGAGGTAACACTCCACCTTGAAAAACTTAAGACATTGCCAAAGCCCGACGAGGTGGATGTGCTCGTTATTTTACCTGAACCATCATCACGACCATTCTACAGGTCAAAGGAACGAAAGATCTTGGAAGGAAGCCTAAATATTCCAGAATCCGTCAAGAAAAAGATACAGTTCGTCTTTAAATCCGGCTTTTTCGGTCTCATCCCCGAAGAAGTAGAAGACGTCTATCCCCTCTCCCAGCACCTAGGGCTTTCAGACATTCCATACGCCAAGGAACACATTACAACTGCAACATGTTCCTTTATTGAGAGTCACGACTACAAGCTAGTGATCCTTCCCATTGAGGACAACCAAGAAGACGCAAAAATAGAGGAGGCATGTAGAAAAAAAGGAGTTAAACTGGTGAAAATTCAACTGCCCGGGAAAATGAAAAGAAAATGGAAAAAACTCGGAGAAACTATAAAAGAAATAATGAAAAGCACTTGTCCAGGATAACTTCCTTCTTTATGCCCTTAGTTCACCAACAAAACTAAGCCAATTGAATATATGCTGGTCAATGTTAAAAATTTTCCGCTAGTGTTATTCTAAGTTTAGTCGCCCTTAGAAACCATTTGCTTCTAAATTTCTTCTTTAGAGGGAAGATGAAAGGACGATATCTATTGCGTGGTCAACTTCCCTTTGGAGGGGCTCAGGTAATCCGAATATTCTTGTGTCTAGGAATCCTCGCACTATCATTGAAACTGCTTCCTCCTCGCTAAACCCTCGTGCCATAAGATAGTATATTGCCTCCTCGGCTATTTTTCCCACGGCCGCCTCATGGCTTAGCTCGGTTCCACTGGTTTCCCCCCGCAGTTCAGGTATGGCGTGAATGAAGGCTTGGTCTGAGAGGAGGAGTCCTCTGCATTCAAGGTGGCCGCGCGTTTTCTCCCGTTTACCGACGAGCAGTCCTCTAGAGTACACTTTCGCGTTCGTGGTAGCTATAACTCTTGATTTCACCTCGCCTTTGCTTCCTTTTCCTTCCAGAATTATTTTTCCACCAACGTCTATAACTGATCCTTTGTCACCGTATATTAGCGAGTTAAAGACTGCAGTTGAGTTTTCCCCGTTGCAATATGCTGCGGGATACGTTTGGACGCTACCTACAGGTTTGAGGTTAATGTAATTGCTTATGAAGGTGGCTCCATCCTCTAGTATTATCCCTGTTCGGGGACGTACATCTATTCCCTCAGCCCAGTTATGGATCATGGTGAATGTCAGTTTAGCCCCCTTCATGAGGTATATCTCGGTTATACCCACGTGGAGTGCTCTCGAAACGTTAGGGTGTACTACGCATCCACTTATAATCTGTGCCTCTGAACTTGGCTCCATCAAGATTACGTTGTGGACGTTCTGATCCAACTTGTCCCGGTAAATGTAAAGGCATGACTGTAGGGGGACAGTCACCTTCTTTCCGGCTGCAACCCTGAGGAAATAGCCGTGATCCCATTCTAAAGCTGCGAAAGCAGTATACTTGTCAGTATCTACCTGCACGGCTCTCCATAGGTACTTACTAAACCAGTCATACCTTTTCTTCGCTTCTATAGTGCTGATAAACTCGACTCCTCCATCAAAATACTTGCTGACACCGCTAAAGAGAACTGAGTGGTCAAGCTGGAAATACGTGCCTGCCCTCTCCTTCATGTCCGGTCTAACACCTACCATGACGGCTTGTTCCCTAACACCTGACGGCAAATCGTCTAATCCTTTTACTTCTAATCTTTCAGGGCTTCTAACAAAAGATGAAAGATCTATGTCTGGGCCATAATCTGCCTTCTTGTCCAGCGCCTTCAAGGCACGCTCCCTTATCTCCTCCTCTCTTGCCTCATTCATCTTAGTCACCCCGCATCTCCTTACATTTATCACACCACCAGTAGCCCTCCCGTAGGATGTGGTCGAGTATTTCGATGGGTCTTCCCGAGCACGCTATTTTCCCATTAAGGATGACGTGCGCCCTCTGTGCCTCCACGTACCTCAAGATGTAGCCTAAATGCGTTATCAGAATGCCTGAGCGTCCCTTCGCCAGTTCGTTTATGATTGAGCCCACAAGTTCTAGGTTTTCTACGTCGACACCGGAGTCCGGTTCGTCCAAAAGGAGGAAGCTTGGCTTCTGAGCCATGAGTTGCGTCAGCTCGCATCTCCTTATTTCCCCACCGGAGAAGCCACAGTTCAGTTCTCTATCCAAGTAGAATGCTGGAAAGTTCACCTTCCTAGCTATCTCCATAGGCGTCTCGTCCTTAGCAAGCTTTTTCAAAACATCTCCGAGGCGAACCCCTTTTATTTGTGGTGGGTTTTGGAAGAGAACCCCGATTCCCCTCTTAACCCTTTCGTTTATTGGAAGGAATGTTATATCTTCACCGTTAAGAATTATCTGTCCACGTAGAACCTTATACTGCGGTAAACCTAATATGGTGAGTATGAGGCTCGTTTTACCTGAGCCATTCGGTCCGAAGAGCACGTGCAGCTCTCCCTTAGGCACTTCAAGGTTTAACCCGTCAAGCACTCTCCTCCCATCAACTTCAACAACCAAGTCTCTTACTTCGAGTGCTAGCAACTAAATCCCCCGCAAGTAGTTTATAAATCACCAAGTAACAACATCAGAGAGCGTTTATGAACTTTCCCCATTCGTTCGAATTTCCAAAAAAAGAAGTTACAACTTACTTTCTCGTATATCTCATGCAACCTGTTCCTATATGGAAGCATGGAGTATCTATAATCACCAGTGGAAATATTAAGCCTCCAGTCTAAAGAGAGTTAATGACGCTTATAACTTTCGAGAAAAACGCGTTCGCGTCTTACTTTATGCAAGTTATGCTGGAGGTGTTGGATTCATGGAGGTCGTCGTCCTAAGAAAGGCTAGGAATGAGGACTTAGATGAGCTTTATCTGATAGACAAGGCGTGCTTTCCGCAGCATCACTTCTCAAAGTACTTTATCCGGCTTCTGCTGGAGTACCCGTCATCCATAGCCATCGTCGCGCTGTCCTCCAATAGAATAGTTGGTTTCACTATAGGAGTCATAGAAGAAGAGAATGAAGGCAGAATTTACACACTCGGCGTCCTGCCTGATTTTCGTGGGAGGGGGATTGGAAGGTTACTCCTCGAAAAATTAGAGGAAGAACTTGCTATGCTAGGTATTGAGAAATGTTGCCTTGAGGTTATGGAAGGGAATACGCCTGCACTCCAACTTTACTCTAAGATGGGGTATCGCAAAGTTGGCGTTATTAAACGGTACTACGGTAATAGAGATGGCATCGTCATGGAGAAGGCGCTAAAGCATCTAGGGACCGTTTGACTGCTAAAGCAACAGCTTCAACGTCCTCCTTCGTCATAGATGGATGAACTGGAAGGGAGAAAACAGTTTTCGAGGCAAGCTCCGTGTTTGGGAGGAGAACATTAGAGTAACCTCTTTCCTTGTAGAGTGGCGTTTGATGAACTGGCACCGGATAGTAAACTGTAGCGCCAACTCCCAGCTTCCTGATAAGAGACACGACATCATCTCTTTTTAGTCGCCTGTTCTCCAGCCTAACAGTGTATGTGTTCCAAGCATGCCTCACCGCGCCCTTCTCGAAAGGAAGGACAAGTCCATTGATGCTACCTAGAAGTTCAGTCAAGTATGCTGCATTTCTCCGTCTTTTAGCTAGAAACTCATCGATTTTCTTCATTTGGGCAACTCCAATTGCGGCGTTTGTCTCTGGAAGCCTCCAGTTATGTCCCAGTAGAATTGTTTCGTAGTTTCCTTTCTCGCCCTGATTCCTTATCATCCTGACTCTTTCTGCAAGTTCATCGTCATTTGTAACGACCATCCCTCCCTCCCCAGTAGTTATTATTTTCGTGGGGTAGAAGCTGAAGCAGCCCAAATGCCCTATTCCCCCAACCTTAACGCCGCTGTACTCTGCGCCATGAGCCTGAGCGGCGTCCTCTATCACGTATATGCCTTCTTCCTCCGCCGCCTCTTTTATGGGCTTCATGTCTGCAGGGTGACCGTAAAGGTGCACTGGTATGATCGCCTTGGTTTTGGAGGTTAGCGCCTTCTTGACTTCATTGGGATTCATGGTGTACGTGTCAAGATCTATGTCGACAAAGACGGGTCGTGCCCCCACGTGTAGTACAACGTTACAGGTGGCTGAAAACGTGAAGGATGGAACTATGACTTCGTCACCTGGCCCGACGCCTAAGGCAAGTAGGGATGCGTGAAGCGCCGCGGTTCCTGAACTGACGGCTACGGCATACTTCGTCCCTAGAAACTTCGAGAAGAGTTTCTCAAACTCTGCAACCATTCCTCCTTCGCTCACTCTCCCCGTAAGGTTTCCGGAGCGTAAAACCTTCAGAACATTTTCTTCCTCTTCCCCTCCTAGGATGGGCATGTTGATAGGTATCACCTTTGTCTGCCTCCAGCGTTTAAAGGCTGAGAAAAATTAATGTCGGCGCCTTCATAAGCCTTCTTGGTGGCATGCTTGGAGTTCACGGGAAAACTTGTCAAGGGATTTATCGAAGAGGAGGAACTTGAAAGGTCTAACGAAGAGTTAAGAGGACTGGTGGATGTGCTTCTCGAAAAAGGCATTTTATGCAGGGGGAAGGGCGGGCTAACCGTTCTGGACAGGATCGCCTTGGTGGAGTTTCTTCTCTCCCACGGCTTCACTGTGGAAAATTTGGCCAGCCTTTTAACGTGGAGGGACTTCGAGGCTTTTTCCGAGGAGGTTTTCACTAAGCATGGCTATTCTTCACTGAGAAACTTCAGGTTCTCTCAAGGTAAACGCAGGTTTGAAGTGGATCTTCTAGCCTTAAAAAAGCCGTTGCTGCTCTGCGTTGAATGTAAACATTACAGGAGGCCGAGAACCACTATGCTTAGCAAGCAAATCATAGAAAGGCATATGGAAAGAGTGAAGGCACTAGCGGAGTCTATGCCGAGCCTAACGCTAGACCTAGGCGTATCAGGCTGGGGCCGCGTTAAAGTTCTTCCTCTCATCATCACATTAACACAGGAAGGAATGTACAGAAGAGTTCCTATAGTTCCAGTATTCAAGCTTAACGCCTTCCTTCTAGAACTTGACTTGAACATGGGCCTAATATGCTCTCTCGAAGCTGAAACATCAAACTACCTCAAGCTAAAGTAACATTGTTAAGCAGTTGTCATCACCGATTTACGTTCATTTTATTGCTTTGAAATTTTTCATATTCCGAGTTCCCTCAGGACATACTCGTATTTCTCCTGCCACTTATCACGGCTCAAGAAAACTAATTCTACGTCTCTTCTCATCTTAAGCTCTTGAGCCAGCGGGTGATTAAGCTTCATTCCAATAGTCCCTAGGAAGGGCTTACCGCACTTCAAAGCGTCTCGGATAACCTGTGCGAAGTCCTCCACAAGCAACTCCATTTTACCTATTTCATCCACTACAATAACGTCAGCTTCTTCGATAGCTCTTTCTAATGCCCTGACACCCAAGCTCGCGATGGAACTAGTGTCAACAACGTATTTTCCCACTTTAGGAGAGCCTTCCCCAACTTTAGCCATCACCGCATCTTCGCCTGTGAGCAAATCTACGATCAAAAAACCCTTTCTCGTCCCTCCCTCTCTTACCTCGGGCGTGATGACTCCTCCTACCTTCAATCCCTTGCCACGCACCTTTTCAATGACCTTAGTGGCGAGAAAACTTTTCCCGGATCCCGGCGGCCCGGTTACTAGAATCTTCTTCAACAATTTCACCTCCCGTTTTCGGAAACATATTAATTAGGGTTGTTGTTGTTATAAGGTTGCTTGGAAGGAAAAAAGGTGTCATGAATGAATGAATACGACGATTCATTGCGTGGTGTCGCGTTGAGGTTCACTGCTGAGATGAGCGGCTTTAAGGGAGAATTGAAAAAGTACACTGGCGTCTTTTTCGACAAGCTCGCCAGAGAGCTGCTCGGCGGGCGGGAGGAGACATTTGGGAGAGCTGAGCTCAATAAGCTTCTGATCAAAATTGAGGGGTTCGTTAATGAGGTTATTGACGATCTATTCGATAAGGTGATCGTCGCTGCGCTAAAACACATGCAGCTTCTATTAGGTGAAATAAGAGATATCAGAAAACTAAATGAGACGGCTGAGAAACTTTTCAAGTCGGTTAGAGATCCGGCGGAGCATTATAGGGCGATGCAGAGGATAAGGGAGCTAGAGGCGACTGTGGAAGAGCTGAAGAAAGTTATGAGAGACCATTGTTCTCGCCTGAAAGAGCTCTTAGCCAAGGATGAAAAGTATAACATTCTGGCCGTTCTTGATGAAGTTGGAGAGGGAAGCTACAGTGAAATATCCGAGAAACTTGGTGTTTCTAAGGCAAAGTTGATGAAGTATGTTAAGGAGTTAGAGGCGGTTGGGCTTGTTGAAGTTGAAAGATCCAAGTCGCCTCACATTGTGCGTGTTAAAAACGTTCCATGGAGGTTGAAGATTGACAAGAATAGTTGTTGACTACTTTTTCAGTCCTACAAGTGAGGAGTGCAAGAACTTCATGAAACTAGTGGTTAACCCCCTTATGCGTGAGTTAGGTGATTCAGTTGAGTGGCGAGTGCACAACATTTATGATCCAAGGGCGAAGAAGCTCGCAGACCAGTATGCCGTCAGAGTAGTGCCCACCCTCGTGATAGCGGGGAAAGAAATTATTGCCGGGTTCAAGCCTGTAAACGTTGTTAAGGAGGCCATCATGAGAATCTTGGGTCATGAAAAATGATGGATGCACTTCTAAATAGCCTCAAACTTTCCGGCTTATGCGCTCCATAGTCTCCACGCACTTAACTCCGTCCAGTAGCGTCGGTGATGGTGGAGTTTTGTTTGCTACACACTGTACGA
>JAHLWX010000068.1 GCA_019057675.1 Candidatus Jordarchaeum sp. LHC_1308
CTCTCTGGGAAGACAGGGAAACTGCGATTCGGCTTGCTGACCGCACCGTAAAGCGGCTTGCAGGATCCAGGGATGATTCTGAACTGGTGACTAAAACCGCGGAGGCTATTAAGAGGCAAAAAGGGATTCTCGAGTCGGCTATGTCCGCTTTATCGGAGCATTTTTCACTCTTCACGCAGTATTTGGAGTCACAAAGCATGAGAGTTGAGCTCGCATTCCTCTCATCCAACGCCTCCAAGACCTTGAAGAGGAAGCTCACCTACCCAGACCTCAAAATGGAGTTGAAGGCAGCGGAAGAGGAAGCGGCCGACGTTGAGGCAAAAGAGGGAAAACCATCCATAATTTTGGGGGAGATAGAGGGTGCTTTCTTCCCAAAAGGTGGAAAAAACGTCGAGGCATGCCTTAAGGGGCTTGGAGAGTTCAAAGCTAAACGCACAGATACAAAATTCTTGCTTGAGTTCGAACTCTCCGGGTCCGGAGAGGGGGGGACATTTAAGATCACGAACTTAGCGAGAGCGTATGCTTGGGGGGCTTTCCTGAAGGAAAATGAAGAGTGTTTTAGGGCATTTAGGGAACTATTAGGGCTTGTAAGTCCAAGCGCTCAACAAGAAATCGACATGTTAAAGGAGTTTCTACGGTTTAACATATTCAGGCTCGAATGGGTAAAAGAATAAACGCAAAAGAGTGTTTAATTTCTCTCTTCCTCCAGATAAGAGCCGCCGAAAATGCTCTTCATATATAAGACAATTAAAATAATGAGCTTCACCTTGAATTCAGGCCCCAAATTTTTCTTGTTGAATTCGTCTGCACATGACGTCAAGGAAGGCTTACTCGGGACTCGAAATAACAAAACTTGGTGTTCCATCCCCTTTTAAAAACGCTTAAAAAGGGGATCCGAAACGCTAAGTATCCGATAATGTTTTTTATTCTTTATTTTGCTTTATTCCTATTCTGTGGTGTTAATCTTTTCGAGAAATTGTGAAATCTTTCTCTCCAGTTCATAGACTGAGGCTACTGGAAGGCTAACCATGAATTTTCCTTTCTTCAGTATTACTTGGGGATTTGAAGTCCTTGTTTTTCCGTTAATTATTAGGAAGTCGTTTTCCGGAATTAAGGACTTTAACTTATCTGTTAAGGTCTTCTTGTACGAGTCAATGTTCAAGTTTTCCCCTAGAACGAGAATTGTTACCTTTTTCTCAGCTACATCTGATGCCAATAAATTGTAGAGGCACTGAGTGCATGATGAAGGATCCGTGAATGCCAGCCTAGCTAAGCTATATATCTCTTCGAAGAACTCGTTTGAAATTTTTTTCCCCTTAATTTTCACGTGGCTTCTTGTTGATGGACACTGAACATAGCCGTCCTCTCCCGCTAGAACAGTGTTATGGCATATTCCCTGCTCTTCCCACAGGAGGACTTCACCTTCCGCGGGAATTAAAACTACCTCTGTAAGGGTTTCCTCGTTGAGGCAGAACGCCTTCCGGTTCTCCTGTAACAGGCAAGGGCATCCACGGTAAGCCTTAAGATTCAATAGAATCCTCCTTTTTTTATTGTCATGCTTTACCATTTCTTTAAGCGACTAAAAAGTTTCTAGGAAAACCTTTCCTTTTCAACCTGAAACGCACAGTGTTGCTGCCCGAGGCCCCAACACTCGACTTCTCTAGACGAAAAGGACTGCCCGGTTGACTGCTCCATAAATCCCTCTATGATGCCCGTTTCAAACTCACATAGGCTAACACCTATGTTTTCCTGACCTGAAGCAAAGGCACATGACTCTATAGTTACCATGAAGCGTTCACCGTCATTTCTTTCAATGTTGCAGTTCGAGTGGATACCACTCATCAAGCTGAGCGGCGAGTTCATGTAATTTTTCAGCTCAAGGATTGCTTCCTTAACTGATAAGCGTTCTCTCGGCGCTATAATTCGCCCTAACCTTTTCCCTGCAAGCTTAAGGAAGAAGCCTGCGACAGGGTCTGCCAGCTTTATTGACGTTACTTGCTGCTGAAGATTCATGATGTGAGTGTAATCTGATATTCCAACCCTTATCCTTCGCCCCTCCAAGACGCTCTGACTCATGTTTCTGGTAAGTGTTTTTATGAGGCGGCTGAAAGACTCTTCTCTAGCCTCGATGCCCTTCTTGGCGTGGATAGCGGTTTTCCTCCTTTCAAGCTCACCTTTGCTGAGTGAAAGCTCAAACTCACAATAGGATGCCCCTAGCCCCCAGCAGTTTCTCTCGGCAACATGCACTGTTTCTCCCAATATCGCCTCTGCCAGTCCGCTGATCATCCCAGCCGTGAAGTAGCATATGGGCTCGCCTATGACGGGTACCCCCGTGGCGGCCGCAGACTCGTAAATTCTGATGCGGCCGTAATCCTTATCCTCCTCCATAACTTCTGCGTTCCTAGCATCAAACACGCCCAGCTCGTTTTGCTTTATGTGAAACCTCTCTATGGCGATCAGAAAGTTGCGGAAGTTTTTCTCGATTGACGTGTAAGGATCCCCGAGGCTGGGCGCGATATCGTAGAGGAGGCCGGTAAAGGCACCTGTTTTGCCCGCAAGTTTTCCTATGGAGTAGAGGAGGTTTCCGGCTGTAGCGTCTAAGGATAGGAGGGAAATCGTGGCTAACTGGAGGTTGCTTATGTGCACATAGTCGCCTATGTTGATCCTTATTCTCTCCTTAGAATTTATGCTTTTCACGAAGTTCAAGTTTGCCTCTATGAAAACCTGCTTAGCGCCCACCTCGAGCCTCTCGGCACGATATGAGGCACCATGAAGTACCCCCTTCATTAAGGCTTCCTCGACCTCTTTTTCGTTCGCCATTCCAGATATTACTGGGACTTCATCCACTATGACGCACGGCAAGCTTTTAATTTTGTATTCATCAATCAGTTCGTTGTGCTCGTCGACGTCAAAAACGTTTAAGGTTACCAATTCGTTCCTGAAGAGACGAGATATAGCCTTTCTAACCATCCGCTCGACGGGCTCGCAGAACACGCAATCCCTGCTTTTAAAGAAAAGCACTCTAACCGGGAATTCCTCCAATGCTACCGCCCTTCAAAAATGAGCATCTCGATAATATAACTGATAAGGTAAATCCTTTTATCTTTAACTTTCACGCTACGAAAAATATCCGACCATCATTGAACATGCCTTTATAAAATTATCCTTTTGTTATTCATTTGCAGCGTGATGGTTGCCAGGTTAGATATTTCAGTATGTCTTTTATATTGGAGGAGTTGATTGAGAACATTACGTGTTTTTGGGCTTCAGGTGATGGATTGATGCCCACGGTTAGTCCGGCGAGCTTGAACATGGGAACGTCTAGGATGTCGTTTCCAACAGCTACGCACTCCGCAGGCGTTACCTTTTCCCTTTCAGCTATCATAGCTAAAACCTCGGCTTTCCTTTGAGGAGTCATCGGGCTACCAGCTATCCTCCCAGTTAAAACGCCCTTCCTAGACTCCATGGGGTTGCTGTAAACGTAGTTGATACCTAGGCGCTTTTTTAGAAGAAGGAAACCTATGTTGCTTCCACCGCAGCTAACCAGCGCCGTCTTGTAGCCGAGACTTCTCAGAGCGGCAAATAATTCATCGACTCCGGGCCTAAGCTCTAGCTGGCTCATGGCTTTCTTGACGAACTCGACAGGAACCCCGCGCCATAGCTCGGCACCACGCCTCAGTCCCTCCTCGAAGCCAACTTCTCCTCTCATCATCGCTCCGTAGAGCTTGCGTGCAGCGTCGCCGAAGCCAAGCTCGTCAGCGAATCGGACGCTGTGGTCGCCGTCGTAGAGGACTCCGTCAAAATCGAAAACAACGACTTTGATGTTGGCCTTTACTTTCCTAAGGTCGTTCATGGCGTGCACCTCCAACAAGCAGCACTTCTCGGTAATGTTTCAAATTGCTTAAAATGGTTTTTAATCCGAATGGGCAGAACGTGTTTGTTGGTAGGCTTTGGACGAAAAATTTTATACTGTGATTGGGGTCTCAGTCTATCAGAATGGAAGGGAGGAATTCTGGGTTGGCTGGATTGCTGAAGGGTAAGGTGGCTATAGTTACAGGTGCTGGAAGAGGAATTGGGAGAGGAGAAGCATTGATTCTGGCTCGGGAAGGGGCGAAAGTTGTAGTTAACGATTTGGGAGGAAGTTTTGACGGTGCCGGGAAAAAACACGAACCAGCAGACGAAGTCGTAAAAGAGATCAGAGAAATGGGAGGCGAGGCTGTGCCCAACTACGACGATGTGTCGAACTTTCAGGCGGCAAAAAGGATAATCGACACGGCGATAGAGTCCTTCGGCAAGCTTGACGTGTTGGTTAACAACGCCGGGATATTGCGTGACAGAATGATATTCAACATGACGGAGGAAGAGTGGGACTCCGTGATAAACGTTCACCTCAAAGGCACTTTCAATTGCACTAGGCATGCATGCGCCTATTGGAGGGAGGAGTCCAAGGCGGGCAAGCCGGTAGCTGGAAGGATAATAAACACGTCTTCAGATGCAGGACTCCTCTACAACCCTGGGCAGAGCAACTACGGGGCGGCGAAGGCGGGGATAACTGCTTTCACCCTGATAGTTGCCAAGGAAATGGCGAGGTATGGTGTAACGGCGAACGTTATAGTTCCGATGGCTCGGACGAGGCTGACAACAGACGCCACCCCATCCCTTAAGCCATTAATGAGCACGCCTGAGGAGATGACGAAGAAGTACGGCTACGATGTCTTAGATCCAAGTAGCATAGCGCCCCTCGTAGCCTACTTAGCGTCGGACGAAGCCAAGGACATAACGGGGCAAGTGATCAGGGTGGTTGGAGGCAACATATGGGTGCTGCAAAGCTGGACGTCGATAGGCCCAATATCGAAGAAAGGGTTCTTAACACCTGAGGAGATTGGGCCGAAGCTACGAGAATTACTAGCTAAGCTTACACCTAGAGAGGAGATGCTAAGCATACTCATGAAGCTGCAGTGATCCCCCCACTTTTTATTTTTGTGAGGTGAGCCCGCTTGTAGGTAAGTTGCTGGGAACGAAAGTGATGCGAGATCCATCTATTGTGTTTTTGAGTTACCTTTTAACTTTCTTGTGGTGGTGGTCTTGGAGAAGGTCGCTGAAGGAGTTTACAGGCTGGTTTTACCCCTGCCGTTTAGGGGAACTGACTACCTTAACGTTTACATTCTAGAAGAGGAGAAGCCGGCTGTTATTGACACGGGAATTGGGGATCAAGTCTCCGTTGAAAGGGTGCTTAAGGGAGTCGATGAGGCAGGGGTCAAAGTGGGCGACCTTGAGTACATAATTACAACGCACGAACATGTTGAACACTTTGGCGGTAATAAGGATGTGAAAGATAAGTCTGGAGGTGAGGTTTTCGCGCACACCCTAGCAGCAGACGCCATAGAAGGCTTTCATGAAGCTGTGCTGGAGCTTGGAAAAATTATAGACAGGGTTGAGATGCCGGTGTGGGAAAAAGAACGGTTAAAGTTAATCATGCGTTTCAACATGATGATAAAAGTGACTAAAGTGGACTGCAGAGTGAAGGACGGGGACAAGATAGACTTGGGATCGTGTAAGCTGAGAGTGATACATACGCCAGGCCACTCCCTTGGTCACATTTGCCTCTACGATGAAGAGAGGAAAGCGCTCTTCACCGGTGATCACGTGCTTGGGGAGGGGACGCCGTTTGTCGGGTCAGGGTTTGGAGGAGCCCTTTACGGGGTCGAGAGGGACGAGGGGAGACTGTGGTGGTTTGATGGGGACTTAGACCTCTACATGAAGTCGCTTGAGAAACTTTTGAGCTTAGAAATAGACCGCATTTTTCCCGCCCACGGCCCGGTATCCACCGACCCCTATAGGAGGATATCCGAAACTCTGGAGAGGAAGAAGTCTAGGGAGAGGAGGCTGGTTGAAATACTACAAGAGGGTAGAAATGATCTTGAAGCCATAGTCAGAGAGCTTTACGGTCAAACTAACGACGTGTACCTCGTTAGAGGAGCTACTCTGGGATACTTGAACAAGCTCGTAAAGGAGGGAAAAGTAAGGTTCAGCGTGGAGAAAGGGAAATTTTACTTTGAGCTCGTTTAACGAGGCGACTAGAATTTCCTTCTTATTCCTGTTAAGGTCTATTTTTTGATTAGTGCTGCCTGTCGGAGGAGCTTTGGGTTATTTGCGCTGCACGGTTTTCATGTAATAGTTTATGATGTTCGCGAGGGCGGTGGCTGCTCTTTCAACGCTGGGGAAAACGGGTAACTTTGCTTGGACGAATAGGTCTCGCACATACCTCTGGGCGTCTTCGTATGCTACTTGCGGTATGGCGATGAGCACTGGTTTAACTTTTCCCGCTTCTCGGCACTCCTCTATGAGCATGTTATAGAAAGCAGTGGAGAGAGTGGGGTCTTCTATGAAGTCCGCGTAGAAAGAGGGATACTGAACTGCAAGCTCGAAGATTATAGAGTCTACTCCGCTTTCCTCCTTCAGTGTTTCGAAGACAGTTTTCACAGCGATGGGGCTCATGAACGAGCCAGCTAAGTCTATAGGATTTGCCACGCTTGTCCCAACGTTCTGGACGGCGCCTGACAACTTCTTTCTTGCGGACTCACTTAACTGTGGAACTTCAAGCCCAACTTCCGAGCAATAGTCAGAGTTGACCACGCCGGATCCACCACTAATGGAGACCAAGCCAACCTGCCTGCCCTCAACCCTCGGACAGAAAATGAAGGCGAGAACAGTGTCAACGAGCTCGTAGAACGTTTTAACTGGAATGGCGTTACACTGCCTTATCATTGAGTCCCATATTCTGGGCGAACCCGCTAAGGAACCGGTATGTGAGGCCGCAGCCCTGCTACCAGAATCGGTTCTCCCACCCTTCCATACTACAACCGGCTTCTCAGCTGCAGCTCTCTTCAGAGAATTAAAGAAACGACGTCCGTCTCGTACTCCCTCAACGTAGACTGCTATAACTCTCGTTTTTGGGTCGTCAGCTAAGTAGTCTAGAATTTCTGCTGCATCGACGTCGCACCCGTTACCGAAGCTGACAACAGTGCTGAACCTTAACCCGGTCACCTTACCTATTAGAGCAAAGTTTATCGCGTGTCCGCCGCTCTGGGATACAAATCCGACAGGCCCAGGGTCGCGGGGAAGGTCTGGTCTAAAGGCTAACCCGTGTTCAGGGTGATATATTCCCAAACAGTTCGGGCCTATTATTCTCACTCCACCATCTCTAGCGATCTTCACGATCTCCTTCTCCAGCCTTATGCCTTCCTCAGTTCCGGACTCGCTGAAGCCAGATGCGAAGACCACGACGCCTTTCACCTCTTTCCTCACGCATTCCTCCATGATCTTAGGCGTCACGCGGGCTGGCACCTCAGATATCACTAGGTCGACATCGTCCGGAACATCTAGAAGGCTTGAGTAGAACTTGTAACCAAACGCTGACCTAACCTTTGGATTAACAGGGTAAACCGCCCCCCTGAACCCAGCTGACACTAGAGAGCGGAGGAAGTAGAACCTATTCCTGCTCGTTGATCCAATTAGGGCGACCGTCTCGGGATTAAGGAGATCCTTAAACTCATGTTTTTTCATCGAAACACCAGCTGGAAAGTAGTAAGTGGAACTTACAACACAGAATCGTCTTCTTTAAATTAAATTTTTCGCATGAAAAAGGATGAAAAATTGAAATAAAAACAAAAGTAATATTATTTTTTACGTAGCAATGGAGTCCTCGTAGTCGCCCGCTTCGACTCAAATCAAACCTAGAGGATCTGAGGATAAAGAAGGCGTTAAGAAGGCACACCACAATTCAAGAAAAAATGAACTCGCGGCTTCAATCGATAAAAAAGTGAGCCGAAGCCACTACTGCCTTTCTTCGCCTTCGAGTTTTCTATTTTTGACCTTTTCCGCCGCGTAGCGTGTTACTATAAGCACTATGAGGCCCGCCAAGAGGGATACTGGCCCTGTGACGATGCCTTCTGCAAAGTTAGCGATGAAGTTTATTGAGGACGCGGATATCCAAAGAGCCATTAGTATTGGTCCTATGGTGAAGGAGAGTAGGATGGCTGCGTGCACCATGAGGTTCGTTGTTGAGACGCCGTTTTCTGTTTTTTCTACGAGTTTGAGGGCGACGGGTATCGTTAAGTATGGAATATAGACACCTGCAATCTCTATTGTTGTGTCGAAAAGGTAGGTGATGCACGCCCTGAATGGGTCTGCTGGAAGCATTACTAGGACGGGGATTGCCGTGTGGTAAAATGATATTACGATTGGTAACCCATATCCGACCCAGAGTGACCTAACGAGCGCTTGAGCCGGGTCAAGGAAGGTGAGAGACATTGATGCAGGGTCGAACCCTGCGAAAAACAATGGTGCGCCAACCCATCTTCTGAAGCCGAACTGCTGAGGGATAAGGGAAAAACACAACGCGTAGTAGACTATGTATAGGAAGTAGTGCGTCGTGAAGACCCAGAAGCCTCTTCCGTTTATCCATGCGAGCAAAGCCAATCCTACAAATGTCATTACGAGTAAACCGCCTACCGAGACTGGGTTGAAGATCCATCTTATGCTGTAGGTTGAGTTCCAGACGGGGATGCCTAGTAGACCTATGGACGGGTGGAGTATGCTGGCTGCGACCCCTATGCTTTCAACGCCTCTCTCGACGCCGAGGAAGACCAGCGTGAAGAGGAGTATTGAGAGAGCCGCAGCGTAGTTTCTAAGCTTCAGTTTTTTTGCAAAGAGGTATCCTAGGAGCGATGGTAGGGCTCCGTCGGTTATTCCTCTTATTACTGCTGGAACCCATGTGGGAAGCCACACTCCCCCCATCAGCATCAACGGGTTAACCGTCCTTATTCCTGACAGTGCAATATAGACCTCAACCGTTGTCCAAGCGACGGCGGCCATCAGGAAAACCCATGCCGCTCCTTTCTCGCCTTTCTTGAGCAAGTATGTGAGAAGTATGAAAGTCATGGCAACGACCATCAATGCGCCAGTGTAAAAGTAGCCGTTGCTCGTTCTCACTATGCACATTTGATTGGCCAATATATAACCAGCCAAGAAGTAGAGCATAGCCGTCAAGCAACCAGCCTCCAAAAATTTCCATATTTTCCTCCGACCATATTTAATTTAAGCGTTTTATTTCTCTCTTTATTTTTCACTTGTCGAGGACTAAAAAGGTACGCTGGGAAGACGTAAAGAAGACTTTTTATATCGAGAAGTGCAAAAGTAATGCTTTGAGCCAACTTCGTGGTGGTTTGGGAGAGTGTTTGATGTTTTAGCCAGCTTGATTTACATTGTGAGGACTGCAAACGGTTACTTTTATACTGGAGCCATCGTGGTCGTAGCGTTAACTGTTATTCTTTTGGCTCACGTGGTTAAGAGGAGAGGTGACAGGGGGGCTTTTTGGGTTTTCCTGTTGTCTCTAATATCTTGGTCGCTCAGCGAGGTTTACTGGGTTGTTTCGGGAGGACGGCTGGTGACGCCTGTTCAACTTATGGGCGGGGTCATCGTTTCCGAACTTGTCCCAGCACTACTAAGAGGAGTGACTGATGGGGCATTGCCCGTGCTTTTAGCTTACCTGTTCGCTATGAACCTTTATTATGGGAGGTTTAGAGGGGTCGCCGGGGTTCTGGGCTTCATGGTGCTTTACCTCTTCGTGGAGGGATTCTTTGAGACCGTGGGCGCACGGATGGGCATCCTTCACCCTGCCATGCTCCTGCTGGGTGTACCGGTGTGGAATGCGACTTACAGCGTTAGGTGGGTGTTTAACCCCCTGTCGGTAGGGGGGCTCTCGCTCATGACCGTGCTGGGCTTAGCCATAACTGCTTGGAGGAGAAGCTACTCGTTGTGGAAGCTGACCTCGCACTACTTCCTCTACCTCGTAATATACACGTCGTATGCATCCCTTATGGGGCAACTTGTAGGATTCAAGCGATGGGTTGGCGTCCCTCTACTATCCGTCGGGTTTGACTTAGCCGGCATGTCGCTTGCCATACTGGATCCCGCTCAAGCCTTGCTGAGACTTATGTGGGTCAGCTATGGACTTCCAGTCGTGATCTCCGTA
>JAHLWX010000069.1 GCA_019057675.1 Candidatus Jordarchaeum sp. LHC_1308
CTGTTCAAGGCATCCCTTAACCCCCCAGTAGACCCCGTCCCCTAAAAAGTAGACTGAAACATCAGCGCCAAGCTCCACAAGCTCTTCCAGTAACTTAATAATCTTTCTCGCCCTATCTGAACTGGGCGGGTCAAGAATGGCAATCACAAACTTCAAAGAAAGTCACCCTGAAGCTCTTCCTCGGCTAAACTCAAAAATATGTAAATATATTAATATATTTTGGTCTTTCAAAGTTAATGATAAAGAACGATACCCTCTTTCATGATTCGGATGTTAGTGAGGAGGTAAACTTTGAAGAGGGAATCTCTCATCGTGAAGAAGAACGTTGAGATGTTGAAAGCCTTAGCGGACGAAACAAGACTTAAAATATTAAGTATCCTCGGAGAGGAGGGAGAAAAGTGTCAATGCGAGATAATCCCCCTTATTGGGAAGTCGCAGTCAACGGTATCTCAGCACCTTCAAACATTAGTCAACTCTGGGATCCTCGAGCTCAGAAGGGAGGGGCAGAGAACATACTACAGAATAAAGGACGAGAGAATCAAGAAAATACTGGATTTAGCAAACAGAATTTCGCAGGACATGATTTTAGAATTCTCAAAACTTGCGCAATCAATTGAAAGTTAAGTCTCATAAACCAGTAAAATTCACAATTAGATTTTGTTAGAACGTTAGAGATGTGCAAGAAAGGATGCCTATCAGTTTGAACGTAAGTTTACTGGGGGCTGCGAGCGGCAGAATCAAAGGTTTTCATGAGAGTGATCGCCGAAGAGTTGAAAGCCGCGGTCTGCCTCTTCCAAACTTCAAAAATCATCTTTCTCAGCGGTGAACATACGCCTCCTATCACAGGCATCAGCGTAAAGAAGGAAGGATCATATTATTTATGAAAAAACTCCCTCTTGAGAGTTTCCTGTGAAAACGGATAATAATCTGTTTTTATCATGAGTCTACATTAGTTAACTATCGTGAAGGTGAAATCTTGCCATTCAACTATCCTGAACTAAAACACCCTCAAAACTGCAACAAATGTGCAGCCTGCATGAATGCATGCTCCCTACACGCGATAACAAAAATAGATCCATTCGAGGTCGACAAGTCAAAATGCGCCAAAAGAAAAGAATGCTTCACCTGCATCATGGCCTGCAGAACAGGAGCCCTAGTAATAGTATCGGGAGACCCCTAGCGATGACGAGAGACCACCCTCTAATTTCCTACTTCCACGTTTGATGCCTCTTCCATTTTTTCTACCGCTTTTTCGTAAAGTTCTTCCTTGTCAACACGATGCCCGACTTCAACCTCCCCGAGCATCGCTCTGATAGATCTCACAACAAAGGGTGCAACGACACCCAGAAGAATGACATTACTCACCACGTGGACAAGGGTGAAGGGAATGCCAGCAGCAAAAACGGAGGGAAACTCGGAGAAAGGAATTGTGGGATACATGAAACCCAAAGTCGTAATAACGTCATATAGCAAGGTGACTGCAGCTCCGGATACACCAAAAAGATACATGGTCCAAGGGGAAGTCGACTTAAAGTTTTGAAGCACCTTCTTAAGCGAACCTCCAAATAAACCGGCAACAGACATACCGACAACCTGAGTCATAAGCAGGAAAGGGTAACCTAAACCGGAGCCGTAAGGAGAAATAATGCTAAAAATAAACATGGACAGAGCACCCACCGTACTTCCAACCCTGCTACCGAAAATAAAGCCAGCCACAAAAGCACAAAACGTGATAATTTCAACGTTTGGCAACGGGGAGAGGGCAAACGTTCCCGCTATAGCTGCAGCAGTAAAGACCCCGACAAGCGAAGCCCGAACAGACTTCGGAACCACATACATCTCCATCATCCTCGCCTCAAAAATGGGTCAAATTATCCTATTATGCTTTTCGAGGCATTTTAAGCGGCTTCAAAAGAAAAAATAACAATGTGGGGTGTCTACCCGTAATACTGATAGACAAATATTACGGTGTCTCCTCCTGAAAGTTGATACTTATCTGCACCTACGCCCGGATGTTCAACTTCCAATGAGAAATAGTGCTTAACGTTATAAATCCACCAGTAACCATTGTTGTTTTCATTATTCCAAACGCCATTTATGGCATCGATGAACCATGAATCATATGTCCCCCAATATGTTTTGTTAACCACCGCCACTTTTTCCAGTGCTTGGAGAGCCGTCATTCCTGGTGTGAATGTTACCGTGTGCGTTTCTTTTGTTCCGTTTCCGTAGTCTATTATGACTGTTGCGTGTGTTAGGTCGTGGTATAGGATGAAGGTGAGTAGTTGTCTTTGCTGTTGTTGTGCAACGTTGTTCTGGTAGTAAAGGTATCCTCCTGCTCCGAGAGATGCAGCTACTATTACCGTTAAGGCTAGTGCTATTGCTTTCACGCCCGTCTGTGACAACATTTCGCCTCCACAATGAACGTCGATTATGGGTCAAATTATCCTGAAATATATCTTTTTCTGCCGCTGAGAAACCTTCTGAAGAATTTTTATAGGTGCCGGCATTACCCATATGTATGGGTGGTTTTTTGGCTAGATTCACTCTGAAATATGGTTCCACCGAAGTAGACGTGGATGTTCCCAACGAAAACTTCGCTGGCGTGCTCGAGGTTAAGGATATGCCAGGGTGCGCCGACCCCGTGAGCGAGGTCAAGAGAAGCATCAGGAATCCGATAGGCAGTCCCCCCTTCCACGTGGTGATGAGGGGTAAGCGCAACGTTGTCATAATTGTGAACGACCACACGAGGGACACTAGGACGCGTGAAATTCTGGTAGCCCTCCTCGGCGAACTCGAAGAACTGGGATTCCCCCGCAGAGATGTGACCATTGTTTTTGGCTGCGGCACCCACCGTAAGGTGAGGGACGAGGAGGCGAAGACGATACTAGGAGAAGACGTGTGGAGCAAGTACGAGTTGATTAGCCATGACTGCGATGGCGACGCAACCTTCCTCGGGGAGACCTCCCTCGGCAACAGGATCTACATCAACTCCCTCGTGGCAGAGGCAGACGCGAAAATTCTTACTGGCGACATAACCTTCCATTATTATGCGGGCTACACAGGAGGGAGGAAGAGCATACTTCCAGGAGTATCAGCCCGGGAAACCATACTGTTCAACCATGCCATGATGCTCCACCCCGCTGCTAGGAGCGGCGTGCTCGACGGCAACCCTGTACATCTTGACATGACCGAGGCGGCTCACCTAGCTAAACCCGACTTTATAGTCAACGTTGTTCAGAACACTGGGGGCGAAATAGTTCGAGCATTCAGCGGAGACGTCAAGGCGGCCTTCATGGAAGGCGTTAAGCTAGTTGATGGTCTTTACAAGGCGGAAAGCGAGCCCGCTGACATAGTAATACTGAGTGCTGGAGGATACCCGAAGGACATCGATTTCTATCAGGCACATAAAGCGCTGGATAACGTTATATCAATAGTGAAAGACGGAGGATGCGTAATCTTCCTAGCAGAATGCAGGGATGGTGTTGGAAACCAACTCTTCTACGAATGGATGAAAGATAAACTGAGCATAGATGAGATGGAAAGGAGGCTGAAAAGCGACTTCAAGTTGGGTGGACATAAGGCGTATTACCTAGCGAAAGCCCTAAAAAAAGTAAGGATACTCATGATGTCCGCCCTTCCCTCAGAGGAACTAGAAGCAGTCTTCAACGTAACCCCAATTGAAAACGTAGAAGAAGGATTAAGAGAAGCCCTCAAAATCACAGGGAAAAACGCGAAGATCAAGGTGGTGCCACACGGAGCCGCTATACTCGCCATGAAAAAATAAGCTAAATAATAAACCGGGCGCTCCTTCTCAACTAAATTGAAAATAGGCTCTAAGCCTTTCCCTCAACGTTACCTCTTTCTCCGTCGTTTCCTTGTTCGGATTAAAGACGTTAGAAGAAAGAGAACGTTAATGGCGGTATGCAGAGAATCGCTAGAACGAGGCATAGAATGAACCCTATTTTTCTTGAAAAAGTCGTTTTTGACACATCATCTAATGGTCCGGGGTGACCTCTCATAGATAGCAGAAGGGCCAAGAACGCCATTGGGAAATACCCCAACAGTGCCATAATCACGGCCGAAATAATTGAAGCCAAATAATGCGTCCTCATACTCAGCACAGCGCGGGCGCAGTGGCCGCCATCAAGCTGTCCAATCGGGAAAAGATTAAGGGCAACTATGAGCATGCCGGCCCATGAGGCCCAAAGTAAGGGATGCAACAACTCTACGCCATAAACAGGCTTAGGGACTATTCCTCTAATTAGTTCGTATAGGATCGGTGTGGGCCATGGGCTGAGTAGCTGAACCCCCATCTGTCTTGAAATTTCTTCCATTTCATATAATGTGGGCCATGGTATCACGGGCGCAATCATTATTCCGGCGATAGTCGCTATGACTGTTATTATGAGACTCGTCATTGGACCGCTGAATCCTATGTCGAAGAGTTCGTCTCTGTTTGATGCTGGTGTTTCCTGCATTATCAATGCGCCGAATGTTCCGAAAGGCCATCCGGGGATGAAGTACGGTAGTGTTGCTTTGACGCCCCTTATTTTGGAGGTAATATAGTGTGCCATTTCGTGTAGCCCTATTATCCCGTATATTGCGAAGGTGTAGTATATGGCGTTGGTTATTGGGGACTGGTATGACGTGGGAGGAAGCCCAAAGAAGAACAATAAGAATAACAGATTGTTGTTGAAATCATTAGCATAAGTGTATCCTGCAAGGAATACGGTTATCGTTGTTGCTACGAGAAGTGCCACGTTGATTGCAGTGCTCCTCCTTCTTTTCCTCTCTATAGGAAGAACCTTCAGCATTATTACTTTCTCTGTTTCTGGATGGCGACCCGGGTAACTCATGTGACTCGTATATGCTGCATCTAAGCTGGCGTACCGCATGACTGCTAGAAGGTTGTAGAGTTTTAGTTTGTCTAGGAGCCGTTTAAACGGCTCCTTGGTTTCTTGGTCTGGGGGGATGATGAATGTGGGGACCCCTTCATCGTCTAGAAAGCCGTCTGAGACTGTAAATTCGGTTGCCACGATACTCCAAATTTCATCAAGCGGGAGAGCTGTGAAAATTTTCCTCATCCACCTTCACGTTGTAGAGGTCAGCTTACTAAGAGCTGAAGGAAAATAAAAAGTTTTTTAAGTGACAGGGTTCGTTGCTTTTGCGCGAAACTTTTATAACTGTGTTATAAAATTAGTTTAGGGGATTGCTAAGGGGAGCGTTTTATTAATGGGTAGAGTCGAAGAGCTGATTAAGGCTCATGGCGAACTGGAAAGAGAAGTCTATTTGGATTTTGAGAACTCTAGTCCTGTTCCCAGCGAGATCGTTGAAGCAATGCTACCCTACTTTAACAGGATCGCTTACGGGAACCCGACGCTAACTCACAAGCCGGGATGGGAGGCTTATGAGGCTATATGGAAGTCCGCCGAAAAAATCGCTGGCTTTATCGGTGCAAGGGAGCCTGAGGAGATTAATTTCACTCCCGGCGAGACGGAAGCTAACAATCTTGCCTTGATGGGTGCTGCACTCAAGAATAGAAGGAACGGACGAAAAATAATCGTCTCGGAGATCGAGCCACTAAGTGTTCTCCATGTTTGCCGTATGCTGGAGAATTATGGCTTCATCACAGTGAAGGTTCCGGTCGACGGGGAAGGATTTGTCGACCTTGAAGAATTGAAGAGAGCTGTTGACCGGGAAGTTGTTCTCGCCAGCTTCATGTCCGTTAACAATGAGATAGGAACCATCGAGCCGATAAAAGAGATTGTCGAGATAGTGAAAGACAGGAGTCCTGAGGCCATCTTTCACACAGACGCTTCTGACGCTTACGGGAGGATACCGTTCCACGTTGAGCGTCTCGGCGTCGACTTGGCGACCATAAGCAGCTACAAGATTCTTGGACCAAGAGGCGTCGGCGCCCTTTATGTTAGAAGCGGCGTCCCCCTCGAGAAAATACTGGAAGGACAGTTTGGAACACAGAAGCTGTGGCCCGGCGTCGAGAACACGCCTCTCATCATGGGGTTTTATTCCGCCTCGGAGAAAGCATTCGCAAACTTTGAAAGGAATGTTGAGCATATGAGACGCCTCAGAGACAAACTAATAAACGGGATCCTCGAGGGGGTCGATGAGGCGATACTTAATGGGCCAAGGGACGATAAGAGAGCGCCGGACAACGTTAACGTCAGCTTTCTCAAATGTGAAGGTGAATCCTTGACCGTTGAGCTGAGCTTGAAGGGCGTTTACGTTTCAAGTGGAAGCGCGTGCACTAGGCGCATCCTCCAACCAAGTCACGTGTTGCTAGCCATCGGGAGAAGGTTCGAGGAGGCGCATGGAAGCATATTGATGAAGGTCACGCGCTACCATACGGATGAGGACATAGATTACGTCCTCCGAGCTATAAGGGAATCGGTCGCTAGGCTCAGAACAATATATGGTAGTATGGGAGGTTAAAGCATGTCGAGGGCTCCGCTTCCTTACAGTCCAAAAATCTTGGAACTCTTCAGAAACCCCAAAAACCTTGGAAGGATGGATGACGCTGACGCTTGGGCGGTCGCAGGGAACCCTGCGTGCGGAGACATGATAACATTCTACCTCAAGGTGGGGGAGGGCGAAGTGGTAGAGCGGGCAAGTTTTGAAAGTTATGGTTGCGCCGCCAACATAGCCACCTCAAGCATCCTCACAGAGATGGTTAAGGGAAAAACACTCAGAGAAGCGTGGGAAATCTCCTGGAAGCAGGTCGCGGAGGAGGTTGGCGGCTTACCGTCGGTTAAGTTCCACTGTGGCGTGCTGGCGGTCGGTGCAATGAGAAGAGCTATACGAGAATACTACAAGAGAAGGGGGGAGACTCCCAGCTGGATTCCAAAGGAGCCTACGTTTGAAGAAAAGCAGGCGTTGGAAGAGGAAGAACTGGCTAAGAGGCTCGCCAAAAGAATTGGAGGTGGCATCTAGGTATGTTTGACCCGTACAGAGTTAGGGAAGACTTCCCCATTCTCCGTAGGATCGTTAACGGTTACCCTTTAATTTACTTCGATAACGCTGCGACCTCACAGAAGCCTAGGAGCGTTATAGAAGCGACGAAGGACTTCTATGAGAAAAGTAATGCTAATATTCACAGGGCGGTTCACACACTCTCCCAGGAGGCAACTGAGCTCTACGAGGAGGCACACGAAGAAGTGGCAAGATT
Organism: Candidatus Jordarchaeum sp. LHC_1308; assembly: GCA_019057675.1. Taxonomy (GTDB): domain Archaea; phylum Asgardarchaeota; class Jordiarchaeia; order Jordiarchaeales; family Freyrarchaeaceae; genus DTBI01. The sequence continues at coordinate 7,187 of JAHLWX010000069.1, forward strand.
CATAAACGCGGAGGGCTACGAAGAAGTGGTTTTCGTGAAAAACACGACTGAGGCCATAAACCTTGTCGCTTACTCTTGGGGGTTAAGGCTAGAATCAGGCAACGAAGTGGTCACCACGCTAATGGAGCACCATAGCAACATCGTACCATGGGAAGCGCTCTCGAAGCTCAAGAAATTCAAAGTTAAGTACGTGGATGTTAACGGTGACGGCACACTAAACTACGAGAAACTAGAGCAACTAATAACGAAGAGGACGCGCCTCGTATGTGTAACTCACGTTTCAAACGTTACAGGTGCCATCAACGATATAAAAGCGATCTCAAAGCTTGCACATGAAAACGATGCGTTGCTGCTTGTAGACGGAGCCCAATCGGTTCCTCACATGCCCGTGGACGTCAAGAAGCTCGGCGCCGACTTCCTAGCATTTTCTGGCCACAAAATGCTTGGCCCAACAGGTATAGGTGTTCTCTACGCTAGACGCGAGCTCTTAGAGGAAGGGGAGCCGTTTCTCTTTGGAGGAGACATGATAAAAGACGTAAGTTACGTTCAAGACGAGGAAAAAGTCAGAATTTCATGGAATAAGCTTCCTTGGAAGTTCGAGGCTGGAACTCCAAACGTGTGCGGTGCCATCGGGCTCATGGAGGCGGTAAGATACCTGAAAAGGCTGGGCATGGAAAACGTTTACATGCATGAAAGAAACTTAACGCTCTACGCTCTAGAAAGGCTCGAAGAGATAAACGAGATAAATACTTACGGTCCGGGAAGAGAGACAGAGAGGGGCGGAATAATACCCTTCACCATGACTGGCATCGACTCGCACGACCTAGCACTTCTTCTCGACCAGTTCGGAATAATGGTTCGAAGCGGCCTCCACTGCGCTCAGCCATTACACCAGCGTTTAGGGCTGAAGTCGTCGGTTAGGGCAAGCTTCTACATATACAACACGCGGGAAGAAGTAGACCGCATGGTCGATGTTCTAAAGGAAGTATCGGAGGGATTAAAACGTCGGTGATAAATGAATACGTTGCCAGCATAGAAGAAGCATGTGGCGAAGAAAAAGATTTCATAGTCACTTTTAAGCACGCCAAAAAGGATGAAGCCATAGAGAAGATCATAAAGCACGGTCAAGTCATAAAGGCACTTTCGGGAGTAATGTTTGATGTGTCATATGAAGGAAAAACCTTGAAGGTTTACAGGACGGGCCGCGTAATATTCAAGAACGCCAAAAACAGGGGAGAAGTGGAAAAAACACTTGAGAAAATTCTAAGTTGACAGGCCTCCCTTAAAGGGAATCTTTCCATTCACTTGCTTTTGAAGCCAACTTCCCTTTAAAGGCTAATTTAACTCTATTCTTTCATGATGCGTGTAAACGTTCATCCGTTTTCCCCTAACGAAGCATGCCAGTGTTATTCCAGCCTTATCTGCCGCAATTATACCTGAGCGTAGTGGAGCGGAGAGAGATGCGACTATTGGTATGCCGACGCGTGCAGCCTTTAGAACCATGTCAGCCGGCTGCCGCCCAGTACTCATGAGGACTGAACGAGAGAAGTCTGTTCCGGAAATGGCTGCGGCACCTATCGCTTTGTCGACGGCGTTATGCCGCCCCACGTCTTCGGCGAAAGCTACAAGTTCCCCATTGCCGAATATCGCGGCAGAGTGAGTTCCTCCTGTAAGTTTGAACACTTGCGATCTTTCATTGAGTATCTTGGCGAAAGCTAAAATTTCTGCTGCTTTAACCTTATATTCTGAATCGACAGATGGTCTTACGATTCTGTCAATAAGGAGGAAATGTGAGTCGCCCTCAGAGCCACACGCTGAGCTCATAGTTACCAGTAGCTTCGCAGCACTTAATCTAACGTTAACACTCTTTTTACAGCGAACTCTAACTTTTCCATCTTTAACCTGCACGCTTTCTATCTCGTCAACGGAGTCTATCACAGACTGGGTTAGAAGCCACCCGATGCAAAGCTCCTTCAACTGGAATGGAAGCGACAGAAATTGGGCAACATGTTTCCCATTAACGTAAAGCGCCACAGGAAAATCCACAGCCACCAAGTCATCTACCAAGTCGCTTCTATTCCTAAGCAGGTCAACTTTCTTGACCTTCACGTTCACGCTCGACTGAACCATATAGTTCCCCCAAAAATTAAGGAGCTAACAGATAATTCGCCAAATATCTTTACTTTTACTTTCCGAATGCCAAAACAATGCAGCATTAAGTTGCTCTCATCTACATGTCACTTTTCAGCATTAACTTAAAACTTAATCTTTTTTCTCTTTAATGTCCTTGATTACCTCTTCTGCAACCTTTCTCCCACTTAGCAACATTCCTCCAAATATAGGGCCCATGCGTGGTGTTTGGTGCAAGGATGCAACTGCCATTCCGGCAGCATATAACCCTGGGACAACTTTCCCGGTTTTTTCGATAGTTAGCCTTTCGGCCTCAGCAGTCCACATCGACTTCTCACCCTGAATAACTAATCCGAGTTCTGGAAGCTTCCTCGAGGCAATTGAGAGAACCTCCGCGTCATGTCCTGTGGCGTCGATAACAGCCCAGCTTTTGACGCCCAGCGGGTCAACATGAATTCCTGACATGATCACTGAAGTCCACTGGATCACCACCCCTACCACTCTCACGTTTTTTTCTCTCCTAAATATTACATCGTCGACGGTGATGCCGAGTAGTATTCTTGCACCAGCGTCTACGGCTCCGCTAGCCAACTTCGCCATCATGGTCGCTGAATCCACTAAAAACAAGTTCTCGTTGACACTTTCTAGGGGACAATCGACTTCTTTCAGAATTCCGTCTGCTGGCCTCTGCA
>JAHLWX010000070.1 GCA_019057675.1 Candidatus Jordarchaeum sp. LHC_1308
AATATTAACAAATAATAGTTTCAGTGATGAAGGCATCTGATGAGGCAAGTTAACCAACCACCCCAAAAGGCTAACTGGAAACGACGAAGCCAGAAGCAACCCACCATAACACCTCACTCACCCATTCTTATTTCTCATCGCCTCCGCCGCAGCCAGACGCACGTACTCATCTTTTAATGCTTTTGTGAGGGGCTCAACAGTCCTCGGATCGCCTATCCTGCCGAGTGCCCTTGCCGCAGCCTCACACACGTCCCCGTCCTTGTCTTTTAGTGCTGTTATGAGGGGGTTCAACGGCCCTTGGGTCGCCGGTCTCGCCGAGCGCCAATGCCGCAGCTCGGCGCTTTTCCGGTTTACTGGACTTCAGTTGCTTAATAAGTTCTTCGATATGTTCCTTTTTGGTTTGGATGGGGCATTCGATCCTCCTTTAAAAATTGTGGTTTTTAGGAGTTTCCGCTGTTTTTTCTTTGCTGGTTCTCTCTTGTTTGTGTTGTTGTGTGTATGGGTCTTTGCGCTGCCTGTGTGGTGGTTGAGGCGGTTCTGGCGGTCAGTGTATTCGCCCCGTGTTTTGTTGTTTCGCCCGTATGAAGCTGAACTTTGGGGGTGGGGTGCTTCGGGAGATGGGCTTCAGCTTGGGAGGAGCTTTAACCTGGGATGGCGGGTTGCACGTTGTCCCACAACCACTCGGATTTTGCTTTAAATTGTGGGAACCGGATTTTATTTATATTTTTGTTGGGGTTTTGTGGTTCATATGGTGGTTTGGGTCGTCGAGGTGGGTGAATTGGTTTTGAGCGTTTGTGGGGTTTTGTTGGGGTGATCGATGATGTCTTAGGCCTCTTCCATTGGGGGTAGGAGGGCCCGGGTGTGTGCTGCCAGTTGATGGTTATAGCTGGAGCTTTGAAGGAACACTTGTTCCGGGGGGGTGTAAAAGGGTAGTGGCTGTGTCTTCCTTCAGGTTGTAACCGTTGGTGTTGGTTGAAGCGGAGCGCGGGGCTGACGCCTTGGGCATCTGTTGTGGGCCTTTAGGGGTTAAAGTTGGCAAGCAACAGTCTCGAAGGGTTTTCAGTGGCCCTTGGAATTCGACTAAATGCTTTTAAATGGTTGGGGTTGTTAAGGATTGTTGTGTGGCGGGTTATTTGTTTGGGTTTGGCTGAGATGTGGTTTCTGAGTGGGTGGGGTGGTTGCTTGGAGCATTATGGGGTCTTGTGTGCTGTTATTTGGTGTTGGTGGCGGGGCCAGTGAAGCCTTAAAGGCTGGGAGTGGATGTTAAATATTAGTTATGATGGCGGTTTTGTCGGTGTGGTGGTGGCTTGAGCTCTTACGGGCGTGTGATGGCGGTTTTGAAGGGCGGGGGAGACTTTGACTTCACGCCCTGCGTTAACTTTTCCTCCACGTGCACCCGGGAGTTCATGGAGCTTACGGGTGCCTGGTGGCCTGAAGCCCACAGGGATCCTGTCAGGATGGCTAGGCTCGGGGCGGCGGCACACAGGTTTTGCGGGCTGGACAACGTGACGGTTCCATTCGACACCCTCGTCGAGGCTGAGGCCTTCGGCGTCCAAGTGGACTTCCATGAGAGGGGGGTTCTAGCTTGGCCCATTGCGAGGCGTCCGCTTCTGAGGAGGGTTGTCCCGCCTATACCGCCGGGGGACGTGGCTCGCTCTGGAAGGGTTCGGGTGGTGGCTGAGGCTGTGAGGCTCCTGAAGGAGGAGTTTGAAGGGGTGGCGCCCGTTAACGTTATCGTCGTCCCACCGTTCACCAGCATGAGCTACTATGTTTTCGACCACGCCTCCTTCATGTCCACCCTTGAGAGAGACCCGGGGGCGGTGAAAGAGGTCTTAGACGAGGTCGTCGAAGTTTACGCTGAAATAGTGGACGTCTACGTTGAAGCCGGAGCGGACGTGGTTACGCTCTACGAGATGGGGGGATCAGCCAGCACCCTCCCCCCACTGTTGTTTGACGAGCTCGTCAAGCCATACATTGAAAAAATCGCTGAACGAGCGAAGCTTTCAGTTCTAAGCGTTCCGGGCGACGCCCTACCCGTCATCGACAGGGCAGCCAGATGCGGGGTTAACGGGGTCGCAATAGACCAAAACACACCCATAAGCGGCGCGAGAAAAATAATCGACCACGCGAAGCCCGGCCTTCCCCTCATAGGAAACCTCGACCCAACAGAAGTCATATGTGACGGACCAGAAGAAAAAATAAGAAGCGCAGTCAAAAAGGCGATAGACGAAGGGGTCAGCATGGTCGCACCGGGCTCAGACTTCCATCTCGAAACCCCAACAAAACACATCAAAACAATGGTTGAAGCAGCGAGAACACACACCAAAAAATAAACAGCCTCCAAACAAACATCGTCAACCACCAGTGATGATGGCTAGGCTCTTCGCCATATCCCTGCACCCCGTAATTTATTCTCTAAATCTCTAACTTTAAGTCCATCCTTGCCTACCAGGTACTCTTTAACGTATGAACTGTCTCCATACTTATATTTCTCATATTGTCCTCCACTCTTTTTTAAGCGACTCGTCAGCGACTTGCCCGGTGCCTCTTTTCCATGAATTCTTAATCTACTATACTGTTCTTTGCTTGCAGGAATGGCTACTACGTCAATATCATACCTGCCTCCTCTCTGTGCAGCGCCTATTCCAACGTCTGTGAGGACAAAGTATCCTTTGATGGTCAGGTACTCCGAAGCCAGCTCTTCAATCCAAGACTTCGCTTGAGACGTAACTCGCAGTTCTCTTAAAACGATAAACCTTTTTAGCTAGACACAAAGTGAGCTGAGCTCAAATGGAGGCCTCCGCCCGGTGAGCTGGTCGGCGAACCCGGCTCGAATCACCCTTCTCCCTCGACCACCTGAAAAAGAAGTGGGGCTTGAGATACAACAACTGGCTTACACCAGCCACTCGGCAAACAGTTCCCTCACGTTAACAACAGAATCCCTTCGCGGCCCAAAAAGCAACTTTAGCATATACAAAGACCAACCCACCACACCCCTTTAACGAGCGACAGAAAACGTTGGGAAGAAACAAAAACATAAAGCTCGCAACCTCAACATCACCCCAAACAATCCCAAAACAAAAAAGAAAAACGTTGAAGGGAAAGCTATTATTGAGAGCTTACTCAGCAAAGCCAAAAGCATGCCAAAGATAGCTAAAACAATACCAGCACCAATAAAAATCCTATTAAAATAAGTCCTCCTAAAATACTTCTGAGCAAGCAGCAGCAAAATAGACGCATTAACAAACAGCAACAAAAACTGCTCAGGGGTCTGCTCCAGCGAGGTCTGTGCGTGAATTGTCGCGTTCGTGTCCTGAGGCACAGCATCCGTAGCCGCTGCGGTGGCGCCGCTATCCTGCGGAGCCGCACTCGTGCTCTCAGACTGGTAGACGGGGGATCTAACAATGGCGCCGGTGTCATTTACGCTTGCGCCAGCCCCACTACGAAAAACAATACCACCATCACTCCTAAGCTTCAAAACCCAAAGATCCCAGCCTCCAGCGCCAAACGACAGCGTGCCCCCTGCTACTATGTATCCTCCGTCATCAGTCTGCTGAACTGAATGAGCATAGTCCCAGCTGCTTCCTCCATATGTTCTCTGCCACTGGACGTTTCCACTTGAGTCAAGCTTCAAAACCCAAACATCACAGTATCCGGCACCAAACGAATATTTGTATCCAGCTGCTATGTATCCTCCGTCGCTGGTCTGCTGAACAGAAAAAGCACAGTCATCATCGCCTCTCCGTATGTTTTTGCCCAGTATTGTTGTGCTTGTTTCTCGTTCACCTCTGTTGCTGGTGTTATTGGTGGTGCTGGCGTTGCTGGTATTATTGCTGTTAGTGGAGCTGCGGCTAGTAGCAGTAATAATATAGTAATAATATTAGTGCTACCGCCTCTTTCTCCAAGAAAAAACCCTCCGAAAGGGAACCAGTTATGTTTGTAACTTTATTTTTTGTGGTGGTTTTGTTCGAATTTTGGTTGTTGAGCTTGATGACGGTTTGCTTCGTTGGCATGTGTTGTGTTTGGATCTTGGTGCTTTTTGGATTAAGGATTGTTGGGTCTAGATGGCGGGGTGTTTTTTGTAGGCTGGGTTTGGGGCTTGGTTGTTGTTTCGGGGACGGAAAAAGGGGGTTTATAGTTTGTAGATTCGTTTTGCGTTTCCGCCCATTATTTGTTCTATTTCTTTTTCCGTGAATTTTATTCCTTCGGGGGCTTTTTTCGGCAGGTTTTTGACCATTTCCACGAAGTCCTTGTCGGGCATCGCCGCCCTGAGGTATGGCCCGTCTGTTCCGAAGAGCACTCTTGACGCGCCGAACTCGTCTATGCATTCCCTTAGAGCTTCGCAGAAGGTTTTGAAGTTGCTGCGCGCTATCAGCTGCCAGCCGGAGAAGTCGACCACCAAGTTGATCTTAGTGGCCCCCATGTGGAAGAGCTCGTGCCTCCAGCCGAAGCTCATGTGGGCTGCTTGAACAGTCAGTTCTGGGAAGTCGATGAGCACGTCGTCGAGGTATATGGGGTTGCAGAACTTGCTTCTGAGCGGCTGAACTATTTGTCCCGTGTGGAAGAGCACGGGCACGTTGAACTCTCTGGCTACCGAGAGCAACTTGTAGACGCACGACTCGTTTGGGTAGAACCCTGATGCCGGGTGAAGCTTAAGCCCCTTTAATCCCAGGTCCTCGAGCCCGTTTCTTACTATCTTTTCCGCATCAGGTCTTCGCGGGTCAACGCTCACGAACGCAATTATCCTCTTGGGATACTTTTTCTGTATCTCGGCGAATATCTGGTTTTGTTCTTCTATGGGCGTCTTGGGGTCGCCGAGGGCTAACCCGTAGTCTAGGGGGCATATTACGCTGACGTCTATGCCGGCAGCATCCATCTCCCTAATAAGCTTTGACCCGTCGGGGTCGTAGAAGTTCGGGAAAATCTGCGACTTAACCTGGTCCACATTTATTGGGATGCCCATTTCACCTAGCGCGTGCACGTAGATCTTCGCCAGCTCATCCCACCACTTCTTCGGCATCCATCCTTCATCCACAATGTGCGTGTGCGCATCAACGACAAACACTCTCTCATCCTCCCTCCTCCAACAAGAGGAGTATGACAAGCCATAAAAACTTTTTTGAAAAACCTCAGAAAAGAGAGCGTGGAAAAGCTGTATGGGGAAAGAGGCTATGGTTGGAAAATAGATGTCGAACCACTTTACCACTTTATTAGCCAACTCTTAGAGGGATTTTGATGATTCCGAGTTAAGAGCATGCTCCAGTCTTTGTTTTTAGTCCTTAAAGCGTGGTTCTGTAGGGGGACCCGAAAGCGGTGCTTCTGGTAGCGCCTCCGTTTCTCAGCGTCCAACCTTGATACCTGCAAACCACCTTTTTCAGGTTTTGCTGGAAAGTTTCTTGAAGAAAATTTTAATAGAACGAATGACGCCGAAAATAAAGCTGAATAGTTAAAGGTGGTGTTGCTCGTGGACGATTTTGTCGAGCTAGTTTTCCCGGATGGTTTTCTCTGGGGCTGCGCCGTCGCGGCTCATCAGGTTGAGGGGAATAACATGAATAACAACTGGTGGAAGTGGGAGCAGGAGGGGCACACTCTCGACCTCTCCGGGGTCGCTTGCGACCATTATAATAGGTATAAAGAGGATTTTGGTATTGCTAGGAAGCTTAACCTGAACTCTTTCAGGACGTCTATAGAGTGGAGCAGGGTTGAGCCTAGGGAGGGAGTGTGGAGCAGCAAGGAGGTTGAGCACTACCGCAGGGTTCTTCAGGAAATGAGGCGTAGGGGGCTCACGCCCATCATAACGCTGCACCACTTCACCGATCCCCTATGGTTCGCCGAGAAGGGCGGCTGGGAGAAGCCTGAGAGCGTCGACATATTCGATTGCTTTGTGAGAAAAATTGTGGAGGAGCTCGGCGACCTAATACCGTTCTACACAACGATAAACGAGCCGATGGTGTACGTCGTCTTAGGCTACGTTTTCGGGGTGTTCCCGCCGGGCGAGAGAGATCTGCTTAAGGCTTTCAGCGTGGCTAGGAACCTCCTTCTAGCCCACGCCAGAGCCTACAGGACGATACATGAGGTTTGCAGGGAGATGGGCTACCCGAAGCCCATGGTTGGGTTTGCGCACAACATGATGATGTTCGAGCCGCTGGACCCGAAGGACGAGAGGCACGTTAACGAGGCTAACACGAGCGACGCGATATACAACCGGTGGTTCTTGGAGAGCATCCACACCGGAGTAGTCCAGCCACCGGTAGGGCAGGAGGAGGCTGAGGGGCTTAAAGGGGCGTGGGACTTCATAGGGCTAAACTACTACACGCGCAGCATTTGCATTCCCTCCCCCGACCCGTCGAGGAGGTTCGCAGTCGTGCCCATGGACGCCGAGCTCACCGACATGCACTACGAGGTGTACCCTGAGGGGTTGTACAAGCTTCTCGTCAGCCTCAAAAAGTATGGGAAGCCAGTCTACATAACGGAGAACGGCATCGCCACCAGCAGCGACAGGCAGAGGTGCAGGTTCATCATACGACACCTAGCGGAGGCGCATAGAGCCCTAAGAGAGAGGGTTGATCTTAGAGGCTACATGTACTGGTCGCTCATAGACAACTTCGAGTGGAACGAGGGCTTCAGTAAAAGGTTCGGGCTCGTAGAAGTCAACTACAAAAACCTCAAGAGGACGCCGAGAGAAAGCGCCTACATGTACGCCGAAATAGCGAAAAGAAACGCCGTCACAGCGGAGCTGGCGCAAAAATACCTTGGAAGAAGCAAAGCCTAATGTTCCTTCCCCCATAAGGAGAGAAATGTTGGCCTTTTTCTGTCAAATTTATTTTTAAGTTTTTACGACGGCTTTCGAGAACTGTCTGCAGCGTGTTTGCTGGCTTGAAAACTCAAAGACATGATAAGTGAAGAGGCGCCTTTTTCAAGGAGCTGTTACTCTGAGCGTTGCACACGATGGACTTAGAGGCGCCGTGATTATTAAAGGCTGGCGGATCTTGGGAGAGATCAAGGTTCTTAAGAAGGGATATGCAGAAGGAGTTCGAGTTCGTCGTTATAGATACTTTTTCTTCTGGTGGCTTAGCATAGAGAAATCCTACGGCCAAGTCCATCAGGTAGTCGAAGTCGTCGACTTGGATGATGTCCGTCTGCCTGCCTGTCTCGCTGAAGCCAGAGGCGAATACGTGAACTGTCTTTACACGCTTCTCGGCGTATCCCTCAAGGACGGCGGGCGTCTGAAGTGGTGGGACGGCGACCACAGCACAGAACTATCTCAGACGTCCATTAGGCCGGTGGAAGTCCTAAAACCTCCTCCAAAAATACCAGATGGAGCGGTTGAAGCTCCACGTCAACCCTAAAGCCTTCCATGAGGGGGGAAGGATGAGAGCGCGACGAAAGCCAATACTCAGATAGACGGGTAATTTCTCTTGCCAACCGGTGAGCTCTGCTAGTTGCCCAGAGGCTGATGCCAACATGTTCTTCTGCAAGTGGAATTATGTGAACGTGGCTGTGAAGGATGCACGTAACAATGCGGTTTAAAGGTTTTCTCGTGATGGTCGACGACTCGGAAACAATATGGATGTAACGAGCTCTGCGTAGACAGGCATAGTCACCGAACAAGCTGAAATGGCGTTAAAGCAAGAAAGGCTCTAAAAGAGGGGTCACGTATAGAAAAACGTTTTTCTTTAAATTAATCTGGAAATGAGCCTTCATAGTTGTCCTGCGGCGGTTGGTGATCATCCTCTCTTGCATCCTTGAAGCGCCCGTACAAGTACATTTTCGAGATGGTCTTTACGGCTCCTTGGAGAGAGGAGAAGACCGGGAAACCTGCGTCTTGGAAGAATTTCGCCATCGCCCTTTCTGTCTCATGATAGTAGCTGGAGTTCACCACTATGAAGACTGGCTTGTCGTGCTCTTTCACCACGTTTCTGCAGGACTCTATGGCTATCTCAGCCATTTCGTCTCTTATGTCGAGCGCCCTCCTCGAGTAAACGTGGAAGTTTTCAGGTTGAAGTTCTATGATTATGCTGTGAACGTTTCTGTCTGAGGCGGCAGCGTCCAACGCCTCCATCATTTTTCCCCTCGCAAACGCCATCCATGCATCCAGCGGGTTCTTAACGCTTGACCCAGCCACCGGAATGAAGCTTCTGAGCCTCCTCTGGGTTTCCTCCTCGAACTCAGGCACCCTCAACCCATACTTGGCGCACACATCAGCGTAAACTACGCTTGATCCGCCCGAGTTGGTCATCACAGCTACCCCGCTCCCCCCGGGAGGCTTGGCATACATGAACCCGGCGGCCAAGTCGAGGAGGTCTTCGAAGAACTCGACCTGTATAACGCCCGTCTGTTTGCAGACACCATCCCAAACTCTAGCTGACCCAGCCAAGGAGCCCGTGTGGAACGCTGCTGCCCTAGCTCCTTCCTCGCTTACACCTCCCTTAAGTATCGCGACGGGCTTCCTCATGCAGGTCTCCTTCAGTAGCTCTAAGAGTCCATCGGTTTTCTTGAAGCCCTCCACATACCCCATTATAATGCTCGTCTTGGGGTCATCCTTAAAGTACTCGAGGAAGTCCACGAAGTCGAGGTCGCACGCGTTACCGTAACTCACAACCTTGCTGAACCTCACGTTTCTGAGGCGGGCGTTCGCTACAAGGTTCACCGCTCTACCCCCGCTCTGCGATATGAACGCCACCGGGCCGGGCTCACCGGGCTGGTCGTTAACGAACCTCAACCCGGACTCTGGACAATAGACTCCCATGCAATTTGGGCCTATTATCCTGAAGCCGCTGCACCTGGCAATCTCAGCCAGCTTCTCCTCCAGAGCTCTACCCTCAGCTGTCCCAGTTTCGCTGAATCCCGACGTGAAAATATGAACTACCTTCACCCCCTTCTTGGCGCACTCAAGCAGGACGCTTGGCGTCTGAGCTGCTGGGACGGCGACAACCACGTAGTCAACCCTCTCAGGTACATCGGTTAGACTCGGATAACTCTTGACGCCTGAAACTTCCTCGTAGTTGGGGTTAACCACGAAAACCTTGAGCTTTCCAGCTTCAACCATTGCTTCCACGTAGTACCTTATGTTCCTATCAGACGCCCCAACAATGGCGACGCTCTCGGGGTAAAACACTTGGCTAAGATCCATCAAGGTACACCTGCCCTGGCAATATGTTAAGCTCAACGAAAAAGAAGAGGAATTTTAAACTTTACCCGGAGGAAAAAACGAAGGGTGTAACGCTACACGGCACCAGAGAAATTTCAGAGAAGCTTCCTCGGCGCCCAGAACCACTACCTCGACTGCCTGCTGAGAACAAACTCGCAGTGTTCATCCCCCTTCGCGATGCACTTTTTCTCCCTGCAAATGAATGGAGGCTTCCCTTCAACCTTCGCGAAGTAGTTCAGGATTCCCTCCACGATCCACCCGTAGGTGCAGACCGGTCTCCTTGTCAACCCTTTCTTCCTAATGTAGTGTCCGGCTGTCTCCGCGTAAATCGATTGGTAAGTCCTGAAGACCACTTCCGGGTCTTCGAATTTCACCATTTCAAGCTTCCCCCAACCCATCGAAGACGCCGAGGATAAAAAGAAGTCCAGTACTCCCTCAACGCCGTACTTCTCACCCTGCTTAGCGAGAGAACGGCCGTAATCCACATGTGCCTTTATGTAGGCTCCATATACAACTCCGCCGAACAACTCGGTCGGAAGAAGCGTCTGAGCAAGAGAGTACATTCCTTCTTCTACAAACAGTATTCTTTCCCTCCCAATTTTGACGACGCCGTCGCTCCTTGCCTCCAGCCTATTAATGAACTCCCAGATTTCCTCGTTCCCACTTGGAGGCTGAGCGGTGGCCGTAGTACTCTTATAGTTGTGGAGAAGTTGGAGGTATTCTTTTTCCACGTTCTGGAAGGGGTC